>JAADFW010000157.1 GCA_013152655.1 Chlorobiota bacterium
CTGGCTTACATTAAGTGCTGTTTTTATGGCCGCCAGATTAGGAGTTCCACCAGTATAGATACCAACAAGCATACCTGCAATTTGCCATATATTATCAATTTTATCTCTGAACAAATAAAAACCTACCACAATCATAAAAACTACGGCAAAAACGCCTATAAATAGCGATAAAACAGTTTTTTTTGCCAGCTTAAACCATTGTTTAACATCTAATGAAAAAAGAAGCATAGGAAGTGCAATGGGGATTGTTATCATTGTAATAATCTCTTGTATTTTTTCACTTCCTTCAGGTAGAATACCTATATTTCCTAAAATGATTCCAATTAGATAACTTAATAAAACAGCCCCAACTTTTCGAACAAATGGAAATAAAATACCTAAATAAATTAATAACATCGGAGTTAATAAATAAAAAAGAATTAATACAATTAAACTTAAGCTCATAGCATAAAATATTTAAATTGAAAAAAAATCAAATAAATTAAATTCTGACACCAATTATAACAATATCGTCAATTTGGTCACGGTCTCCTCGCCAATCAACAATGGTTTTGTTAAGAATATCACGCTGTTCTTTAATTGGTTTGTCCTGTATGGAAACTAATAACCTTTTAAATGGCTTATATTTAAATTTTCGTCCTTTTGGCCCGCCAAATTGGTCAGCAAAACCATCGGAGAAAATAAAGATGGTATCATTCTTTTTAAGTTGTATAGTATGATTTGTAAAATTCTTTCTGAATGCATGTAAGCCAATAGGTTGCCTGTCTGCTTTAATTTCAAATAAATTTCTCTTTTCATCTTCATCAATTGATAATTCACCTTCCGGGAAATCCAAATTTTTATCTCTAATAACGTATAAAGGATTATGAGCTCCTGCATAACAAAGGGTGTTGGTTTTGTAGTCAAGAGAACAAATAGCTATGTCCATTCCGTCTTTAACTTCATTTTCTTTTTGTCTTAAAGTTTCCTCAACAAGATCTTCCAGTTTATCAAGTATTTCACCAGGAACATTCAATTTAAATTCATTTACAGCCCTGTTTAAACCATTATTTCCCACAATACTTACAAAAGCGCCTGGTACACCATGGCCTGTACAATCAACAGCTGCAAACAATACTTTATCATCAAGAACTTCTAACCAATAAAAATCACCTGATACAACATCTTTTGGCTTGTAAAGAATAAATGAATTTTTTAAGTATTTGTTTACAAGTTTATCTGGTGGGAGAATAGCTTCTTGTATGCGTTTAGCATACATAATACTATCCATAATGTCTTTATTCTTTCTCTCAATAATATTTTTTTGTTCATTAATTTCTGAATTACTTTTTTCCAGTTCGTCATGCGATTGTTGTAATTGTTCAATCATTAAATTAAAATGAACCGAAAGTGTTGCAATTTCATTCCTTCCAATTATTTCAGCTCGTTCGCTCAAATTTCCCTGGGCAATATTCTTAGTTGTTATAACTAATTTTCTTACAGGTTTTGAAATCCATTTTGCCCTTAAATAAATAATAAATGACAATATTGACAATGTAATAACAAATAATATTATTGCTTTTATCAATTCGTTTCTTAGGTATCTTTCTTCTGTTGTTCTGTCTGAAACAATGCGAATAACTGCGCCTATAAAAAAATCTGTTATTTTATCAATATAAATGTATTCAAGATGTAAATCTTTACCATTTTTACTAATTTTATATTCGTTAGATTGCTTGGTTTTATAAATATTTTGGATTCTGGTTTTTTCATTTTCATCTATTTTAAGATTTGAATTAAGTGAAAATGGATTTTCCTGGTTAATGATATAGTCAACTGATACAATACCTGAACTTTTACTCGAAATTTCTTTTAAGCGCTTGCGAATAAACCACATAACTTCATTGGCTTTTTTTGAGTATGTGCCTAATTCAATAATATATTTGCCATCTAATGTGGTTTGATAGCAAAATTTCTTTAATTTTTTTGTTGATACTTCTATTGAATATTTATCAACAAGAAAAGCGTGAGAGACAAATATATTTTCTAAAAACTTTTTTAAGTCCTCTCCAAATTGAAATAAATTCAGGTTTAAGTCTTTCTTAAAAGTAGTATTTATGATAGTTCCCTCGCGGTTTATAATATAAATATCTTCCCAGTTGGGGTCCATATTAATTTCCTTCTGAATTACTTTTAAATCGGCTTTTTCAATACCGTTTGTATTTTTAAAATACTTATTTACTAATGTATTGCTTATATTTTTTAAACGCATATTTAAAGCATCTTCGGGCATTACCAATGATATATCCTGAAACTCAAAAATAGTTTTAATTTCGTCTGAAATAATTGCATTTTTTTCAGAATTGGAAGCAACCATTATGCTCTTAGTGTTCTGGTAATTAATTGCTTCAACTATTAATAATACTATTAAAACAGGAATTAATACACTAATTAATATTTGTCTGAAAATGGTTATATTATGTTTCATATATTATATACTGGGAAACTAATAATAATTAAATTGCTTTTTAAAGTTATATAATTTAATGCTATTTTGCGTTTTAGAATTTTATAAAAATACTAAAAATGAAATATAATACAACTAATTTTTTAAAAGGATTCATCGTTTGCTGTTTTGGATTTATGAATAGTTTGCTTATTGCACAGCCTAAAATTAATCATCCTGATGCGCAATTTATACTTAACAACTATAATAAAGCAGAGTATAAAATAGAAATGCGCGATGGAGTTAAATTATTTACAACAGTATATTCACCCAAAGATACATCTATAAAATATCCAATACTTTTAAATAGAACTCCTTACAGGGTATGGCCATATGGAGAGCAGGAATATAAGGAAAATCTGGGCCCCTCAATTTATTTTGCTTATGATAAATATATATTTGTATATCAGGATGTAAGAGGTAAGTTTATGAGCGAGGGTACTTATGAAAATATGAGGCCGTATATTCCTGATAAAACAGATTCAACACAAACAGATGAAAGTTCTGATGCTTTTGATACTATTGACTGGTTGATAAAAAATATTAAAAATAATAATGGGAAAGTTGGTATTTGGGGTATTTCTTATCCCGGATTTTATGCGGCAATGGCTTTAATTGACGCTCATCCTGCTTTAAAAGTAGTTTCGCCACAAGCACCAATTGCCGATTGGTTTTGGGACGATTTTCATCATAATGGAGCATTATTTTTAGCTCATATGTTTGATTTTATGTATGTGTTCGGCAAGGAACGAAAAGAATTAACTACAAAATGGGATGATAGATTTGTACATACTTCTGATAATGGCTTTCAGTTTTATTTAAATGAAATAGGGCCTCTGTCTAATATTAATGAAAAATTTTATTTTAATAAAGTCCCGTTTTGGGATAGCATAATTGAACATCCCGATTATGATTATTTCTGGCAACAACGTAATATATTGCCTTATCTGAAAAACATTAAGCCCGCAGTGCTTGTTGTTGGAGGATTATATGATGCAGAAGATCTTTATGGCGAAATTAATATTTATAAAACTATTGAAAAGAATACACCTGACAACCATAATTATTTTGTTTTTGGGCCATGGATACATGGTGGGTGGGCAAGGACTGATGGCAATTCACTTGGTAAAATTGCATTTGGTAATTCTCCTTCACCTTCTGAATATTATTTAAATAATATTGAATTGCCTTTTTTCAAATATTACTTGAAAGGTTATAAAAAAGTAAATATTTCTGAAGCTTCAGTTTTTGATACCGGATTGAAAAAATGGGAATTATTTTCAAGTTGGCCTCCTCAAAATGTTCAATTTAAAACTTTGTATTTAAACAATAATAAAGCTTTGCAATTTGATAAACCAACTGCCAAAGTTGATAAAATTTTGTATGATGAGTTTATAAGCGACCCCGCTAATCCCGTTCCCGGATCAAGATATGAATCGAATCGTATGCCTAAAGAATATATGATTGAGGATCAGCGATTTGTTTCAGATAGAACTGATGTTTTAAGTTACGAAACATCTATAATTAATAATAACATTACAATTATAGGAGATATAGAAGTTGAACTTTATGTATCGACAACAGCCGGTGATGCTGACTGGATAGTGAAACTAATAGATGTTTATCCTGACAAAGAGTCAGAAGAAGAAGTATTTTCCGATACTTCTTTATATGGTTTTGAGCAGATGATTAGAAGTGAAATTTTTCGTGGAAGATATCGCAATTCTTTTGAAAAACCAATGCCGTTTGATGCAAATAAAATTACTCGTATAAGCTTTAAATTGCTTGATGTATTGCATACATTTAAGCCCGGACATAGAATAATGGTACAGGTACAAAGTACATGGTTTCCTTTAGCTGACAGGAATCCTCAGAAATACGTCGATAATATCTATAAAGCAAAAGATGAAGATTTCACAAAAGCTATTCATAGAGTTTATTTATCAAGCCCTTATCAATCAAATATCAAAGTTAGAATATTGGAAAAAGATTAATATGTTGAGTTGTTCAAAAAATTACGTTATTTAATTTACTATAGTACTTTGGGATATAATAAGTTAAGAAAATAGTTTTTACATTTATTATTAACCTGTTTTAAATCATGTAAAAAAAGTTCGGCATCATTTTTAATTTTTCTAATTTTGGACAACTCTTTAAAATGAAAATTAATCTTTAAAATATGCAAAAATTACCATTATTAGGAGCAGAAGCCATTGCACAAGGAGCTATTGATGGTGGAATGTCCGGAATATATGCTTATCCGGGAACGCCTTCAACTGAAATAACAGAATATGTCCAGATAAATAAAACAGCTAAAGAACGCAAAATTCACAGTCGTTGGTCAACTAATGAAAAAACTGCTATGGAGGCCGCACTTGGTATGTCATATGCAGGAAAAAGAGCTATGGTATGTATGAAACATGTAGGTTTGAATGTTGCTGCCGATGCATTTATGAATTCAGCTATTACAGGTGTAAATGGAGGACTGCTGGTTACAGTTGCTGATGATCCGTCAATGCACTCTTCACAAAATGAGCAAGATTCGCGATATTATGGAAAATTTGCCATGATTCCTACGCTTGAACCTTCAAATCAGCAGGAAGCTTATGAGATGGCTTATCATGGCTTTGAATTATCGGAAAAGTATCAAACTCCCGTTTTAATTAGAATAACAACAAGGCTGGCACATTCGAGAGCTGCTGTTGGAAGGCATGATGTTAAAAATGAAAATAAATTGGTTTTGCCACAAGATCCTAAACAATTTATTTTATTGCCTTCCATTGCAAGAGGACGATATAAAAACTTATTGGGAAACCAGGCTAACTTTTTGTTAAGCTCTGAGGAATCTGTTTATAATCAGTATTTTGAAGGAAAAGATAAATCAATGGGAATTATAGCTTGCGGTATTTCCTATAATTATTTAAAAGAAAATTTCAGAGATGAAGATATTGCTTATCCGGTTTTAAAAATCGGACAATATCCTATTCCAAAATCAAAAATTGAGAAAATTGCAAATGAATGTAATAAATTATTGATTTTGGAAGAAGGCTATCCACTTATTGAAGAAATGATAAAAGGTTATCTTGCAAACGGAATAAAAGTGAATGGACGGTTAGATGGAACCTTGCCACGTGATGGTGAATTAAATCCGACTATTGTGGCAAAAAGCTTAGGGCTTTCTGGTACTAAAACTTTTGATATTCCAGACTTTCTTGCAAACAGGCCTCCAATGTTATGCCAAGGTTGCGGACATGCTGATACTTATAATGCATTAAATATTGCGCTAAATAATTATGGAAAAGGCAGGGTATTTTCAGATATTGGATGTTATACATTAGGTGCTTTGCCTCCGTTTGAAACCATTGATTCGTGTGTGGATATGGGAGCATCAATAACTATGGCGAAGGGTGCTGCTGATGCAGGATTAATTCCGGCAGTAGCCTTTATTGGAGATTCTACTTTTACACATTCCGGTATAACCGGGTTAATTGATGCCGTTAAAGAAAAAAGTCATGTAACCATAATAATAGCTGATAATTTTACAACTGCCATGACCGGCGGACAGGAATCATCTGCAACAGGTAAAATTGAAGATATTTGTCAAGGTATAGGAGTAGAGCCGGAGCATATAAGAATATTTGTTCCGCTTAAGAAAAATATGGATGAAATGGTTCGTATTTTTAAAGAAGAAATGGCTTATGAAGGTGTTTCTGTTGTTATTCCCAGGCGTGAATGTATTCAGACATTGGCTAAGAGAAAAAAAGAGGCAAAAAAGAAGATCTTAAATTAATTTTTCAAAAAGTTTTGATATGAAAACAGATATTGTATTAGCAGGAGTTGGCGGACAAGGAATTTTATCAATTGCTGCAACTATTGGTATGGCTGCTACTAAAGATAATTTAAACATTAAACAAGCTGAGGTTCATGGAATGAGCCAAAGAGGAGGAGCAGTGCTTTCGCATATGAGAATTTCAGAAAAAGAGATTGCATCAGATTTAATTCCTGAAGGTTATGCTGATTTAATACTTTCTGTTGAGCCAATGGAATCGCTTCGTTATTTGCCTTTTTTGAATGCAAATGGTTGGATTGTTGCCAATTCTACTCCGTATATTAATATTCCTGATTATCCGGATATAAAAAGAATTTTAGGGGAAATAGAGCAGCATGCAAATCATATATTAATTGATGCCGACCATATTGCCAAAGAAATTGGTTCTCCAAAATCTTCGAATATTGTTATGCTTGGAGCAGCTTCTCCTTTTATAAATATTCCATTTGAAAGTTTTTTAGAAGGAATTAAATTAATATTCGGAAAGAAAGGGGATAAAGTAGTAAATGATAATATTGCTGCTTTACATGCCGGAAAAAGTTTTTCCGAAAAACATAGTGTTAAAAATTAAGTTAGGTAATAAAACTACTTAAAAGGCGAATCAGGTTCTTTAGCCATTTTATGATAAATTACCCTTTCAACAAAAGTTGGTTTAAATTTATTGATAAAGAAGGCTAATTTAGCTTCCATTGTTAATATTAAAGACCTTTGCCGGGAAAGAGTTGCTTTAACAATTTTTCGGGCAACCTCTTCTGATGACATCAGTTTTCCTTCTTTTAATGGACTGTTTAATTGAGCTTCTCCATATTTGTTAAGTGCGGTTTTCCTTATATTCGAGTCGGTAAAACCCGGACTAACAAGCATTATATGAATTTTATTCTTTCTATTTTCAATTCTTAATGAATTAATAAAGCCGTTTACTGCCGATTTAGAAGCACAATAACCTGTTCTGCCTGGTAATGGGGTTATGGCTGCAACAGAAGAAATGGCAATTAATGAACCATTGGTTTTATAAAGATATGGTAAGGCATATTTGGTGCAATAGACTGTCCCCCAAAAATTTACATCCATAAGTTTTTTTAGTACAGATAAGTCTAATTCAGTAAATAAAGCACGCATAGAAATACCTGCGTTGGCAACCAGAACGTCAATTTTACCGTAAAATTCAATTGATTGTTCAATAAGATTTTTACATTGCTGTTCAATGGTTACATCTGTAACCACAGAAATAGCAATTCCTTTATTCATGCGAATTTCCTGTTCAACTTCATTTAATTTTCGTTCGTTGCGTGCAGCCAATACCAGTTTTGCACCTTTATTAGCATAAGCTAAAGCAGTTGCTCTGCCAATACCAGATGAAGCACCGGTTACAATTACTACTTTATCTTTTAAAGTTTTGGGTTGTTTTTTATCATGCCGCAATCTTTGAGAATAAAGATCGAAATATTGTAACCCAATATCTCTTATTTTTTCTAGTCTGACTTGAATTTCCTGTGTTTCTCTAAATAAATCAATATGTGTTGACATGATGATAAATTTTAAGTGTTAAGATAAAGTTTTTATAAAGCTTCTGGCTCTTTTATGTTGCCTGGTTTCATACAACCTCCATTGGTTTTGGACTTCGGCATTTGATTCCAGGTTTTGTGTTGTTTCAACGTACTTAAAGCCATTCTTAAAAATATTAGGAGTTATTTTATTGAATAATAAAGCATTAACTCCTTTTTTTTGATAATCGGGATGTACACCGATGAGCAACAAATCAAGCGTATCATTTCTTTTGAGTGCACTTTTTATATAAAAAATTCCGAACGGGAATAATCTACCGCCTGCTTTTTGCAAAGCTTTTGATAATGAAGGCATTGATATTCCAAATGCGACCATTTTTTCATCTTCATTATACACAACAGCCATATAATCTTTGTTCAAAACATTATAATAGTTTTTTGTCATCCACTCTTTTTGTTTTTCTGTAAATTCAACCATACCGTAAAGTTTTGCATACGATTGATTAAAAAGATCAAACAATTCATTGGCATATTTCTTCAGATCTGATTTTGTATTAATCTCTTTGAAATGTAATTTGTTTTTCTCTGCAATTAATTTTGAAAGTCTTTGAATCTTATCCGGAATTTTATCAGGAACTTTTATACTGCGTTCCACCCAATCAACTTCTTTTTTATAACCGTATTTTTCAATAAAATCTTTGTAATACGGATAATTATAATTTGATGAATTGGTGGCCAATTCATTAAAGCCTTCAACTAATACACCATGTTTATCAAGATTTGTGAATCCGTAAGGGCCGTAAATAGCATTCATTCCTTTGCTTTTTGCCCATTTTTCAACCGTTTCAAAAAGAGCAAAGGCAACATTTTCATCTTCAATACAATCGAACCAGGAAAATCGGGCTTGCTTTTTATCCCAGGTTTCTATGTACTTGTGGTTAATAATTCCGGCAATTCTGCCAACAATTTTGTTGTTGCTATAGGCTAGCCAGAATTTAGCTTCACAAAATTCATAAGCCGGGTTTTTTGCTGGTAATAAAGTGTCTAATTCGCTAATTAATAATGGTGGGACATAATATTTATTACCTCTATATAATTTATATTGAAATTTAATAAACTTTTTTAAATCTCTTTTTCCTGATATTTCCTTAATTGTTAAATTCATAAACTAATTTATTTAGTTAATCCGTTAAACAAAATGTGTTTAAGGTTATGTATAAAGCTTTTTATTTGAAAATTTTCGTCGTTAAAATAAATTGGAATTTCCAGTCCTTTAAGTGCTAAAACCATGGTTTTTGCTGTCAATTCAGTATTTTCAATTGAAAATACTCCACTTTTGTTCCCATGATCCAGAATACTTGAAAGCATATTTATTTCAGCTTTGTCAAAACGTTTTCTTATACGCTGAATCATGCTAAAGTTTTGTGTATAGGCATTTTTAATAGCATTATAATAATTAGCCAGTTCGCTAATGGTATTCATTCGTGTATCAAGATATTTTTCAAGTTTTTTGCGAGGGGTAAGTTCTTCGTTTAAAACACCAGATAATCTGTTTTGTAAAATATCAACTTCTTTTTGAATAACTGCCTGGTATATATCTTCTTTACTATTGAAATAGGAGTATATAGTCCTTCTTCCTTTCCTGGCTGCTTCTGCAATATCAGACATAGTTGTTTTATTAAAGCCAAACCGGCTAAAAACATGCCTTGCTACTTCCAGAATATTTTCTTTTGATTTACTAACTTGCATAATTGCACAATTTATGTTCTTTTGTGCAAATTTATAAAATAAATTAATATGGAGTGAAAGAAAAAGAAGAATTATTTTAAAAATATGATTTTAATGAATAATCAGTTTTTTGGTTTCAACTAGTAAATCATTTTTACTGATAAATCTGATAATATAAATACCTTTTTGTAAATTGATATTGCTTAAATGCTTACGTTTAAAACTACTTTTATGAATTAATTTTCCCGTAATATCGTAAAGTTCATAACTAAACAATTTATTTGATTTTGAGGTACATATAAAATAATCAGTTGCCGGGTTAGGAAAAACCTTGTATTGGTTATTTGAAACAATTAACTTTTTTTCAGGTGAGCTTGTTATATGAAAATTTCCATAAACAGGCAATTGAATATGTGTAGGGTATTCAGCTGAAGCGTAAATGTTATGTATAACTTTACGTGGCAGCATTTCAACACCATTAAATATATAGGTTTGTCCGTCGCCGGGTTCTCTTCTGAAAAATTCATTGTCATTAACAGGCACATTGGCATTTACCTGAAATCTTGGATAATTGCTGCTGCTTATAAGTACTTTTAGTTTGTGCTTTTTTCCAAAGGTATAAGCAATAGGCAATAGCTTAAATTTGAATTCGTAAGTTTTATTAATTCTAATATTTTCAAACGGAATATTAATATCATCTATTCCATTGGCTAAACTTTTTGCATAGTCCCTGGCGCGTGCGTTTACAGCACCTCCAACCACAAAAAGCTCTTTCCCGTTGGGATATACATCTAAAATTCGTATAAAAAAATCGGTATCTGTAAATTTTATAGTTGAATCCAATGGTTCAACAGAAGCATAAAGCGTAGCGACCGGAATACCTACAATAGAAAGTGAGTCGCTAAATTCGTTTGTTTCAAAAGTAATTACACCTTCTCTATCCATAGTGAAAGTTGCATATTTGGGGTCGGCTAAATTCTTTTGTCCCTGGCTTCTTCCATTGCCATCAGGGTTGTCAATATCCATATTTGCGCCGCCAACCGTTATTACAGGGTCATCAGGGTCAGTTAAATAATTAACCGGGCTTTTGTTTATAACCGGTGCAATATCATTAACTGAACCATCTGTATGCAAATAAAAATTTGTTTCATTAATATCTTTATAAAAAGGAAAAGAATCGCGCATTATCCAATAATTTCCTGTAAAATCATTTTCCGGCACACCGTCGTTTATAGGCCCAGGCACATATAAACGAACATTAGGAATGTTTTTAAAATCGGTTATTTTATCCAGATTAACTTCTTCAGCAATGGGTATAACGGGTTCTTCCACGGGTGGCAAATTCAAATGATCAGGGCTTACTTCGCCATTCACGCGGTATTCCATATCCATTTCCGGTAATGAAGCTCTTCCGGCCAGGTAATTTAAAAAATCAGTATAGGGTATAATATAATCAGTTGAAGGAAACCTGATTTCAACCTGGTCGTTCAATGCCTGCCAATTATTACTTTCAGGAAGTTTAACTTTCGGGTTTCCAATTTTAGCATAATTATTAAAATTCAGGTTATACCTAAACCATTGTAAAATATCAGAATTAAGTATTTTGTTAAAATTTATGGAGCCATCGGACTCAATAATTGATTCAAAATCAATAATAAAAGAATTAATATTGTCTTTATAGGTAACATCTCCGGTAGTTTTTGTGCCAACTGTCTGGTGAGCCCACGGCCCGATAACTAATTTTTGCAACTGCTTATTTTGGTAATTTTCACTTAAATTTTTCATTAAGAAATTATAAGTATCAATTTGTCCGTTAATAAAAATATCCCACCAGCCTGTTAAATGGTATATTGGTACTTCCATGTTGGTGTAACGACTGTATGAGCCTAATGAATCTCCTTCGCCAAATTCGTTAACCGGTGCCATTGAAGCATCCAAATCTTTTCTGATGATTGAATTAGGATAAGAAGAAGGAGGGAGGCCGTTGTATGAATAATCGGTAAACTGTCTGACGGCAATATCAATTACTTCCTGAATTGATGATTTTGCATAGTCGGCCGGAGTATGAATTGAGTTGGAAATAGAAGTATCTGTACCAATTGAATCTTCGTTTAAAGAAGCCATTTGTCCGGCAAGCCAGCCTTTTACCAATGATTGCCTGAAAACTCCGTTATGAAAACCTGTTGAATGATAGTTTTCATTGGTTCCAACAATTGGAAACAGGCATTTCAAACCCGGTTGAGAAGGATTAATCTTATGTGCAGAAGCTGCCTGGTACTGAGAATTGGCAAGCGCTGAAGCTCCAATCATTCCAATACTGCCGTTGGTTATTAAAAAAGTATTGGTATCATAAATACGAAATAAACTATCGGTTAAAAATTTAATGCTATTATAACCATCTTCTTGTTTATTTCCGTTCATCGGATTAGCTAATTCAGTAATATCTAACAGGTTTTTTATGTCGGGATGATATGGATTTTTATTCCATGCATCACTGTACATGGGTAAATAAACACCTTCGGAAGCATAACGACCACGCATATCTTGCAATGCATAACCATAGCCCAGAATGGCAAAAAGTGTTTCAACTTGTTCGTCAACACTTTTATCGTAAGGTGTTCTGGTAAAAATAAAAGGCAATTGGTATGGATTCTCATTTATTTCGCCATTAATACTATCATATATAATATATTGAATTCCCTTAGGAATGACTTGCAAAGTGACGCTATCGAAACCCGGAAAAAGAAATTTAACAACCATTGAATCTCTTGTAACAGGTAAATAAATATCTGTCATTAAATGAGTTCCGTCAGGCATAGTGAAAGGAACTTCCATTTTAGTGGTAAGTTCATTGTAATCATCTATTATTCCGTTATTATTTTGGGCATTAGTAATAAAAGGGAGTATCAAGAATAAACCAATAATGAAGTGATAAGTTTTTGTCATGGGTAAGTATTTATTTGGATGAAAGTGTTTTACTTCAAATTTAGGCATTATTGAATAGAATCAGCTAAAAATTATTGTTAATAACTTATGAAATTTTAACATTTTTTAAAAAAATAAATTTAAAGAGTAAACGTTTTTAAATTTAATTCGTCTTAAGTAGTAAAATAGAAATAAAAATGTTAGAACATCAAAAAACTATTTTAAAAAGCATAAGTTATAATCCGGTTTTGTTTAAAAAGGAACTTAAAAAGTCGGTAAAATGGCTTTCTTCAGATGACCTCATTATGCTATATGACTGGTTAATTGCTAATTTCGGCAGGAATTATTTGCAATTAATTACCGAAACTATTCCTGTACATCAATAGTACTTTTGTTTAATGTGGCTTAATGGCTAAGTAAAAAAAAAGCCCCGATTTCTCGAGGCTTTCGGTGATTCAGCTGGGTCTCGAACCCAGGACCCCATCCTTAAAAGGGATGTGCTCTACCAACTGAGCTACTGAATCGGTTCAATTTTTAAATTGAGGTGCAAAGATAAACACCATATTTAATTTTACAAATATAATTTTAAAAAATATTTACTCTTTTACACTACTTTTAAAATTCAAAACTTCAAACTTCTTGTTTGTTGTTTATGGTGTTATAAATCAATGATTTATAAAATTACTATTAATTACTTTAGCTTTTAACTTTCTAATTTTTCACTTTTTAAGAACCATGAATTCAATATTTTAAATACAGGACTAAATAAATTTATAGAACAAAGCTAAACCTGAAACCATTTTATTCCCAAACTTTCTACCGGATTAGTACTTTGTACTCTTTGCTTATTCAATCATATTCAAAAAATCATCTTCCGAAATTATTTTAATACCAAATTTACGAGCTTTTTCTAATTTACTGGGCCCAATATTTTCACCGGCTAACAAATAGTTTGTCTTTTTTGAAACCGAACCGGTATTTTTTCCGCCATTTAGTTCAATTAGCGATTTTAATTCATCACGCGAATGTTTTTCAAAAACCCCTGAAATAACAAATGTTTGATTTCCTAATTTATCAGTTTTTTTATTTTGAAGTAGAGTATCAATAGCAAATTGTAAACCATTGTTTTTTAATCGGTTAATAATAGAAACATTGCTTGATTTCTTGAAAAATGAAATAATACTTTTTGCAATTCTTTCTCCAATTTCATCAATGGTAATTAATTCATCAAAAGAAGCATTTATCAAAGCATCAATATTTATTAAGCTGAAAGCAAGTTTTTTGGCAACTGTTTCGCCAACATATCTAATTCCCAGAGCATACAAAACTCGTTCAAAAGATACTTTTTTCGATTCCTCAATACTTTGAATTAAATTTTCGGCTGATTTTTCAGCAAATCTCTCCAGCGAAATAATATCTTCTTTTTTAAGGTCATAAAAATCTGCTATATTTTTTAGTATTCCCTCTTTATATAAAAGGTCAATGGTAGCTTCTGCTGTTCCTATGTTCATAGCTTTACGGCTGACAAAATGTTCCAGTTTCCCTTTTATTTGTGGCGGGCAACTATCTTCGTTAGGGCAATAATGATTTGCTTCTCCTTCAGGCCTGACTAAAGGTGTGTTGCATTCCGGGCAATATTCAATAAATTTAATGGCTTTACTATTTTTTGGGCGTTTTTCTTTGTCAATTCCAACAATTTTTGGAATTATTTCACCTCCTTTTTCAACATAAACCAAATCATTTTCGTGTAAGTCGAGTAGTGCCATTTGGTCAGCATTATGTAAGGTAGCTCTTTTTACTGTAGTACCTGCAAGAAAAACGGGTTCTAAATTAGCAACAGGAGTTATTGATCCGGTTCTGCCCACCTGATAATCAACTGAAAGCAATTTGGTTAATACCCGTTCTGCTTTAAATTTATATGAAATTGCCCAACGAGGCGATTTGGCAGTAAAACCCAGTTGCCTTTGCTGTTTTAACGAATCAACTTTTATTACAATTCCGTCAATATCGTATGGTAAATTATTTCTTTCCTTCTCCCAATATTTTATATATTCTAAAACTTGTGTTATAGAAGGGCATGGTTTCATATATTCAGAAACACGAAAACCCCAGCTTTTTGCTTTCACTAAATTTTGGTAATGAGAGTCGGAAGGAAGCTCATCTGATAAAAGATAATAAAGGTAACATTCTAAATTTCGTTTTGCTACTGCTGCCGAATTGTGCATTTTTAGCGTGCCTGAAGCAGCATTTCTTGGATTTACAAAAGCAGGTTCACCTATTTCTTCTCTTTCTGTGTTTAATTGTTGAAAGCTTTTATGGGTAAAATAAATTTCTCCTCTTATTTCAAAATCATTGGGGTACTCATTGCCAAACAGCTTTAACGGAATACTTTTTATTGTTTTTACATTTGAGGTTACATCGTCACCTTTATTGCCATCACCACGGGTTACAGCTCTGGTTAATTCACCTTTTTCATATGTTAAGCCAATTGAAGTACCATCAAATTTTAACTCACAGACATAACTGAAAATACTGCCAATCAGTTTTTTAATTCGTTGGTCGAATTCCATAATTTCATCTTCAGAATAAGTGTTTCCTAACGAAAGCATTGGATATTTATGTGTAACCTGTTTAAATTCTTTATCTATATCGCTACCAATACGCTGTGTAGGAGAGTTTTCATCTGATAATTCAGGAAAACGGTTTTCTAATTCAATTAACTCGTTCATCAACATATCATAATCAAAATCAGAAATTTCAGGATTTGACAATACATAATATTTGTAATTATGCATTTCAATTTCTTTTCTCAATTGTAATATCCTGGCTTGTTCTTCTTTCATTATATAATACTTAAAATACAGTTAGATGCAAATTACTATTTTCAATTTTATAAGTTATGTTAAATTCTTTAAATCTATAAAAATTGATTAAGACGATTAGTATTTATTTTGGTAAAAAAAGTAAAAATAAAAAACTTACATAATATAACTATATATAAATATTGTAATTGTAGCTAACATTTTTTTATAAAGTTAATGCCTGAACACTAATAGAGTATATGGATATAAATTTTTATGGTTATCTGCATATTTGCCTATATAGAGATTGATGTTATTCATTTACGTCTTCCAAAAAGGGAGTGAAGAAAATCAATTTGCTTCCGCCTTTTAGTGGAGAGGGGCAAACAAATTGTTTTATTCAAAACACAGCGTTTATTTATAGGTACATATGTGGGTATTTATTAACTTTTACAACTTTTAAGAAGAAGTATCGTATAAGTTAAAATGATAAATGTTTGGGATTAATAATTTGTAAATTTATATATAATATATTGAATATTAAATACTTAATCGAGTTATAAACTTGTAACTATAAAACAATTATATCATATATTTATGTTTATTATAATTAATTTATTTAACTGAATATATTATGTTATTATATTTTATGTATTTTTAATACGTATTAAAAAGTAGATTATTAAATATAGACAGAGGAATAAAACCAATTGATATTAAGTTGTTTATAATCATTGTAATATAAAAAGTAAAACTCATTATATTTAGAGAAACTTGAAACTTCTGAGAAACCATATAACTCTATTAATTTTTATTTTTATCATTAGTGGTTATAATATTAGGTTAATAGCACAAGTTCCTTTTACAGTATATGGAAAAGTTTTTATTCAAAAAGGTACTATGGAAGGAGCAAAGATAATTATTGAGAAAGATGGGGAAAAAGTTGATGAGTTTATTCCAGCAAAAAATGGAAAATTTGAATTTGACCTTGATTTTCATGCCGATTATATATTATCATTTACCAGGCCCGACTATGTTACTAAGAAAATAGAAGTTAACACGAATTTACCTGCTGATTTACAAGTAACTTATGGATGGGACCCGTATGAGCTGAAAGTTTATTTGTTTAAAAAACAAAAAGATGTTGATGTTTATATTTTCACGCAACCAGTGGGTAAAATTCTATATAATCCAAAAACTGATGATTTTTCATATGATACAGATTATCATAAATTAGTTAGAAAAAAAATTGAAGAAACAGAAAAAGAATTAGAGACAAAAAGAGAAGAAGAAGAAAGAAATAGTGAAGTAGAAGAATATAAAAAAGAACAAGCAGCAATAGCTGCAAAGCAGAAAGAAGAAAATGACGCTAAACTGGCACAGTTAAAAGCTGAAGCTGAAGCAGCGAGATTAGCAGAAGCAGAAAAGAAAAAACAAGAAGAAGCTGCAAGATTAAAGCGAATTGAAGAATTAAAGGCAGAAGCAGAAAAGAAAAGATTAGCAGATTTAGAAGAAAAACGCAAAGAAGAAGAAGCTTTTAAAAAGCAGAAATTGGCTCAGGAAGCACTTGCAAAAAAAGAAGCAGAAGAAAGAGAAAAGCTTGAAGCACAAAAAAAATTGGAGATAGATGCTAAGCGTAAAGCAGAAGCAGAAGCTGCCAGATTGGCCGAAGAGGAAAAATTAAGAAAAGATGCAGAAGACAAAGCTAAGCGATTGGCACAAATTAAAGCTGAGGCTGAGGCTGCTAAACTTGCAGAGGAAGAAAGGCTTAAACAGGAAAAAGAAGAACGTGAAAAACGATTGGCACAATTAAAATCTGAGACTGATGCTGCTAAATTAGCAGAAGAGGAAAAAAGGAAAAAAGAAGAAGAAGAAAATGCTAAAAAAATTGCTAAATTAAAAGCAGAAGCTGAAGCAAACAGATTAGCAGCAGAAAAAAAGAAACATGACGAAAATATTGCAAATCAGAAATTGATTGAGGCAGAAAGAAAAAAAGCGAGAGCAAGTGTAATTGCAGCGCAATATCCAAACAGAAAGAATACTGAAATACTGGATAAAGGAAACCGAACCGTAATAAAAACTGTTATAAAAGAAAAAGATAAATTAAGCATATTTTTAAAAGTTTCCTACAAGTGGGGTGGAACATATTATTTTATGGTTGAAGAAGATAAAGAACCCAGAAATATTAGTCGTGCTTACTATGATGTTTCAATAAATAATTGAGTCTTTTATTGAGCTACAAAATGATATGTTATATTGCCTTTTTGCCTTTCAGGGGCTTTACTATCTTCATTAAACTTTGTTTTTAATGCATATTGTTTAGCAACTTTAATTAAACATTCATCTATAACTGCATTTTTTGAATCTATACTTACAGATTCTACAAAGCCTTTTCTATTTACTGTTATAATTAAAGAAACTATTCCCGAACCCTCACATTTATATACAGGTACAGGTAAATAGACATGTTGCCTGTTTTTTAAAGTATAAGTAATATTTGTAGGCCCTTTATAAAAATAGGTTGCATCTTCTTTCTTTTTTTGCTCATTAATTTGTTTAATACTGTCAATCATTGAGCGGTCTTTTAATTTTTTCTGCAATTCTGCATTCAATTCCTTATTCTTATCGTTTTCTAAATTATTTTCAGCTTCAATATTAAAGTTTTTCATAGAAGCTAAAATTCGTTTTAAATTTTCTTCGGGCGATAGGTTATTATTAGTCTGGTCTTTATTTACAGCTATATTTTGTCGTAATTTATCGGCTCCAAGTAGTATATTTTCTTTTGAGTTTAAATCTGTTTCACTTTGTTTTTTCTGATTATTTTCAAAAATTATAAGAAAACCTTCTTTATCAACTTTTTCAATGCTACTAAGTTTTGAAAGCATGAAAATAATAGCAACAATTAAATGAAAAATTATTGTTCCCAGTATTGCCTCAATTGTTTGCTTTTTTAAGCGTCGCATATAAAAAGTACAAAATATGGTTGTTAAATAGCTCTATATTGATTTAAAAACTCTTGCAGTTGAAAAACCCGGTGCTTCTAACTTTAAATCCAGAAAGTATCCAAACGGTGTTTGAAAGACCTCAAAACCAGAATTACTTAGTCTTTTTTCAACTGCATTAAAAAATTCTTTTGTTACCACCGGATCTGCCTTACTTTCTGATAAATGTGCAAAAGAATGCAGTACAATTTTATTGGTACTGTTTTTTTTAACAATCCATTTTAGGTTTTTAATAAGCTTTTTTTCTAATGGAATAATGTTTTCTTCATCTTCTTTTTCAACCTGTATAAAAGCTAATTGAATTTCCTTATAACTCTTATCTTCTTCAATATCAGGAAAATCTAAAAGTGTTTTTATCGTAGTTTTATAACCAAATTCTGTAGCATATAGTAGTAAAATTTTCATAGAAGTAACATTAAATTAGTTAATATACAAAGTTCATAAAAAAAAGCCTTTCAGCAACAAAATAAATTAAAATACCATTTTAGGAATTTATATTTCATGGTTTTCGTCTATTGTACCCATTTATCAATCTTTTTTCATGCAAAAACAGTGTTATCCATAAAACTTAACTTTATTTTAAACAATTTTTAGCAAATATTCTTGTTTAATTTCAACGAACTGTTATTTTCGTGCCTTATTTTTGTTAAACTTAAATTAAATTAGATTATGAAGAAATTAAGCGTATTATTTGGATTTTTATTCTTAACAACAGTAATATTTGCACAGGAAGATGCAAATTTCTATAAAAATGAGGGAAATACTGCTTATAAGGAAAAAAATTATCAGAAAGCTTTTGAATCGTATGCTAAAGCAATTGATTTATTAAGTGCTGATAATATGGTTGATACTGCTTTAATTTATAATGCCGGCTATTGTGCATATAAATCAAAACAGTACGATAAAGCAAAGGATTATTTTATAAAATCTGCTGATAATAAATATAAAGCTTCAAAACCATATCAATATTTAATTAGTATTGAAATGAAACTTAAAGATTTGAAAGCTGCTGAAAATTATGCTTTAAAAGGAATAGAAGTTTATCCTAATGATGCTAAACTTGCCAATTTAGCCGCCAAAGTTTATTTAAAACAAGGATTGGTTTTTTATAATGAAGCAAATTCAATAAAAAAAGCAGCTAATGAAAGTGGAATGAATAAAACAAACCCGGAAGCTTTTAAAGCTGAATATGCAAAAGCCGACGAACAATATAAAAAGGCATTGCCTTTAGTAGAAAAAGCATTCAGTTACGATACAACAAACGAAAAAGTAAAAAAAGCGCTTAAAAATGTTTATATAAGTCTTGATATGACTGATAAAGCTGATGCTTTATA
>JAADFW010000158.1 GCA_013152655.1 Chlorobiota bacterium
CGTACTTGTTGTTCTTGCCCTACCAGAAAAGCCATATACAAAAATTACAATATCTGAGTTTTATTAGCCTGTATTCAATATAGTATTTACCTATCTGCTTTTTAAGACATTGTTTAATAATTTCTTCAAAAAAAAATCAGAATTCACTATTTATTTTGTGTGTTGTTAACACAAAAAATATACTGTGATGAAATCTTTCTTAAATGGATGGAAACGTTTTTTTATATTAATTATAAGCTCTTTGTTTTTATATTCTTGTTTTGTTGATAATGATGAAATTATGACATTGCCACCAAGACAACCCGGCGATCCGCAAATTTTTCTCCTTGAGAATAGTGTTTACAGCTATCAGTCATATTTTAATTTAGAAACTAACGAAGTAACAGCAAGCAATGAAAAAACCTCATGGGATCTTGCTTTTGAGTGTAGCGACACAGCAAATCATATTCTTATTAATCCGGCTACAAAAGCACGCTTAATAAAGCTTAACAAAACGTTTGAAGAAGTTACATCCTTAACGGGCATTGCTCCTGAAAGTTGGGCTTGGGACAATTCAGATGGCGAATTGAGCAAAACAGCCGTTGGGAATTGGCTCGATTTTTCTAAAGTGCCTCCAAAAGCCATTGAAAACACCTTTGTATTGGACAAAGGATATGATGAATCAGGAAACAGGTTAGGCTATAAAAAATTTGAACTTATTGGTTTTGAAAATAATTCTTATAAAATCAGGTTTGCCGACTTAAATGGAAATAATGAATATACTGCAAATATTCCAAAAGAAAATAATGTGAATTTTATAGCTTTTTCATTTAATAACGGAGGTGAAATACTTAATTTAGAACCGGATAACAATAATTGGCAAATTTTGTTTTCACAATACACAGGAAAAACCCCTGATGATTATGGACATATGGTTGATTATTTTGTACAAGGAGTCCTTTTGAACAGAGATGGAATTCAAGCAGTTGTAGATACTATTCATTCTTTTGCCGAAATAGATTATGAATTAGCACAAACCTTCAATTATTCATCAAAAATGGACACAATTGGACATATGTGGAAAACTGTTTCCATTAATATGGAAACATATGAATCTACTTATATTTGCGATACCAACAGAATTCAAATTATTAAAACCCCAAACAATATCTATTATAAACTACGCTTTTTAGATTATTACAACCGTGATGGCCAAAAAGGTTATCCTTCGTTTGAATATCAAAAATTATAATTTATTTTGTCTTGTTGCAACATGTATTTTTCGTTGCTGAATAAATTATTAGGGTATTGACAAGTGCTGATTATTAAATTTAGTATGAATTAAAATATTCTTCATTTGGGTATAAAATCCCAACATGTAGGTATTGTTTTCTTTTTTATCCGGTTATAGCTTTACAACAGAAATTTTATGTTTATGTCATTGCAAATAAATGTCATATTAATTCTGTTTTTATTTACAGCTTATTCAGGATTTTCACAAAAAAATGAAAAATCATCAACAAAACCAGTTAAAATAGGAATATTGTACATTAACGACAATCTCATTAATGTCAGTGGGGGAATAAAAGCAGGATACAATTATTTGGGTTATGCCAATGTGAATATCAGTATTAACACCCAAAATGCCAATTTATGGAAAGGCGGTAAAATTCTAATTCATCCGGCAAGTACTCATGGTGGCGAGCCCTCGGCAAATCTTATAGGCGACTACCAGGGAGCTTCCAACATTGAAGCCGGAAATCATCTTTATATGCATGAACTTTGGTATAAACAAAAAATACGGAACCTAAACTTTATAATAGGCCTTCAAGACTTAAATGCAAATTTTGCAAAAAGCAGTATTGGAGAAAACTTTATAAACAGCTCTTTTGGCATACATTCCATTTTTTCTGAAAACCTGACTACTCCAATATTTCCGTTAACAGCTCCGGGTTTTTCAATGAGTTGGAAAATTTCGAAAAAATTTGTTTTTCAATCTTCAGTTTTCGACGGGAAGCCTATTGACTTTGAAAATAATCCATATAATTTAAAATGGCAATTAGATAAAAAAAACGGGGTATTAACCATTCATGAAATAAAATTTTCAAATGTTTTTCAGGACAAATTGAAAGGTACTTATAAGATAGGCATATTTTTACATACTAAAAATGTTAATAAGAATGCTTTAAAAATAGTAAATGGAGATACTGTTTTTGTAAAACATTCTGATTATGGACTTTATGTAAATGCCGACCAGGTAATTTATAAAAACAACGAAAAAAAGATTGGAGCTTTTTTACAATTAGGCTTTTGTCCGGAAAAACTAAATCACAATTCGCGCTACACCGGGGGCGGAATTAATTTTTACGGAATTTTTAATAACAAAAACAATTCAACAGGAATAGCTTTTGCCCGTTCAAAATTAATTTTTAATAACACCATTCATGAAACTTCCATTGAATTAAACTATAAAACGTTATTGTTAAAAAATATTTTTTTACAACCTGATGTTCAACATATTATCCACCCTTCAGGCACAAGCCGGGTATTAAAAAATGCATTTTTATTTAGTTTAAGGATTATTTGGGAAACCATTTTACTTTAAAAACAAGAATTAAAAATACCAACATTTAGTTATTGATTTTACATTAATAAATTAAGATATTTGTATCCGATAATGTTTAAAAAATGATAATAACCGAAAATACAAAGATTTCAAGTTTAATAAAGCACAACCCGCAAGTAATTGACAGAATATCTGTTATAAACAAGAATTTTAAAAAACTAAGGAATCCTGTATTACGTAAAATTCTTGCGGGCAGAATAAGTATTATTGATGCTGCAAAAATTGGCAATACCGATATCAAGAGTATTATTAAAGCAATTGAAGGACTTGGTTTTGAGTATAAAGACATTTTTGAAAAAGACAATTTTAACACATCTTCTAAAAAACTAAAAATGAACAATTTAAAAAACGCTGAAAAAATAGATTTAGACGTAAGGCCTATTCTTGAGCAGGGAGTTGACCCATTTCAGAAAATAATGGAAACATTAAAAGATATGCCAGAGCATAAAGTATTACATATTATTAATACTTTTGAACCTATTCCGCTAATAAACAAACTAAAAAGCGATGGTTACGTTTCGTATGTTGAAAGAGAAGACAACGGTTTAGTGCATTGTTATTTGATGAAAGGAAACCAACAACAAACAACACCTAAACCCGAAACAAAAAACACAGAAGCTGATTTTGACGATAAAAAGAAAAGCTTTGGCAATAATATAAAAATAATTGATGTCCGAGAGTTGGAAATGCCGGAGCCCATGGTTGTAATTTTACAGGAAATTGAAAAAATACGCGAGGGAAGCGCCCTTTATGTTCATCATAAAAAAATTCCACAATTTTTATTGCCTGAATTGGAACAAAGAGGATTTACCTGTCTTCAGAAAGAGATAGAACAAGACAATGTTAAATTATTAATTTATAAATAATGCAAAGTTTAAATACTACCTCAGCGCCACACTCAAGTGTTGTAATACCCCATTATATTTTTGCAGCACTTTCATTTTTTATATTGGCTTTTCTAATTATTATTTCTAACAATTCACTAATTGGCCATTATTTTCAACCCAAATTATTAGCTATAACACATGTTGCTACATTAGGTTGGGGAACAATGACTATTTTTGGTGCTCTTTACCAGTTATTGCCGGTAATTTCCTCTTCTTCACTTTTTAGTGAAAAACTGGCAAAAACCACTTTTTATGTTTTTGGGCTTGGAATTATTTTACTGGTTATTTCCTTTTGGAAATTTAGTACAGGAAGTTTTTTTATTGTTAGTGCATCGGTTGTTTTTACAGCATTTTTACTGTTTTCAACCAATATTCTATTAACCATACAAAAATCACCCAAAAAAGATATTGAAACTATTTCAATTGCTATTTCAGCCATTTGGTTAATACTTACAGGTTTGTTGGGATTATTACTGGTTATAAATTTTACCTATCCGATATTTAAACAATCACATTTTCTTTTCCTAACTACACATGCACACCTGGGAATTATAGGCTGGTTTTTATTTTTAATAATGGGTGCTTCTGCTAAATTAGTTCCTATGTTTCTGATATCACACCAACTGAATCGTAAAAAATTACATCTGGCTTTTTATTCAGTTAACCTTAGCCTTATTTTGTTTTCATTAAACTGGATGATTTTCCATATTGAAATTGTAAACTACATTGCATTTGTTTTCATTCTTGTCGGAATAATCAGCTTTATAACATACTTATATGAATCTTATAAAAAAAGAGTGCGAAAGGTGTTAGATATTGGAATGAAACATACAGCCGTTGCATTTATTGCTGTTATTCTACCTTTAATACTAGGATTTATTTCAATATATAAATTGAATTTTAACACTACAACATTGCTACAAATAATTATTGCTTATGGTTTTACTGTTTTGCTTGGCACAATAAGCTCATTAATACTCGGCCAAACTTACAAAACATTACCTTTTATAGTATGGCTTGCAAAATATCAGAAATTTGTAGGTAAAGCTAAAACCCCATTACCGAAAGAAATCTATTCGGAAAAAATTCTTGTGGTTCAATATATTGTTTACTTAATAGCTGTAATTGTCTTAACAATAGGCATTTTGTTAAGTTCTAAGCTCACAATTACTACAGGAGCTGTCTTTTTATTAGTAACAGCAATTTTATTTAATATAAATGTTTTTAAAATCTTATTACATAAACCTAAAATAGAAATTAAAGCTTAAACAATAATGGAAGAATTTAATGAAAAACTAAAGAACGAGGGAATAATTTATAACTTATTGAAAAATGTAATTGACCCTGAAGTTGGTGTAAATATTGTAGATATGGGCTTGGTTTACGAAATTGACTATGCTGAATCTGAAAAAACAATTCACATAAAAATGACATTATCATCGCCGGGTTGTCCGTTAGGAGATGTTATAATTCAAGATGTAAAAGCAACTATTGCCGGTACATATAAAAATTTTGAACCAATAGTTGAATTGGTTTGGGAACCCACCTGGTCGCCCGACATGATGACTAAAGAGGGAAAAGAAGCTTTGGGCTATTAATCATGTAAAAAGTAACATTATTGCTAAAATCAGAAAAAGGAAGAATTTATTTTGTTATTTTTTTGTATTTGATTTCTGTTATTCTGTGTATAGTCTGGCTTTTTTTTTGTGTGTACTTTGTACAATGACTGCAATTTGATATGGCTACAAAGTGAGTTTATCGATAAATCCTGTATTATCTGTTTACATTACTTGTTATATCTCTTCTTCATCAAGCATTTTCAATTAAAAAGTTACTTCGGCGGGTTATTTAACCCACCCCCCTTTAACCCGGGAAATTTATGAATTTTCTACGATTAAGTAATACCAGCAAATTTGGGTATCTCTAATCCGATAGCTATCGGATTGGGGCTTAACAGCTTGCGTGAGCTCCCTTCGGTCGGTTCCCGCCTGTCTGCCACTACAGGCAGGCTTTGTTTTCTACCCATCACACTCCCTGCTTCTTTTTCTCAGAATTCAAATAGTGGGATATCAGGTTGTATTCTCGATGCTACAATAATAGCTGGTTAATATAAATTATATACGCTGTTTTACTACATAGAATCATATTTATTTAAGGTATAAATAGTTGGCGTTTTTGGTTTAAATATTGATAGGTTGCAACGTTTAATAATAGTTTTATAATAAATAAGCCCTCCCGCTAATTATTATATTTATAAATTATTTAACCATAATCTAAAGATTTTTTTCTATGCAAATTTATGCACTAATAAAACCCTTTAACACTAAAAAACTAATTAATACATTTATTTGTACCGGTATTCAAAAATCTGATACCGACAAATTAAAAGCACAGAAAACATTTCATAATACAATAGGCGGTTTAATGATTTTGGGAGGATTGGTGTTTGGCAGCGTTTGTCTTATTTCCGGTATAGCAATCGCTTCATACATTTCTTACATTTATGTAATTATAGCTGTTTGCAATTTTATTTATTATCATTTTTCAGGCAATTTCAAGGTAGCAAGCTTTTCTCAAATTTTATTTACCATTTTAGTTCCGTTTTCATTCTATTTAGCTTACGGAGATTTGATTCCTTCGGGTATGATCATTTTGTGGATAATGTTGCCAATAGTTAGTTCAATTGCCGTTTCCGGCTTAAAGGATACTGTTCGCTGGTTTCTTTTTGTTGCTGTTTCTTTTATAATTTCTTTAAAAGTTGGAGATTATTTTAATTCATTAACTATTCAGGTTAATTATCAAATAATTAAAGTGTTTTTTGACTTTAATGCCATTATATTATCGGGAATATTAATTGGAATTATTATATATTTCATTAAAACCCGTGATGTTGCAATTGATGAATTAGAAAAGCTGACCAAATCTCTTGAAAAAATTGTTGCAAAAAGAACAAAAGAATTAAGTGAAAAAGTTAAAGCTCTTATTGAAACCGAAGAAGAATTACGCCAAAATAATGAAGAGCTAATAAGCGCAAATGATAATATAGCGCGGCAAAAAAAAGAAATAGAAAGAATACATGGCGATTTAACAGATAGTTTAAATTTAACAAAGATTATTCAGGAAGCCTTACTTACAAGAAAAGATATTATTGATTCTTTATTAAAGGAGTATTTTATACTGTATAAGCCCAAAGATCAGGTAAGTGGGGATTTTTATTATTTTAACAAAGTTAGGAATAACCTGATATTTACCGTTGCAGACTGTACCGGACATGGAATTTCCGGAGGGTTTCTTACTGTTCTTGGAATTTCTAATTTGCATTCTATAATTAAAAAGAATGAAATAACATCTCCCTCAGCGGCTTTAAGAATTTTAAGAGACAGGTTTATAAATTTCGGCCTTGAAATGCATATTGGGTTAGATATAGCTTTGTGTTTTATTGATGTTGAAAAAAATATTTTGCAGTACTCCGGAGCAAATAACCCATTGTTTATAATAAGAGATCATCAATTATTGGAATATAGGGCAAATAAAAATCCTGTGAGTTTTTATTTTGTTGATGAGAAATTTCAGAATTACAGCATTCAACTTCAAAATAATGATATTATCTATCTGTTTTCTGATGGATACAAAGATCAGTTTGGGGGAAAATTAAATCGCAAATTCTCATTCCGTCGGTTTAAAGAATTATTAATCAGTATTCATAATGAACCTATGTCAATGCAAAAAGAAATACTGCTTAATACGTTAAATGACTGGCAGGGAGAACAAGAACAAATAGATGATATAACGCTCTTATCTATTAAATGGAAAATGTAACTTTTATAGCCTTATTATGCTTCCAACTACTTACAACGCAATAGTCAGGATTATTATAGTTTGATTTATTTGTACTAAAAAACATATTCCGTTTTATTCATACAAAATCATTTTCTCTACTATAACATTATAATCGCTTTTTAATATAAGAAAATAAACACCTTGTGGTAAATTTCCCGGGTTCCAAATTATATTATATTCTCCAACCGGTTTTGTTTCAGTTAAAAGCGTATCAACTGTTTTTCCTGATATATCTTTAACTTGAACAAACACCTCTGTTTGTTTTGAAACAGAGAATTTTATTTGGGTTGAACCTGAAAACGGGTTTGGGTAAACCGGTTCTAATGAAATTAATTTATTTTCATGTGTTGGCTTTTCAATATTTGTTTCGTCCATTGACGGGCTACCCGCTTGAATCCATGCGGTATAAATTAATTCAGTAAGTGCATGCGAGGCATTTTTGAATAGCAGAATAGTAAAATCTTTAGAATAATCCCAAAGAGCTCGTTTATACTCTGTAGAATAAGTGTTAGAATTAATTGATTTAGCATAATTATCTGCTCCGATTACAGAATCAACATATATGTAATTATTATACAAATAATTAAAAATGTATTGATTCACATCAGCAATAGTATCAATTTGCATTCCTGAATAAACAATTTCTGCATTAAAAGAATTAATCATGGTTGACTCGTAACGTGAATGAATACCGTCATTACCTGTATATTGACCGTTATAATTTCTGGTAATGTGCATTGGCATATGCCCGTCGGCAACATAATGGCCTAAATCTGAAGCAAAAAGAACCGCTTTATCCCAATCTCTTCTTACAAAACAGCTTTTTAAAGAATCGAAAGCAGCTTTTGTTGCCCAGGGTAAAATTCCCTGGCCATATACAAATGTAGAACCATGTATTGAAATCACCGAATCAAAAGTTTGTGGTATGCTTCCATTAGAAACAAATTCAGTATAATTATCAATATCAATGTAATGTTTGGGGCCTTCGGTGGGGTCATATTGTTTTCGCTCATCGGCATCAGAAGCATGACTGGCCAAAATGCTTGTCCACGCATTAAACTGATTCATCTGTTCATTAAAAGAAAGTGACGCATTAGTGTTAATTTTATAATGCCCTGTATAACCCCAGCTCATTATAACTAATGAAACAGATAATGCTATTCCAATTTTTGTTGTCTTTTTTATAAACTGCTTTTTTATATTCATATGTAAATTCTTATTAATTAAGCCGTCAAACTTAGCGAAATTCTTTCAATCCTTCGGTGCAATTGTTACAAATGTCTATTTTGCTTCTGTTTTGCAAGATTGCTTCTTTAAATTTTCCGGATTCACTATTTCTAAAAATAGCACCTAATGCTTTGTTCTTTATATTTCCAAATTCATGTTTTGCATCTTTATCAAAACAGCAAGGCACAACTGTTCCGTCAATTGTTATAACTGATGAATACCAAGACCTCCAACATTTATTGGGTAATTTATTTTTAACTACGTAAGAATTATTCTGTTTTTTATAGCGAGTAAATTTCCGGTTAACCGGGATAAGGTGATTTGTACTATCTAAATTATAAAATTGAGCGGTTTTTATTTTTATACTATCAACACCAAGTTGTTTGGCAATGTTTTTTATTTTTTCTATTTCGTTCTCATTTGAACGAAAAACTATTATTTGAAAAATAACATAGGGCTTTTTAGCTTTCATTTCTTTTCGTATTTCTATCAGGTTTTTTGTTCCCTCTAAAACCTTTTCTAAATTACCCCCTATCCGGTATTTTTCATAAGATGCTTGAGTTGCTCCGTCAATTGAAATTATAATTCTGTCTAATCCGGATTCTATAATTTTTCGCGAATTTTTTTTAGTTAAAAAATGGGCGTTAGTTGAGGTAGCGGTATAAATGTTTTTTTTTTTGGCAATTTTTATTAAATCAAAAAAATCAGGATGTAAAAATGGCTCGCCCTGAAAATAAAGCAGTAAATAAATTAAGTTTATATATGCATTCTCAATTACAGAACGATATAAATCAATATTTATATTACCGGTTTTCCTTGTAAACTGTTTCAAGCCACTGGGGCATTCAGGGCATTGTAAGTTACAATTTGTGGTTGGTTCAATAGCTATACTTGCAGGAAAGCCTTTTATAACCGCTTTTTTTAACAGTAATGATAAATAAAAACTACTCTTTAGTACAAAGTAGTTAAAAAGTTTTCTTATAGTTAAAGTTTTTAAAAAAACATATGCATCAACTATCTTGGCTTTCAATAATTTCCTGTTATTTAATTAAATTTTTGATGTAATAATTTTAATTTGTTAATTGCTTTCCAAAATTTCAAAAAGCTCATCTAACTTTGGCGTTAAAATAATTTCCGTTCTCCGGTTTTTCTTTCTGGCTTCATCGGTTTTAGAAGGGTCAATGGGCATAAATTCTCCGCGGCCGGAAGCGGTTAGGCGAGTTGGGTCAATTTTGGAATTATTCAATAATATTTTAACTACAGAAGTTGCTCTTTTTACGCTCAAATCCCAATTGTAATTTGCATCACCAACATCGTCGGTATGGCCTTCAATCATTATATTAATATTTTTATTTTGCTCCAGTACTTTTGCCAGGTTTTTTAATGCTTTTACTCCCTTGGGATCAATTTCTGTGCTTCCAAACTTAAAAAGCAATTGTTCTTCTAACGAAACATAAACTTTTCCGTTTTTCTGAACTACTGTTAAGCCCTTATTCTGGAAACCCAATAATGCATCCGAAACTTTATTTTTAAGTGCATTTACGGCAGAATCCTTGCTGCTTAAAATGTTTTCTAATTCTGTCAACCGCTTATTCCTGTTTTCCAACTCCATTTTCTTTTCTTGTAAAATGCTGTCTTGTAACATTAACTTACTGTTTTTAGCATCTACTTCAATTTTTAAATTCTCTAAACTGTCTTTTTGCATATTAATACTTTTTTCAAGCAGCAATAATTTGTCTTCTCTTTTTTGCAGGTCTTCCTGTGCAACTTGCAATTTTGCTAATAAAAGCCTTGTTTCTTCAGCATTTCCTTTTAAAAGCTCATTCCTGTTAGCAGTTATATCGGCATTCAGTTTTTCCAATATTCTATATTGTGTAACTATTTCAATTATTGAATCCTTCAACAACTGATTTTCTCCCGATTTTGAATCAAGTCTTTTATTAATTTCTTCAATTTTTGATGCTCTTTCTGTGTTTGATACAGTAAGTTCTTCATTTAAACTAATTAGCGAATCTCTTTCCGAAACACAAACATCATTTTTTGTTTTCAGTTCTTCAAATTGACGAGTTGGCACACACGATACAGCAACAAATAATAAAAAAACCGGAATTATTAATTTTCTTTTCATAATTAATTCATTAAAGTAGAAAATATTTTGAATTACAAAATTGTGTAAATCTAATAAAGTGTTTAATTTAATTAATCAAAAATAAAAAGAGTTTAGGTAAGAATTGTAATAAACCTGTCCGAATACTGCATTTTTATTAACTTTTTTATGAACATTTGTTTTAATCAGTCATTTTCAAATTAACATTAATTTTTATTGTCATATTGGCAACCCTGTTGTTGGTTTTGTAGCCCATTAATTAACAGACAATTACAAGGCCTTCTGTGTTTTCACTTTCTTAAAATGTTGGCATTTAATTTAAATTGACTTTAAAATTTTATTTTAATATATTTAATGTCTTAAAACTGTTTTGAGCTAAACTACAATAAGAATTATACATTGTTATTCTCTATTAACTATAATTACAAAATTATAATATAAACTAAATCTGCTATGAAAACTATTAATAATCGAATTTTTGGAGTCTCTCTGATTTTAGCACTTTTTATTATTGTAACTCACGGGTATTCTCAAAACCCGTTAAATGGAACATATACTGTTGGGCAGGGAGGAACGCCCGGTTATGAAACAATAGTTAAAGCAACCGACTCGTTAGAAACAAATGGTGTTGACGGGCCTGTTACAATGAATATTCTTTCAGGTAATTATTATGAACAAATAAGCCTCAATGCCATAAGCGGAACCAGTGCTGTAAATACAGTTACTTTTCAATCTGAAGCACAAGATGTTGATTCGGTTATGATTTATTATACCGGCGCATATAGTTCGGAATGGGTATTTGGCCTTTTTGGCTGTAGTTATGTTACATTACAATATTTAACTATTTATAACGATGCTTCCAGTTATTCGAGATGTATTCGCTTTGATGGAACTTCACAATATAATACCATAACTAATAATCAACTCATTGGTGCCAGCGGAACCCCAACAAGCGATAGTGAGGCTCTTTTGTCATTTAGAGACGATGATGTAACCGGACTGGAAATATCCAATAACTTATTTCAAAACGGGTCTTATTCTATTTATTTTGATGGTTATTATACTACTTCAACAGATGTAAAAATTAATAATAATGTAAGCAATTCGTATCGTGGCTTTTACTTATATAAACAACAAAGTGTTGAAATAAACGGAAATACAATTAATTCAAGTGATGCAGATGCGGTTTATTTAAGAGAATGCGGCAACGACATTAAAATTGTTAATAATACTATTAATGCAACCGACAGTTATACTCATACCGGAATTTATTTATACTATTCTGACGGCTCAATAGCATTTAAAGGTTTAATTGCCAATAATGTTATTACTGTTGACGGAACTAGCTCTGATGACAATTATGGAATTTATTGCTATGAGTCTGATTATCAGCAAATTTATCACAATACTGTTAATGTATCGGAAACAAATTCAGACGGAAGTGCCTTCAGTGCTTATAATGGAAGTAATATTACCTTAAAAAATAATATGCTGGTAATAAATTATGGCACACCGGTAAGAAGCAATAACGGTTCAAATATTACAGATATTGATTATAACAATTATTACACAAACGGAAACTACATTGCATTTTGGGGTTCTTATATTAATGAACTTACCGGATTACAATCGGCCAACTCCATGGATGCTAATTCAACTTTCATATACCCTAATTTTGTTTCACTAACTGATTATCACCCTACAACTCACTGGTTAGATAATACAGGTGTTGATTTAACAGCTACTATTTCTCAGGATTTTGATAGTGTTTCCCGTTCAACCACACCAGATGTAGGAGCTTATGAGTTTACTGCAACCAATACAACTACATATAGTGGAACTTTAACTATTCAAACAAGCGGAGGCACCTTTACGTCGTTTTCCGAAGCAGTTGATTCTCTCGTAAAATTAGGAATTTCAGGAGCTGTAACCATTAATGTTGAAGATGGTAATTATGCTGAACAGATTCTGATTGCACCTATACCGGGAACCAGTGCTATTAATACAATTACTTTTACTTCTGCATCCGATACTGTTTCAGCAGTTACTTTGCAACATGAATCTACTTCAAGTACAGATAATTATGTTGTTAAATTTGATAATTCAGATTATATACGTTTTAGTAAAATGACCCTACAAAACACTGGAATAAATTACGGTAGAGTTTTTAGTTTAAATGGAAACGCCCATGATAATACAATAGATAATAATATTTTAAATGGAAGCGGAAATGCAGCTAACAATTATGACCTGTGTGTTATTTATTGTAACGATGATCAAACCGATAATTTAACTATAACCAATAATACATTTAACAGTGGTTCAATAGGATTTAGAATTGACGGATTAGTTGATGATTTAACAACCGGATTGGTATTTAGTAATAATACTTTATCAAATTATTATTATGGTGCTGTTATTACATATTGCACAGATTTTGAATTCTCAAAGAATCAAATTACTGATTTTACTTCAAGAGGGATGAGCTTATTCGGACTTTATTCTCCATTTACTATAAATAACAATATACTTTATAGTACAATAAGTAGTGATGAAGCAATTTATTTTAGAGAATGTTACGGAAGCGGGCAAGGTGGATTAATTTTCAATAATTTTATAACTGTAGAATATTCAAATGCAAGTTATGATATTTATGGAATTCAAGCCTATCGTTCATCATATTTAAGTTTTTATCATAATAGTATAAATGTAGTTAGCGAAAACTCAAATAGTATTGCTTTTTATCATAACTATTATACTAGTGGAGAAACTAATATTATTTTAAAAAACAATATTTTTTATGTTGAAGGTTCCGGCTATCCTTTTTATTCTGATAATAGCCTCGGTATATCCGAATCAGACTATAACAACTTTTATACCAGTGGTTCAGTTTTCGGAAGATGGAATAATGTTGATTATAATGACCTGGCTTCTTTTGTTGCTGCCTCAGGAACTGATTCGCATTCTATTAATTTTAACCCTTCTTTTGTGTCAACAACTGATTTGCATACAGATTCATATTGGCTAGACGGAGCGGGAACACCTATAACTGTTGTTACTACTGACTTTGATGGAGAGGCACGAGACGGAACAAACCCTGACATTGGTGCTGATGAATACACATCTTCTACCATACCACTTGCAGGCGAATACACTATTGGCAGTACCGGAAATTACTCTAATTTTACTGATGCAATTGCTGATTTAGTCTTAAAAGGAATAACCGATACAGTTATTTTTAATGTGCTTGATGAAACTTTTAACGAACAAGTGATAATTCCACAAATTGCCGGTGCTGCCGATTCGGCAGTTGTTATTTTTCAAGCAGATGCCGGCAACTCAGGAAACCCGATAATTTCATATATTGCCTCAAGCTCAAGCGATAATTATATAATAAAATTGGATGGTGCAGATTATATTACCATTAAAGGCTTAAACTTAATTACCGGAAGCACTGCATATTCATCTTTAATTGTTTTAAGCGGTTCAACCAAAAATATTATTATTGAAGGCAATAGACTGTCTGGCAGGTCATCTGCTTCAAGAGATAATTATGACTCTCCGATAGTAGCCAGTGGCTCAATATTTAATAATATTCTTATCCGAAACAACACAATAGAAAATGGTAGTTTTGGTATATTTTTAAGAGCACAAGATGGAAATAGAGCATTAAATATTGAAATATCAAACAACAATATAACCTCTTATTATCATGGAATTTATCTACAATATTGTAATGCCCCAATAATTGATGGAAATTATATTGAGTATTTTTATGCTTATTATGATTATGCTAATGGAATGGAATTGAATAATTGTAATAATGCCACATCGAATGGTATGCAAATAACAAATAATAAGATTTTTTCAACCATTAGAACCAATGGAGGTATATACCTGTGGAACTGTGATGAAACGGGAACATACCCTGGCTTAATAGCTAATAACATAATAAACGTAGGAGCTAATGGTTTAGATAATTCGTCTGGAATATATTTTTATCAATCAGATTATAAAAATGTTTATTACAATAGTGTGAATGTTGTTGGTAACGATTTTGACGACAAAGCATTTTATACTTACGCAAGCGATAATATAACCGCAAAGAACAATATTTTTGCCATTCATGGAGAAAGAAACCTCGATGAAGAAGGACTGGGATTTGCTGTTTATACCAAATCAACACCTACTCCCGGTACTTTAGATTTTGATTACAATAATTATTATACACCAGGCAGGTGGTTTGCTGCCTGGGAAGGGTCAAGGTCTGCTAATATTGCTGATTTTCAGGCTGCAAGCAATAATGACATCCATTCTACCGGATATTTCCCTGCTTTTTATTCAAAAACCGATCTTCACACTCAGTCTTCCTGGCTTGATAATACGGGTACACCGTTTGCCAATGTTTTAGTTGATATTGATAGCACAACAAGAAATGTTACAACTCCAGATATAGGAGCTTACGAATTTACATCAACACAAACACCACTTTCCGGAACATATATATTAGGCAACAGCCAGGACTTTCCATCCTTCGATTCACTAACTTATGCTTTAATGGATTTAGGCATTTCTGCACCTGTTACAATTAATGTAAATTCAGGTTTTTATTTAAGCACAAGCATAGTTCTTAAAGACATACCCGGAACAAATAGTTCGGATACGGTTGTAATACAATCAACTACCGGTAATAACGAAGATGTTACCATAGGCTATCCTCAGGATGTAAATAAAAACCGTATCATTCATTTAAATGGAACAGACTACTTAACCATTAAAAACATGACATTCTCTTCAGGAGGAACAACCTACTCTACCATTATTTATATAAACGGAAATTCATTAAAAGTAAATATTATAGGCAATATCTTTAACGGAGTAACATCAACAGGTTGGGATGGCGACAATGCTTCAATACAAATATCAGAATATCAAATAGTTGATAGTTTGTTGGTTGACGGAAATACTTTTTATAATAATAGTCTCGGAATTGATTATCTGGGATATTATTATAGCGCTTCTGATTATTATAATTTATCAAGTTTACAGGTTATTAATAATGAATTTAACACACAGGTTGTTGGTGTTTATTTTAAAAAAGCAGATGCACCTAAAATACGAAATAATGTTTTTATTAATAACAGGCAAAATAGCATCCGGCTGTATGAGTGTGACGATGCTGTTGAGATTACCGGTAATATTATTTCAGACAAAACTAATTTGAATGAATTCAATGGTATTTATTTAGAATATTGCGATGGTTCAGGAATTGCGCAGGGATTAATTGCCAATAATTTTGTAAGTGCCGTTGGATATGGATGGTATAAAGCATATGGTATTCGATTAGAAACCAGTAATTACCAAAGAATTTATCATAATACGGTAAATATTACCGGAGCTAATACAGGAAATAATTCATTTCGTTGTTATAACGGAGGCAACAATATAGCCTTAAATAATATTTTTACCACTAATGGCGGCTACGCTTTTTACATTAGCGGCACTTCGCCATTAATTACATCAGGCAACAATGCATTATACACAAACGATTCATACATTGCCGGCTGGTACTCAACTAATTATGCTACTCTAACCGACTTACAAAGTGCAACTACATATGAAGATAATTCATTAAACGTATTGCCGGTTTTCATTTCATCCGACGACCTGCATTTAATGAATAATGACTTAATGGGCAAAGGTTCTTCTATGGTTTATTATGATGTTCCTACTGATATAGACGGAGAACCCAGAGATGCTTCAACCCCAGATATTGGTGCAGACGAATTAATATGTTATACGCCTACTCTTAATGTTTCTGACCTAACTATTTGTCAATATCAAACCGTTGAAGTAATCGATAGTTCTTACGGAATGGTTGATGCTTCAACTTTTTACTGGGATTTTGATAACAACGGAGTTACTGACGATACAACATTTACTTTTGATACTATAATTAATTATGCCTATAACAATTCAGGCAATTTTACTGCTAAGTTAACTGTTTTCCAACCGGGAGGCTGTGAAGATTTTACAACATTTAATGTGCTTGTTTATGCTAAACCGGATGCTCCGGTTACATCAGATACCGTAATTGGATGTTATGGCCAGGATATACCCGATTTAATTGCTGAAGGTTCAAATATTCTTTGGTATAACAATACTGATCTTGATATTTCACATCTTGTTTATACCGGAGATTCTCTTGCTACAGGACAAACAGAATTAAGCAATTACACATACTATGCAACACAAACAGCTAATGAATGTGAAAGTGATTATAGTGCTTCAACACTTTCAATAAAAGAAACGCCCGACCCGCCTGTTGCAGGTAATAAAACAATTTGTTTTGGCGATTCTATTCCAACATTAAGTGCGGAGGGAACATTAATTACCTGGTATGCTGACGTAAATTTAGATACCGTATTATGGTCGGCAAATGACTATACACCTGAAATTGCTACTGCGGGAATTCATGATTTTTATGTAACCCAAAACAATGGCGAGTGTGAAAGCTTTCCAACATTGGTAACTCTTGAAATACTTGCCGCACCAACTATTAATGCCGATATTTCTAACATTGACTGTATCGGGAATGATTTTGGTATGATTAATTTAACAATTACCAATGGCGAATTTCCTTATTATTTTGCATGGTCGAATGGCGAAAGTTCAGAAGACGTAACAAATCTTAATGCAGGTGATTATTTTGTACTCGTAACAGATGCTAATAGTTGCCAGTCGGTTGATACTTTTACTATCTCACAACCAGACAGCATACATCTTGAATTAATTATTAACGACTCAGAATGTGCTGCCAGCAACGGTAGTGCAACAGTTACAGCAAGCGGAGGAAATCCTCCGTTTGAATACCATTGGTCAAACAGTGTGGATGAAGTGGTTAACGACAGCCTTTCATCGGGAATTTATATTGTAACAGTTACCGATGAAAGTGGTTGTAGTGCTGTTGGTGTAGCCCCTATTAATGACCTTGGTGCGCCGGAAATTACCGTTAATGCGATACAAAATGTTTCCTGCTACGGAGGTTCTGATGGACAAATAAGCCTGACTGTTACCGGAACTGCTACTCCGTTTACTTATGAATGGTCAAACGGCGAAATAACCGAAGATGTTAGCAATTTACAAGCAGGCCCATATCAATTGCAAGTAACAGATACATCAGGTTGTTTAGCACTTGAAAATTTTGTTGTTACCGAACCTGATCCCATAAATATTGTAATGTCAACGTTTGAAGCAACCTGTGGCCAATCAAACGGAAGTGCGGTAGCTAATGTTTTGGGCGGTGTTTCGCCATTTAATTACAACTGGTCAACCGGTTCTGCAAATCCGGAAACTTTAGCAGGGCTTGCATTAGGGGTTTATGGCCTTACGGTTACCGACAACAATTTATGTGACGCCTCTAAATTATTCTCAATTAGCGAATTAGGTGCTCCAAGTGTAGTTGTTGATTCGGTTATTGAAGGTAGTTGTGGCAATTCTGACGGAGCAGTTTATATTTCTGTTTATGGCTCGTCTGACGAATATTTCTATTTATGGTCAAACGATTCAACAAGTGAAGATCTTATTGGTGTAAATGCAGGTGAATATAATGTAGTTGTTTCCGATACTTCAGGTTGTTCTTCAGCTGCAGTTGCAGTTATTAAGGCTGATAAACCACCGGTAAATCCAATATGTCTGGTTACGGTTGATACGGCTACCAATTACAATGAAATTGTTTGGGAAAAATTGCAACCCGCAGGTATTGACCATTACAATATTTACAAAGAAAGTACACAGAGTGATGTTTATTTTGTGGCAGGTAGTGTACCTGTTGACAGTTTAAGCATTTTCACCGATACTTTGTCTAATTCATTAGTTCGTTCATGGAGGTATAAATTATCAGCCGTTGATGAATGTGGAGTGGAATCTGAGTTGAGTGAGCCCCACAAAACGATGCACTTAAACGTAAACCTTGGTACAGGTGGAGATATTAATTTAATTTGGGAACCTTATGAAGGAATCGATTTCTCCACGTACTTTATTTACAGAGATTCCGCCTCAACTGGCTGGGTTCTGTTTGATTCAATACCAGCTAATATAACATCATGGTCAGATGTTTCATCGCCCGGGCTACAATATCGATATTTTATTGAATTGCGCCATCCGTATGGTTGTAGTATTACTAAAGCTACAAATCGTAACGCTTCCAGATCGAACACAGCAAGCTCAACTTCTTCCGGTACACAAAGCAGTGAAAACAGCTTCATTTCTTATACTTTTGACGAAGCAATTGCCACTGGTATCATTAATTCTGATAATCATACAGTTAGCATAATTGTTGAAAGTGGAACAGATATTAGTAATCTTATTGCAATCTTTGAAAGTTCAGCAAATTCAACAGTCAAAATTAATGACGTTGTTCAAGTAAGCGGAGCAACTGCTAATAACTTTACAAATCCGGTTATATACACAATTGTTGCTGAAGATGGCTCCGTTCAGGATTGGGCGGTTACAGTTACGATTGAAGGACAACTTAGCTCTGAAAATGATTTTATTTCATACCTGTTTGCTCAGTCAACAGAGATTTCCGTTATTAATACAAACAATAATACGATTGTAAGTACTGTTGCGGGAGGTACAGACCTGACAAATCTTGTTGCTGTTTTTAGTTTATCAGATGGTGCCACTGCATATATTAATGATGTAGAACAAGTAAGTGGAACTACTGAGAACGATTTTAGCAACCTGGTAATCTATAATGTAATAGCTGAAGACGGAACTGCTCAAATGTGGGTGGTTGATGTGAACATCACCGGTGTTGAACAATTGGCAAATTATGATAATATTAAACTCTACCCAAATCCTAACAGTGGTTTGTTTACACTTAAAATTGACTTACCGGAATCAAATAAATGTTATTACTATATTTATTCATAT
>JAADFW010000159.1 GCA_013152655.1 Chlorobiota bacterium
TTGTTTTGCCTCTTCCAAGGCTTGTCCCGTTAATAACAGCTCTATTAATTCAGGACTCCCGTGTGGGCTGATTAATTTGCTTGTTGTCATTATATTTATCTTTCTATTTTAATTGATATTTTTTTAATTAAGTCGTTATTATCGTAATTATAAAACAATATTTCACCAAAAGTTATACTTCCGTCGGGGGCTATGGGATATGCTTTGCTTAATGTAAAATCAAAATCATACCATTTTGAAGGATATAGAGTTTTATAATTTTGATCTACTTTAATACCAATAGCCGATTTATAATAATACTCTTCTTTTAAATTGAAATCCCAACCGTCATTTAATAATTCATCACTTGCGAAAGCAGGAACTATTTCCAAGGTAAATTTACCGGAATGCGGAGGATAAAAAGTAAAAATTTTGCTTTTTCTCGTTAAACCCGATGATAAAATCGACTTTCCTTGACTGTTATAAATATTTACCGCTACATCCGTCATTTTGTTAAAACTTTCAATGGGAATATCAAGTTTAAATACTACCTTGTTAATATCATTGCCAACTTTAAACTCTTTTTCAAATCTCTTTTCTCCGCTTCTATCATAGTCTTTATCAAAATAATATCCTCTGATATACCCTCTTGCATTAATCACAATCGGCGATTTAAAAAGATTCGCAATTTTAAAATTACCTTTTGGTTTTTCACCTGATTCAAAACTAATATCATTTATAATTTCAGGATTAGATTTTAAACCGTAAAATCTGACATCTATATCAAATTTTGCTCTATCAGATGACTTAAAATAGCAATAAGGTATTAATTCCCAAACTCCGTAATGAATATTATCATCGGATAATTGATAACGTAATTTTTCCAGACCTGCCTCTCCACCGGTTAAAGCGGCTCTATGCACTTCTTTGCCTTGCGGCGAATATAAATAAAAAGTCAAATTACTATTTTTATCTTTAGAATTTAATTCAATAGCCAAAGAACTTGCCGCAGGCGGAATATTCAAATAATATCTTCCTATATCGCCTATTCCCAATTCTTGACTTTTCAATTTCAATTGATAATTATTATCGGCTGAAAAATCAAAAGGTACTATAACCGTTACAGGAATATCAAATTCCGGGAAACCTCCGTTTTCTTCACTTTTAGCATAAGCAACTATTTTGCTATTATATAGTCCGGGTTTTTTCAATTTGGATTTATCAAAAGTAATCGAAAAACTTGCTTTATGACTACCACGAATGTAAATATTCGATTTATCAATATTAAACCAACTCGCATCTGATTTTAATGAAAAAACTCTATAAAAACCGGCTTTCTCTTTCTCTGTTGTTTTTTCAGGAAATACGGGACTTATTGTAATACTTTGCTTATGTGATTTATCGGGAACGTATCCGCCGACATTCCAATAAACAGCTTCATCTTTTTCATCATTGAAAAATGTATTAGTAGTTTTAATCTTATAATATAAAACTCTGTCTTTTTCAGGTCTTTTCGCTAAAATTTTTAAGTATTTATAAGCTTTGCTAACATTGACCAAACCACCTCCGTAATCAAGAGGCAGATATCCTTTTAGAGGTGATGCGGTATATTTTACCGCTCTTTTTACCATAGCATTATTCACATCTAAACTGTCATTTACAGCAGCACTCAATAGCAAAGCGCAAGCTCCTGCAACTTGGGGTGTGGACATCGAAGTTCCCCAAAAGGCATCGCCTCGGGAATAAGCGGGAACAGTTGAAGCCGCCGCACCGGGGGCAACGACATCAGGCTCATTGACACATCCTCCTCTTGAACTAAAATGAGTTATCCAATTCTTCCGTCTCGACGAACCGTATAAATCTCTTAAAGTATTCGGTGATATCATTGCTCCGACCGTAATAGTCCCTTTAACATTCGAAGGATTGCCACTTGTATTAATTCCGGGACCGGAATTGCCCATAGATTTAACAATAGTAACATTCGGATGGTCTTTTGCAAATTGCGTTAAAAATTTCTCCATTTCGCTTCTGCCCGGAGTTTCGGAACCAATCCCATAGCTCATTGAGAAAACTCCGTATTTAAACCCCGCTTCTTTCAGAAATTTAACGCCATATTCATAAGCTTTTTTCATTGACGATGTAGTTGTAGCACCGCCCGAAAGCACATCGTTTCCAATCTTTAAAGAAGCAATATAAGCTCCCGGTGCAATACCGTTCAGTCCGTCTTGACCATTGATTTTATATCCCGCCGCAATTCCCGAACAATGCGAACCGTGAGCATTATCTGCTGTATTGACTACTAATTCGGGACTATCGTTACCTCGGATATTAGCAGACATAGCATATTGAGGTTTTTTATCTTTTTCCCCATTATAAAAATTAAAAGTGTCGAACCTAAAATGATAATTTAATTTTTCACTTTCATCGTCGATTCTTCCGTCAGCATTTTCATCAATGTAAAACACCCAAATTTTCTCGTTCTTTTTTGGTTTGATAAAACCTTTTGCATTTTTAAACAATTCTTTATAGTTATCAACTTGAAATGCCAAAACACCGAAAACATCATCGGTTTTCCCATTGCTATTTATATCTTTAACAGATGAATTTTTGAAGTTTAATTTTTCATCAATTTTGCCAATATAATATTTATCGTTATAAGGTTTGAATTTTAATTTTTCATATCCTTTCAATTTAATATTATCACCGGTCAAAACATCTGTATTTTTTATTTTCTCTTTTTTTGCTTTAATTAAATTTATAACCGTTTGACCTGAAAAATCCTGCATTTCAATTACTTTAACTTTTCCTTGACTTGTAAATCGCAAACCTTTAATTGAAGGGTCAACACCGCTATCAAGTATAAAAATAACAATGTTTCTACCGTCATTTTGGCTATTCTGCTTAATAAATTCATTAGCACCAATAGTATTTTTATCCATAAAAGGTAGATTTAATTCAACTGCTTCCAAACTCGCAGTTAAACAAAAAACAATCAACGCAAATAATAACTTTTTCATATTAATACCGCTTTTTTATTTTAAACCAAATGTAATATTGCAAAATAATAAAAGTTGTTAATATAATAACATTTCTGATAACAAGAATTATATTTTTCACTCTTAATCAAAATAATGAATTTAAAAAGTAGCTAATATCCCTGAAAACCAAATATAATTAATATCTTGAAAAGTTAAGAAGAGATGTAGTATTTGTATTCGGAACATAATAGGACAATTGAAATTATAAAGTTAGAAATATGTCAACAATAGTTGTTTTAATATGAAAGTTTAATTCTAAATATTGCTTTTATTCTTCCCAAATCATGGATTTTATTTGTCGTGTTTTTTGTTTTTTATTTATTTTGGACAGCAGTGTTCAGAAATAATAAAATTATAGTTATTAATAAATCAAATCAATTATCTACAAGATAATAATCCTGCGTAGCATCTGTTATCGAACATAACCAGAAATAATTTCCTTCAATTTTTAGAAGTTTCTGATTATATCTTATAATATCCAAGGAAATACGATGTGCTTGAATTTCTTTCAAAGATATTGTAAATTCTCCATTATCTTCAACAAGATATCTAAAAGTTTTTTTATCTTTTGAACTTAATAGATTAATTACTATTTCCACACCATTAATATTATTATCATCCTTATTCCACTTTATATTAAAGTCTTCATTCTTATTAATAGTAGGTAAGGGCTCATTTGGATAAGACAATAATAAAATTGTCTTCGGAGAATACATTACGGTATCAAATGCAGGTATGTTATTATCTGAATTCCCTTCAATTGACCAACGACTATAATCTCCAAAAGTCGGCTTAATATTTACAGTACTCATAGAAGAACCATAAGGCGGAAGATTATCGGGATTATATTTAATTAAAGTATCGCTTATAATCATA
>JAADFW010000160.1 GCA_013152655.1 Chlorobiota bacterium
ATAATACCTTAAATAGTATTAATAATATTAGTTAAACTATAAAATATATTTTTATAAACGTATTTAATCCTCCTCACAAGATTAAAATAGGTCCAACGGTTATAAAATAAAATTGTACTTTTAGCTATCCGTTTTTAAATCTGTATAGAGAAATATGAAATTAAATTTTGTAATATTTTTATTGGTTATTTGCTTTGTAAGTTGCAAAAACAACAATAAAAGTATTGCCATTGAAAATAGCAGTCTCAATTATCAAAAAATTCCAACATCCTCAAGTGGATTAGATTTTAACAATGTTCTAGTGTCTGATTTAAAAACAAAATCTAATTTATTTGATGATGATTATTTTTATAATGGTGCAGGAGTCGGTATTGAAGACATAAATAATGATGGCTTAAAAGATATTTTCTTTTGTGGCAACCAAGTGCCTAATAAACTCTATTTAAATAAAGGTAACTTGGTTTTTGAAGATATTTCCACTTCAGCCAACATAAATCCGCTTAATAAAAATTGGTCTAATGGCGTCACTTTTGCCGATGTGAATAATGATGGTTGGATGGATATTTATGTGGCACAAGGCGGTCCTTATAAAAAAGAAAAAAGAAAAAATCTTTTATTTATAAATCAGAAAGACAACACTTTTAAAGAAGAGGCCTCGTTATATGGCCTCGATGATCATAGCATAAGTACACAAGCTGCATTCTTAGATTTTGATAAAGACGGCGATTTAGATTGTGTGGTTTTAAATGAAAACGATTTTTATGGTGTTGATCCTGCCATATTTTATAAAATATTAAAAGATAAAAAACAGTTAAAAGAAAATTCTAGTCACCTATACAAAAATGATAATGGCAAATTTACTGATGTAACAGAGCAGGCAGGTTTGTTAACGCCAACATTTGGATTAGGTCTTTGCATAAGCGATTTAAATAACGATAACTGGCCAGATATTTATATTGTTAACGATTATTATCTTCCTGATGCAATCTATATCAACAATAAAAATGGCACTTTTTCTAACCAGACAAAAAAGCTTACAAATCAGATTTCATTTTCAGGTATGGGCATTGACATTGCAGATATAAACAATGATAATTTACAAGATATTTTTGTGTTAGATATGGCACCCATAAGTCACGAAAAGTCTTTGACATTAATGTCGTCTATGAATGTATCGCAATTCAATTTTTTGAATAAAACACTAGGATATCAAGTTCAGTATATGTTTAATTCATTACAACTGAACCTCGGTAATAATAAGTATCATAATATCGCACAATTGACCAATTTAGCGAAAAGTGGCTGGAGCTGGGCAGTACTTTTATTTGATACCGATAATGACGGTAATGATGATGTTTATATTACAAATGGTTATAGAAAATATGGTTCAGATAAAGATGCTAGAGTAAGGGTTTCTAAAGCAAAGCGATTATTTAAAGGAGATGTGCCTTTAGCTGTCAAAGAAGATTTATACAACAGTTTGCCATCAGAAAAATTAACCAATTTATTGTTTAAAAATAAGGGTAATTTAAATTTTGAAGATGTTACAAAACTTTCTGGTTTAGAAGACCCTTCCTTTTCAAATGGTGCAGCTTATGCTGATTTAGATAATGATGGCGATTTAGATATTGTTGTTAATAATATTGATGATAAAGCCTTTTTGTATAAAAATATGGCTGTTGAAAATGGATTGGGAAACTATATTAAAATAGTGACTAAAGGAATTTTATCTGAAGATTTTGCTAAAGTTTCTATAAAATATAATGGCAAAACAAGAACAAAAGAAGCTAAAAGAGTAAGAGGTTATAGATCTGCTGTAGATAAAACTATTCATTTTGGTATTGGTAAAGATTCTATTTTAGATGAAGTTAAAGTAGTTTGGCTATCTGGGAAACATCAAGAATTATATAATGTAAAGGCAAATACAACTTTAACATTTAAAGAAATCGAGGCTCAAAATTCTAATACAAAACCTATTATAAATAGCAAATTATTATTCACAAATATTGAAGGGCTTATTGACTTCACTCATAAAGAAAATGATTTTAATGATTTCGAAAAAGAAATCCTTTTACCTTACAAGCAATCTACTTTAGGTCCTTATATTACTAAAGGAGACGTTAATGGAGATGGTAATGATGATGTGTATATTGGGGGAGCTCACGGTCAATCTGGACAGTTGTTTATTCAAACTAAAAAGGGTTTTTTAAATGTTAAAAATAAAGTTTTTGAAGAAGATTCACAATATGAGGATATGGAGGCTTTATTTATAGACATAGATAATGATAACGATAATGATTTATATATTGTAAGTGGTGGTAGCGAATTTAATGAACGTTCAGAATATTTAAAAGATAGAATTTATTTAAACGATGGAAAAGGAAACTTTTCAAGATTTGGGCCATCAGAAATAGATTATTATACAATAAGTGGTAAAACAGTTACTAAAATAGATTTTGATAAAGATGGAGACTTTGATCTTATTGTTGGCAATAGGATAAAGCCCCAAAAATATCCTTTGCATGACCCTTCGCTAATTTATGAAAATGTAAAAGGAACTTTTAAAAATGTGACCGCTATAGTGGCTCCAGAATTCGAAAATTTTGGTATTGTAAATAAAGTTATTGCTACCGATTTTAACAATGATGGTTGGGAAGATTTTATTGCGGTAGGAGAATGGACACATATAGGTATTTTTATAAATGATAAACATAATAATTTTAAAGATATCTCTGGTTTAAGCGGCTTAGATAAAGAAACAGGATGGTGGTTTAGTATTATTCCAACCGATGTGAATAATGATGGCAAAAAAGATTATTTGATTGGAAATATTGGTCTTAATTATAAATATAAAGCAAGTCCTAAAAATCCTTTATATATTTATGCAAACGACTTTGATTTAAACGGTACACTTGATGTTGTTTTAAGTGTTAATAATAAAGGTAAGTTTGTGCCGGTTCGTGGAAAAGAATGTTCAACAAGACAAATGGCTTTTATTTCTAAAAAAATACCGACATTTAGCCAATTTGCAAACGCTTCTTTAGAAGAGATATACGGTAAAAAAATATTTACCTCGTACCAAAAAGAAGCTACCCAATTTAAATCTATTTTACTTTTAAACGAAGGTGAAGGTAAATTTAAAAAAATTGAACTCCCAAACATGATTCAAAGTATGCCTATTTTAGATGGCGACACTTATGATTTTAACAAGGATGGGTTTGAGGATATTATTGTGGTTGGGAACATATATAATACCGAAGTTGAAACGCCTCGTTTAGATAATCCTTTTGCTTTGGTATTGTTATCAAATAAAAAAGATGGATATACAGTTTTAGGACCGGATAAAACAGGTTTATACATTGATGGAAATGCTAAATCTGTTAAACTTATAAAACAAAATTATTTAAAAAAGATTTTAGCCATTATAACTATGAATAATGCTAAAACAAAAACCTTTGAATTAAATAATTAAAAACTAATAACATATCTTTTATTTGAATTACGGAGCACATAGGAAAACCGTAGATAATCCTGTCTTTAAGAAAAATAAAATATTATAACTAAGTTTGTATAGCTTGTGAACACGTGTATGGGGGCTGGCACTAGCTAGGTGGTACTATTTATTTAAATATCACCAATTTTAGCATCGTTATGTACAATAGGAACTGTCTTGTTTACCTCTTCATCATATAAGTTAGAATAAGTGACTTTTATGAATACAGTTTTTAGAAACTTCAGAAAAGACTCAATATTTGCACCTTCTTTAAAGACTATATTTAATAGATCTAACTCCCCGTTAGGGCCAATTACCTCATCAGTATAAGGGTAAATAACTTGAGATTCATTAAAGTTCATTAAGTTAGATAATTCACTAAAATTTTTTAAATACAG
>JAADFW010000161.1 GCA_013152655.1 Chlorobiota bacterium
ACGTCGGCTGATTTTTCAAGCCCGTCAACTTTGTCATAAACAACATAATAGCTATTATCAGGATTTAAAAAATCTATTCCTTTTAAATAATTCAACCCCCAGAATAAAATTATAATAGCAATAAATACAACAATTCCGGTCTTTACGATACTTGAAACTTTTAAAGTCATTTTTAAGCTTATTTATTATTAATTTTTTTCAATGCTTCTTGTAGTGATATTTTATTATCATTTTCAAAAGAAATAATAAAAGCATCGGGATATTTTTGGCGAACAATGCTTAAATCATTTAATACACTGTTATAATCAGTATTTTTTTCAACAGTATATTTATACGTGTCAGTTATTTTATGCTCTTCCACCTTAAATCCTTTAAAAAAATCAGATTTTTTATCAATTGGCTTAGAAGAAGAAGCTATTTGAATACAGAAAACAATTTTATCTTTTTGCTCAGGTTGCTTACCAATAGTAACAGTATCAGATTTATTTACAACTTCTTTAGAAATATTTTCTATCCCGTTACTATTTTGCTCAACAAGATATTCTTTTATTGCCCTGTAAATTGCTGATGCAATTATGTTTTGCCCTGATTCTGACATTAAATATTTTTCTTCTGTTGAATTAGAAATAAATCCGGTTTCTACCAAAACACTGGGCATAGTAGTTTTCCACAAGACCAAAAATCCAGCTTGTTTAATTCCTCTGTTATATCTTTTTGCCCTGTTTCTAAATTCATCCTGAACAAGAGAAGCAAATTCAAGGCTTTGCTCTAAATAAACATTCTGAAGTAATGAAAAAATAATATATGATTCTGCAGAATTTGGATCAAAACCTTCATATTTTGTTGTATAATCCTCTTCAATCATAATTACAGAGTTTTCCTTTTTAGCTACTTCAAGATTACCCTTTGTTTTATGCAGTCCCATGGCATAAGTTTCTGTTCCATAAGGTTTTGTATTCTTATTTGAATTTACATGAATAGAAACAAATAAATCGGCTTTATTTGAATTAGCAATTTCTGCTCTTTTATGCAGTTCAATAAAAGTATCTGTTTTTCTTGTATAAATGACTTTTACATCGGGTAAATTATCTTCTATATACTTCCCTAATTTTAAAGCAATTGACAAGACAATATCTTTCTCTTTTCCGTGTTTACCCATAGCACCGGAATCTTTTCCACCGTGTCCCGGGTCAATTACAATAATTTTGGTATTTTTTTTGCTATGAGGAATACTATCTGCATAAAAACGTACAGGAATTAGAATAATAAAAAAAACTATTAGTTTAAAATAATTGAAGAATTTATTTGAAGAATACATCCACTAATATTTTGAAAAACAAATATATAATTTAATAAGAACTAAAATATTACTAAAATATTAAAAAAAATGCCAACTTATTTTAACTCATAACAATCCAAACAATTTTTTTATTTAGTTTTAACACGTAAAAGAAATAATCAAATATAGACAAAATTAGCACATTAATCTTTCATATTAACCGCATACAAATTGTTTTTTTTATTTTTTTCTTATTCTTGAATTTTCAAGGCATAGCACAGGAAAAAGATTCAACAAATATATCTCTATTGCAAGCAAATGATTCTATTGCAAAAGATACATCTGTTCAGATTACAAAAAAACGAAAAAGCGTAATAAATGCTCCTATTGAATATAATGCGCAAGATTCAATGATTTTTTCAATGATTGGGCACAAAGTGTATTTATATGGAAGCGGGGAAGTGCATTTTCAGGAAATTACGTTAAAAGCAGATTACATAGAAATAAATTTAGACAGCAATACAGTATATGCATATGGTATTGCAGATAGTATTGGCAAAGTGCGTGGCAAGCCTTTTTTTAAACAAGGAAAAGAAGAGTTTACGTCTGATACTTTAACATTCAACTACAAATCGCATAAAGGATTAATTAAAGGAGTAATAACAGAAGAAGGAGAAGGCTTTTTGCATGGAAAAATAACCAAACAACAAGCAAATGGAGAAATTCACCTTAAAGGAGGAAAATACACAACCTGTAATTTAGAACATCCGCATTTTTACATTGCACTCTCTAAAGCTATTGTAATACCAGATGATAAAATAGTAACAGGCCCGGCATATTTAGTGGTTGCCGGTGTTCCAATTCCATTTTTCTTGCCCTTTGGATTTTTTCCAAACACTACATCCAGAGCCAGTGGTGTAATAATACCCGATTATGGCGAAGAAAAAAACAGGGGCTTTTATTTAAGGCGCGGAGGATACTATTTTGCTATTGGTGAACATCTTGATTTTAAGGTTTTGGGCGAATATTATACAAAAGGAAGCTGGGGATTGCAATTTAACTCAAAATACAAAAAACGTTACAAGTTTAATGGTAATTTAAGTGCTAATTATAAATATACTATTGTAAACGATGTAACTCCTCCTAAAAAGCTATTTAATTTTAAATGGACACACCAACAAGACCCTAAAGCTAAGCCAAACTCAAATTTTTCGGCAAATGTAAATTTTGGATCAACACAGTACCACAGATATGATAATATTTCAACACAAAACTATTTGTCAAATACAAAACAATCCAGTATTTCTTACAGAAAAAACTGGCCAAATTCTCCTTTTAATATGTCTGCCAATTTCAGGCATTCGCAAAATAGTATTGACAGTACTATAAATCTAACATTGCCTGAAATGACATTTACCATGAACAGAATTTTTCCATTTAAGAGAAAAGAAGCAATTGGCAAACAAAAGTGGTATGAAAAAATTGGTATTAGTTATTCTTCAAATATGAGGAATTCATTAAAAAACATAAAAGATACGGCACTTTTTGATCCGGCAACTTGGAAAAAATTTGAAAATGGCATCCAAAATAGTGTTCCAATTAGTACTTCTATTAATTTAAAATATTTTACATTAAGTCCAAGTGTTAATTACAAAGAACGATGGTATTTTCATTCCATTCAAAAATATTATGACAGAGACGTATATATTAATGGCAATGATACTTTACAAGGAAGAATTGTTATTGATACAATACCTGGTTTTAACAGAGTTTATGATTATAGTACCTCAGCAAGCTTAACAACTAAATTGTATGGTTTTTATCAATTTTTAGGAAAAAACAAAACGGCTGTCAGGCATGTCGTAACACCCTCGGTAAGTATTAGTTATCGTCCTGATTTTGGTGAGCCAAAATGGGGGTATTACAAAGATTATATTGATGAAAAAGATGATACTATCCGATATTCCATTTATGAAAAAGCAATTTTTGGAACTCCCGGTAGTGGCCGCTCAGGATCTTTAAATTTTAGAATAGGCAATAACCTGGAAATGAAGGTTAAGAATAAAAGAGATACAACAAATACATTTAAGAAAATTAAGCTTATTGAGGGTTTTACAATAAGCTCATCTTATAACATGCTTGCCGATTCGTTAAATTGGTCAGCAATTTCGTTTAACGGAAGAACCAAATTATTTAATTTAATTAATATTACCACTAATGGCCGTATGGACCCATATGCATACGATTCTTTAAATTCTACAGTTATTAATAAATTTGAATACACTACATCAGGCAAATTAGCCCGATTAACATCTGCGAGTTTAAGTGCAGGATTTTCAATAAATTCAAAAAAACTAAAAAAATTGTTTAGTCCTGAGGAAGAGGACCAGGATAACAAAAGTGAAGATATTGATCCGTTTTCAGATTTTTCATTGCCATGGAATTTTAGAATAGATTATAGCCTGAGATATACAAAACCGAGATTAGAAGCTAAAATTACGCAAGCACTAAGATTTAGCGGAGATGTAAGTTTAACCAATAAATGGAAAATAGGAGTTTCTTCAGGCTACGACTTTATTGTTAGAGAATTTACATATACTTCAATTAATATTGCGCGTGATTTACACTGTTGGCAAGCAAGATTTACATGGATTCCTTTCGGATTCAGGCAACAATATACTTTTACAATTAATGCAAAAGCCTCATTATTACAAGATTTAAAATATAATAAGAAGAAAAGCTGGTACGATAATTTTCTAAATTAAAACTAAAGTATTAAGATATAAACATCTAATAAGGCTTAAAACTTAATATTTAAACATATAAAATATCATGTATCAAACTGATATTATGATGCTTATATTATTCAATTGAATATGTTGTATTATTCTAATTTAAACACTTGCTATCAGGAATTGTGTTACGTAATTTATAACTATAAACTTGTGTTTGTTTTATAAGTCGATAAAAAATGAAAAGTTTTTAAATAAAAATTTACAAAATTCACTATATTTGATTCAAAACATAAATTATATGTATTTAGTAAATAAATTCTTGATAATCAATCAATATAAATAGCATTTTGCTTTATGGGTATTAAAATATTAATAGCAATTGACGATAAAGAGAATAGAGAGCAAATAAAATCCATACTCACTTACTCAAAACGAGAATACCGGGTTATAAGCACATCAAACACAACTTCAACCCTTCAAAAGGTAAAAGAAGAAAAGCCACATTTAATAATTATTGATTATAATCTGGATAATTCTATTGGTATTTTAGCCATTAATTCAATAAAAAAGGTTAGAAGTACTGCTACAATTCCCATATTAATTTTTATTAATTCAATGCATCAAAAACAAATAGTTGATGCTTTAGATGCAGGTGCATTGGGATACCTTCAAAAACCAATTAACCGTAAATTATTTATAACCAAGATAAACTCAATAATTGACTTAATAGGAACAAAAGTACTAAAAGGAGGAATAAGCTCTAATATAAGCAACCTGGATGAACTACATGAACTTTCGAGTATTGCGAAAGAAGCAGATAATTCGATAATAATAATTGATCCGACAGGAAATATAGAATGGGCAAATAAAGGCTTTGCCAGAATGTATGGATATACACCTGAAGAATACAATAATATTTATAAAGAAATAACTTTTGAAATATTAAAAAATGTACGTAAGCAAGAATATTTTAAAATCAATAAATCAATTAATTACGAAAACGAAATTAAAACCAAATCAGGTGAATATAAATGGGTTCAAACTACACTTACACCAGTAATTAATGAAAACAACGACATTGAAAAATATATTGCAGTAGAAACCGATATAACTAAATTAAAAGAAATTGAAGATGAATTAATTCAGAAAAGTGAAAATATTCTTACACTGTCAGAACATCTTGATAATGTTACAGAACACCTTGAGCTTCAAAAAAAGGAGATTGACGAGCAGAAAAAGATTATTGAAAAAGGAAAGCAAAAATCAGAAAAACTTTTGATGAATATTCTTCCATATGAAATTGGATTACAGTTAAAATCAAAAGGTTATGCTGTTCCAAGGCATTATAGAATGGTATCTGTTATGTTCACAAATTTTAAGGGATACACTAAGCTATGCCAGGAATTGTCGCCACAGGAAATGGTATCGATACTTCACACATATTTTGCTGAATTTGACGATATTGTTGAAAACCATTATATTGAAAAAATAAAAACAATTGGCGATACATATATGGCAGCCGGGGGAATACCTTTAAGAAACAGAAGCAACCCAATTGACATTATATTAGCTGCACTTGAAATTCAAAAATTCATACACAATTTAAATGAAATAAAAAGAGTTGGCAAATTGCCTGTATGGGAACTGAAAATTGGAATTCATACCGGTGAAGTGGTTGCCGGAGTAGTTGGAAAAAGAAAATTTGCATATGATATTTGGGGAGACACAGTAAATATTGCCAGTAATATTGAAGCTGCCGGCGAAGTTGGAAAAATAAATATCACATCTGCTACTTATGAAAAAGTAAAAGATTACTTTAATTGTGAACCAAGAGGTATGGTTGCAACTAAAGACAGTAGAATGTTTGAGATGTATTTTCTACATGGCTTAAAACCTGAATATTCTACTGACCCGGAAGGATATTCACCTAATAAAGAGTTTTTAAGATTACTTTCAAAAATATAAACTGATACAATACCTTATTCTTTTATTTTATTAATCATCTCGTTTTTAATGTGAATATCATTTTGAGGGAAAGGAATTTCAATATTATTTTCTCTGAATTTTTTAACAATATCAAATCTTAATTTGCTTTTAATATTTTCAACTCTAAAAGTGTTTTTAGTCCAGAAATACAATTGAAAATCAAGCGAAGAATCTCCAAAATTACTTAATCGCACATAAGGTTTATTTATCTTTGAAATATTGGAATATCCACCGGCACATTCCAATAAAACTTGCTCAACCTTCATTATATCGGATTGCGCTATATTTTGTTGCCATTTCTTGCAGTATTTTTCCATTTACTTATGTGTTTAAACTGACTCGTCCTGAAATAGGTTCACGCAAAAAAGTGTAAAAATGGATAAAAAAAGTAAAGTTATTTTAGGACGAGTCAGTCTCAGTAGCGCTCCAAAAATGTGCGCTGCGCCTGTTGGCGTTTCGTTTTTATTTTACACGAACACATCTCACAGTATGGTCATTAGACTTATTTGTTGCTACTTGACTTCCACCATAAAAATCCTGATAGATTGCGTAATATTTACTTGTTTCAGTACTACTCCAATAAGTGGTTCCCTGAGGATTGTCAATTCCTAAATATACCCGGTTCTCATAAATACCATTTAATTCTTCACTCGCTGGCAAATACCAATCGGAGTATCCATAAGCACTTAGGGTATCGCATAAATAAGCAGCATAATCCCCTGCTCCATGAGCAGCCACAATACTGTCCGTATTTGCTCTTCCATCTGTTGTGCTAATTGCATTTGTTTCAGTGCTGTTGCCTTCTCTCCAGAATTTTGCTGGTGAATTATCTACTGGAAAAACATTGATCTCAACACCATTAACCATAATAGTTGGTAAATTAATATCACCTTTTTTCCAAATAGGTTTATCACTATTGAAATCCCATGTAAGGACATGGACATACATGCTATCCGTTGGTTTATCAATGCTTTGCCAATTGTTGCCATTATAGTAAGCAATATCTCCGTGAGATGCATCAGTTGGGAGCTCTAATTCATTTAATGTATCTCCGTCCACCTCAATATCAAGTTTATTATTCCAGTTAGCTGTATCCGTTTCAGTTATTCCATTTGCAACCGATGTGCCAAATACAGGGTCGGTTTCATTGGCATTAGTAAAATGGCTGAGATCTGAAATCTGGCTTTCGGTTATTGATATTCCTGTACTTTTGTCCCATGCGGTAAATTCAGGATCGGTTTCTGTATAACTGTCTAATTTATTATTCCAGTTGGCTGTGTCCGTTTCAGTTATTCCACCTGCTACTGATGTACCAAATACAGGGTCGGTTTCGGTAATTGTTCCTGTTACATTTTCTGCTGTTTTGGCATGCAAAGCATAAGGTACACTCAATAACTGGCTTGTGCCTGTAATTGTATAATTTGTACCTCCTGTTGGGTCGGTTTCGGTTTTAATAAAGTAGGTGCCGTTTGTCCAGTCAATGGCCGAGAAATCGTCTGCTGTTGTTCCTGTGCCAATTTCAATTGTTACTAATCCGTTGGCGTTGGTTGTTGGTGTTTGAGTTTCGATATAAACGACTGTTCCGCTTGCTGAGCCTTGTAAAATGCTTATTTGCATTCCTATGGCGGTATTTGTTACAAGGTTATCACTTGCATCACGCACTACTGCCTGATAGCTCATTTTTTCGGGTGTTTGTGCGAAAACACTTGCAGTTAATAATACTGCTGCTAAAATTGTTGCTATTTTTTTCATAATTAATCGTTTTTTGATACACACGTTCGTGTGCCTTTACATTAATGTTTGATTATTTTGAATGTTTTTATTTCTTTATTATTATCAGAAACTTTTAAAATATAAGTTTCAGGTACAAAGTTCTCCATCGAAATATTATTTTCGTTGGCGGATATTCTTTCGCTTTCTAGAAGATTTCCTTTTATATCGAAAAGCTGATATAACAAATTTTTATTGTTAAAATCATCAACTTTTATCGTAAGAAAATCGCTTGTTGGGTTTGGATAAACATCGCATTCTATGTTTATGCCTTTGGCTTGTTCTATACCGCTTACAACAGATATTTCGAAGGGTTGCTGAACTCCTTCTGATATGCTGTTGCCATTTGTTCCATTATTTGTGGAATAAACCAACTGTCCTACGGAATAGCTTGCTAAGCCTCCGCTGCCCGAAGCATTACCTCCTGTGGCAAGTATTGCTTCTTGGGCTTGTAGTCCTGTCAATCCGAGAATAAACAAGAGTACTGTACTTAATTTTAACTTTTTGTGCATCATTTTTCTACATTTTAATTGTTAAATATTCATTTATCCATTTTTGTTTTATTTTGATTTAATAATGTTAGCATTTTTAACTATACTTTTTAAACAGCTTAATAGAAAACTTTGAATCCCGAAATCAGGATTCGTCAAATGTGGAATTTGCAGGCTTTAAGGTTACAACAATAACTTCTGACGGATGATATTTTATTTGTCCGAATGACAATACCAATACTAAAAGCGATATCGCTAATAAGGTAATTGTTTTCATCATTAAAAGATTTAATAGTTTATATAAGCTTAAACTAAATAAAAACTTAAATAATTTTTCAGGTTATTGATAATCGTACGGATTAAATTATTATTCGTAGATGTTTTTATAGTATTTGACACAAATTGTTTGAAGCATTTTATACAATTAACAAAATTAAAATGCATCAGAATAGGCCTTATCCGAATTAAGCAAAATACCTGTTTTACAAGTCCTATTAACACCGGAATCTCTACAAAAGGGCAGATAACGGCTTCAAAAGCCTCGCCTGGATTTATGCTTAAAACAGCTAACTTTTAAAAATTTGCTATTGTTTCAATAGTTCATCTTCCAGCTTTTTAGCAAGTAAATTTGGTTTTACATTTAACTCAATCAAGCCGTTTTTTGAAAATGAAATATGTCCGGCCGGATTCTTCAGAAACTGCAATTACTATAGCATCGGTAATTTCCGTGAGGCCTATTGATGCCCTGTGCCTTAAACCTAAGTCGGCAGGTAAGTCAGTCCGGTTGGAAAGCGGTAAAACACACCTGGCAGCTTTTATTTTATTGCCAACAATGACTACAGCTCCATCGTGCAACGGATTATTTTTAAAGAATATACTTTCAAGTAACCTATTCGAAATATCAGCATTAATTATATCACCTGTTTGAACGTAAGTAGATAGTTCTGATTTTGTAGCAATCACTATTAAGGCACCGGTTTTACTTTTTGACATTCTTTTACAGGCATTTATAATAGCATTTAAATTAAATTTATTAATTGCCTGATGGTTATAAGAAAAAAGCTGTTCAAATGAAAATTTGCGATTAAAAATATAGCGTGTGCCAATCATCAATAAAAACCTACGTAATTCCTGCTGAAACACAATAATTAAAGCTATAACCCCAACTCCTATAAACTGGCCTAAAATAGAACTTAATAAATTCATATTAAGAGCTTTAACTATAAGCCATAGTAAATATACCGAAAAGATTCCGACAAATATATTAATAGCCACCGTTCCTCTGATAAGCATATAAATCTGGTACATCAAAAAAGCTACCAGGAATATATCAACTAAATCAAGAAAACGAACTGTAATGAAAAGGATAGTATTTAACATTAAGTTGAAATTTATTTGCAAAAATACAATAATAATCTTATTTGCCTGATTTTAACATGTCAACTATTTTTATAGCTTCCATTGCTTCTTTTACATCGTGTGTTCGTAATATATTAGCACCATTTAAAAGCGCAACTGTATGCCAGACAGTACTTCCGTTTAATGCTTCTTTTGCAGAAATATCCAAGAGTTTATAAATAAATGATTTTCTTGATATTCCAACGAGTATGGGCAAGTTTAGTATTTTAAAATTCTGTAATTTTTTTAATAATTCATAGTTATGCCCTATTGTTTTTCCAAAACCAAAACCGGGGTCAATTATTATATCCTTTACACCTAAATTGTGTAATTGATTAATTTTAACACTAAAAAAATAAACCAGCTCCTGAACTACATCTTTATATTGCGGGTTATTTTGCATATTACCCGGGTTTCCGGCCATATGCATCATTATATATGGTATATTTATTTCCGAAATAACAGGAAACATTTTAGCATCTAATTCTCCGGCAGATATATCATTTATTATATCAACGCCAAATTCATAAAAAGCCATTTTTGCAATTTCAGCACGAAACGTATCAACTGAAATTACAATATCATTAAATTCATGTTTTATTGAATGCAATACTTCTTTTAATCGTTTTTTCTCCTCTCCTTCACTAATTTCTTTTGCTCCGGGCCTTGATGAATACGCTCCTATATCAATAATTTCAGCACCTTCACAAATCATTTTTTCAATTTGACTTAAAACAGCTTTTTCATTTTTATATTTTCCTCCATCGTAAAAAGAATCAGGTGTAATATTAAGTATTCCCATTACAACAGGTTTATTCAAATCAATCAATTTACCATTACAATTAATGGTAAAATTAGATTCTAAAAATGTATTTTTGTTGTTCATTGTATTTCTAACTTTATTTACTGCAAAAATAATAATTCAAACGAATTAAATTAGTTAAATTCAATATCTTACAAATTATTAATACATCAGCACAAATATGAAGTTTATAGTTATAGAGGGGCTTGACGGAGCCGGAAAATCAACACAAATTAATCTTTTACAAGAATATTTCAATTCGAAAAAAATAAATTTCAAATATTTACATTTTCCCAGAACAGACTCACCCATTTACGGTGAACTAATCGCCAAATTTTTACGTGGCGAGTTAGGCGCTATAAATACAGTTCATCCGTATCTGGTTGCTTTGATATATGCCGGTGACAGGGAAAATGCAAGTTTATTGATAAATAAATGGCTATCTAAAAAATATGTTGTATTGGTTGACCGATATGTTTTTTCAAATATTGCTTTTCAATGTGCTAAGCTTAAAGATACAAAAGAAAAAGAAGAATTACGCAATTGGATTAAAGTTCTTGAATATCAATATTTTAAGATACCTGTGCCTGACATATCTGTTTATTTAGATGTTCCATTTTCATTTACTAAGTCAAAATTAAAATCTGCCAGAACCGGTTCTGACCGTGAATATTTAAAAGGCTCAACCGATATTCATGAAGAAAGTATAGATTTTCAAGACCTTGTTAAACAAGAATATTATAAACTTTTAGAAAATGAAAAGGATTTTTTTAAAATTGATTGTAGTAGAAATATTGACTCTATTTTGCCTCCGGAAGATATTTTCAGTAAAATTTTAGAATTGCTGCAAGAAAAGAAGATTGTTAGTTAAAAAGCTTAAAGTCTTGAAAAACAGCAAATTATTAATTTATATGTTTTTCGCGGATATATAAAAGTACTTTTAAGATTATAAGTATCAGAAATAATTTAAGTTTTATTAACAAAAAATAAGGAGTGAAATAATAGAAATTTGCTTTTTTTGAAATTCATTAAAAAATATAACCTATGAAAATTATCAGACTTGCCAGTAGAATTATTATTGGTGTTGTTTTTATTTTTTCAGGATTTGTAAAAGCAGTTGACCCATTGGGTTCTGCTTATAAATTCAATGACTATTTTACTGCCTTTGGCATGGAATGGCTGCACCATATATCACTTCCACTCTCGTTTGTGTTAAGTGCTGCCGAATTTTTAATTGGAATCTCGTTGTTTTTTGGAATTCGTTTGAAAACAGGTTCGTGGGCTTCATTAATATTTATGGGCTTTTTTACCATATTAACTTTTTTTCTGGCTATATACAATCCGGTTACCGACTGTGGTTGTTTTGGTGATGCACTCATTTTAACCAATTGGCAAACTTTTTTTAAGAACATTATTTTTTTAATTCCAACTATTGTCGTTTTTCTGTCATTAAATAAATTTCCGGAATTAATGAAACCATTTTCAGAATGGCTCTTTATCTCATTTTTTGCGATAGTAATTTTAGGAGTTTCGTTATATGGATACAACCATTTGCCAATTTTTGATTTCAGGCCATATAAAACCGGCGTTTATATACCCGATGCTATGGCGATGCCGGCAGGTGCCCCACAAGATGTTTATGACAGTAAATTTATTTATGAAAAAGATGGAATTCAAAAAGAATTCACAACAGACAACTATCCATATGATGATTCAACATGGACTTTTGTTGATGCAAAACATACATTGGTGAAAAAGGGATATACTCCACCAATACATGATTTTACAATTGAAACTTTAGATGGTGAAGATATTACTGATGTGGTTTTGTACGACGAGGGATATAGCTTTTTATTTATTGCATATGATTTAAATAAAACAAACAACTCAAACATTGAAAATATTAATAATTTAGCATCATGGGCTAATGATATGGGTTACCGATTTATTGGATTAACTTCTTCGTTGAATGATGAAATTGAAAATTTTTCTGATCGAAATAATAGTAGTTTTGATTTTTATAACACTGACGAGGTAACTCTAAAAACCATAATACGCGCTAATCCTGGTTTGGTTTTATTAAAGAACGGAACAATTTTAGGAAAATGGCATTATAAAGATATACCCGAAATAAATGAATTAAATGATAATTTATTAGCCTATAAAATAAGCGATAATAGAAAAATACTAAACAAGGCAAAGCTTTATAACATTCTGTGGTTAAGCCTGTTGTTTGTTATTTTATATTTAGTAATAGTTCCGGTTAAAAAGTTAGTGTAAGAAAAAATAAATTTACGTTACAAGACTTAACTGCTCATTGCTTTTTTTACAGACAAGCAGACACTCATTTTTTCCTTAATAAATTATCAAAAAGGAAGGCTAACAGACGTTATACTTTTATTGGATATTTATATTGTCCGGGCTTGGCCAATAACAGCTATCGTATAAGTATTTTACAATTTAGTAAGGATTAAAATATAATTCATTTTAGTATTACCTGATATTTGAATTGAAATTAAATAACTGCTACAATCAATTTTCATTTTTTTGTAATATATTTATATAAAATAAATTAAATTGTAAATGTATTACCACCAACCGTCAATTGAAATATTTTCTATAAGAATTAATGAACCGGTTACAATGTTAACTGATTTATTGGTTTCGGCTGTTTGCTTTTATGCATTTATAAATTTGACTATAATTCCGGTAAAGAACAAAACACATTTGTTTTTGCGATATTATTTTCTAAGTATGGCTATTGCTACTTTTATTGGGGGTGTAATAGGCCATGGTTTTTTGTATCTGTTCTCATTTGCATGGAAACTTCCCGGATGGCTAACAAGTATGTTTTCAATAGCTTTACTTGAAAGAGCATCAATTGAATATGCCCGAAAAATAATCAATCCAAAAGTGGGGAAAATATTTGCATGGATTAATATTATTGAATTGCTCACTTTTATGACTTTAACATTTACAAGTCTTAACTTTTTCTTTGTTGAAGTACATTCAGCGTATGGCTTATTGGTAGTTGTAAGTAGTTTTAATTTGTTTGTTTATATAAAAACCAAGAGTAAAGGAAGCAAATTATTTCTTACAGCCGTAGCATTTGCAGCTATAGCAGCAATAATTTTTATGAATGAATGGGGTATATCAAAATGGTTTAATCATTTTGACATTAGTCATATACTAATGGCTGTTAGTGCATATTTTTTTTATAAAGGTGCAAAAGCAGAAATTGCAAATCCACTGAAAGAAGTGAAAAGTAAAGAAGTGAAAAGTAAAGAAGTGAAGAGTGAAGAGTGAAGAGTGAAGAGTGAAGAGTGAACGGCAAGTTAATGTTAATGCTAAAACAAGGTTGATTGTTTATAAATAAATGTCTTTGATAATTTTGGTTTTTCTTTATAATGAACTTAATTTAAGCTTTAAATAAATTTAATACAAATGAAAATAGCAGTTATAGGATTTGGTGCAGCAGCCATTGGTTTTCTTGAAAAAATGAAACATTCAAAGCATGAAATTCATATTTTCGAAAAAAGTAAAGATATTTTTTCATCCAGTATTTCAGGTATAAGAGCTGATGGCAAACTATTTGTTTCGAGCGAAATGGGTGGCGATATTTATATTGACAGGAAACTGCAAAAACAATTTGTTGATTATTACATAAACCATTCGAGTAGTAAAAACTATGAATCAGGAAAAAGCTTTTCAAACGAAAAACATTATAATACGTTTTATGAAAAAGGTTTTTTACCCATTACTTCTGATTTTTATCACCTTGGTACCGACCAGCTTAAAGAAGTTTTAAATAATATTTTTCAGGGTTTTATTAATCATAAAAACCTTATTTTTCATTTTAATAAAAGAATTACTGAAATAGAAGTTACCAATAAACAGGTAATAATTAACAATTCAGAAACTTATGATAAAGTGTTGATTGCTGTCGGACGAAGCGGACATAAACTTGTAAAATCAGTAATACAAAAATATCCGGAATTAATTACAGATAATACGCAAGTAGATTTAGGCATCAGATATGAATTACCTAACCATATTGTGCAAGAACTAAACGATGAAATGTATGAGTTTAAATTAAAATATAAAAGTAAAACCGGTTATATGGTTCGAACTTTTTGCAATAACCCGTCAGGATATGTTGTAACCGAAAATTACGATGATTTCTGTACTGTTAATGGCCATGCAAAACTTAATGATAAAAGCAAAAACACCAATTTTGCCATTTTAACAACTATTAAGCTTACCCAGCCCTTTAATGAACCAATAAGTTATGGTTCATACATTGCCAAATTATCAAATCTATTGGCCGGAAAAGATAAAGTAATACTTCAGACATATGATCATTTTAAAAAATCGAAGCGTACTAAAAATCTTTACAGGGTATTTCCTACCCTACCTGAAACTAAATATATCTTAGGTGATATTAACCTTGCTTTTCCGCGAAGAATTATTGAAAGTATTATTGATTTTATTGAAAATTTGAATCTTATTGTTCCGGGAATAGCCAATCCTGATAATCTTGTTTATGCACCGGAAATCAAATTTTATTCCAATAAATTGAGTAACGAAGTATTTGAAAATTTGCAATTTGCTGGTGATTGTTCCGGCTCAACACGATCTATTATTTACGCTACTGTGCATGGATATTTAGTAGCTGAAAAATTCATGAATTAATGTTGTAAAATTTAATATATAAAATGAAACCCAGATTAAAATTAAGCTTATCAATTTTTATAATTGTATTAGAAATTACAAACATAACAGCACAAAATAATAACAGTAATAAACTTATTGGAAGCTGGCTTTATACTTCGCAGCAAGGAAACATAAGCCTCATATTTAAATCGGAAAACATATTGATATATGACGGCAGTCAGGCTTATTACAGTTTACAGCAAGGTGTAATTATTGTTCAGGACGAATATGGTAATGCATATTACCCTTATACTTTAGAAAATAATAAATTAAATATTACTTTCCCTGAAGGCTACATGTTAACTTTTATAAAAAACAATGCCTCAAATGTAAAAAGGCCGTCAACTGAAAAAACCAATAATAACGAAAATTATAATTATTTGTTAAGCGGTAAATTGTGTCACTGGAGTGGTTCTTCAAACTATTCTAGCAGCTACAGTAATTCTTTATGGGCTTATTTTGACGGAAAAGGAAATTTCAGTTATGGTTCCGAATCATCATTTAGTAGTGGAACAGGCATTGCATATGGTGATGATAATTCTGGAGAAAACCATGGTACTTACGATGTAAAAGGAAATATTATTATATTACATTTCTCAGATGGAAGTTCAGGAAAAGCTACTGTAAATATACAACAAGATGACGGACGTATAACAGAAATTATATATGAAGGAAATATATATGCTACCAGTTTATGCGATTAATTTATCCAAGAAACCACTGAATATAAGTACATTCTGAACAAATAAAACAAGTTGCACTTTTATTTGCCCAATCTAAATTAAAAAAAGTAGCAACAGCTGTATTTAATTGTGCCTTCTTAGTCCAGAAATAAGCATTGCCACAAATCGGACATTTTAAAGGATTACCTTTAACTTCAACTGTTTGAGGTTCTTTATTTTTTATTCCCATAGTATTTTTTATTAAAAATACGCTTCTTTTTCTCAAAAACAATAAATTATTTAGTACTTATCTCAACTTTTAAGTCATTTAAAGCACTTTGCAAATCAGTATTTTGTTGTTTTAACTCTTCAATAGAACTAGTAAGGTCAAGAACCTGATTTTGTAATTCGCTTAAGTCGGCAGTCTGCTTATTTAATAAGTCTTGTGATTCTTCCATTATTGCCAATCGGTTTTGTAAATCGCTAATTGTATTACTCAAAGCTTGGATTGCAGCAAAGTTCAATCCTGCTATATTTTTCAAACAATAGAAATCTTTATTTTCTTTTTGTTCACCAAAAACTTTTATTAAATCACTTTTTGCCGGCCCAAATTCAATTACTTCATTATCATCAACTTTTAAATAAATCTTATAAACAGGCATATTCAGGTATTTCTCCAAAACCTCTTCAGGATTAACTTTAACAACATCTGAAGTTATTTTAATCCCATCTTCAATACAACTCTCTTTTATTGAATTATTATTTTGTGAATAAAGTTCAGAAAAAACCAATAGTATCAGGTAAGTAAATACAAAACGTTTCATAAAAATACTTTTTTAGTTAATAATTTGATATAAAGTAATTTGCAATATAGCTTAAACATATAAAATTAATTAATCTATACGCAATAAACAAACATTACATAAATATGAAAAATGAAGTGATGTTTATTTCCAAAATTTGATACTGACTATATGGCAATTTGCTGTATTTATGTAGATTTGCAAAAATATTAATCTTAATAATAATATACCTTATCCATGTATTCGGTCTTTTAATCAAACTGCTTTAGTAAAATGAAACCTTCCATCTAATAAATAAGTACTTTTAAGTAGAAAAAAAGTGCAATTACATTAAACAATAAAACTATGAATACAAAGAACTTACTAAAAAAAGCAGGAAAACCTATTTTAATTGGGTTTATCTTTCTTTTTTTAGTTTTATCAGTAAGCTCTTCTTTTGCAATTGACTATTATTCACAGGGGAATGCAAATTTTACAATTACAACAAATTGGAATACAGCTGCTGACGGAACCGGAAGTAATCCTTCCGGGTTATCAGATTTCCAGAACGGAACAAATACATTTATAATTCAAGACGGTCATACAATAACCATTAACGATTCAATAAATTGTGCCGGAATGACAGTTGGAGGTGGTGTTTCGGGTACATTAACATTTGGTAGTGATGCAACAGCACGCTGGATGATTGTTCAGGGAACTTTTACGGTGAGTACAGGTGCAACTGTTAATGTAGGTGCCTTTAGTGCTACTCATAATTTACAAATTGAAAGTACACTTACCAATAATGGAACAATAAATTTGCGTAATAATTCAAGTCAGGTGGTTAATACAATTCTTGACGGAACATTTAATGTAAGTGGCAATTCACCTACTTTTAATAATTTAACAATAAAAACAGGAACCATTACCGCACAAGTTGCACTTGATGTTAACGGCACATTTACCATTGAAAACGGAGCAACATTTGCAGCAGGAGGCTTTACTCATACCGTAGCTGGCAACTGGACAGAAAACGGCAGCGGCCAAATGACCGGTAACGGAAAAATTAACATGGATGCTACCCTTGTTCAGTCAATTACTACAACAGCAACTTTTGACAGCATAACATTTTCTAATGGCGGAATAGTGTCAATTAGTGATAATATAATAGTAAACGGAGACTTTGTAATAACCGGTAGTACAAAAGTTACTACATCGTCTAATCATACTATTTATGGTAATTTTACAGTTAACACGGGAAGCCAATACGAAGCTACCGACGGATATTTGTATTTTTATGGTACTAACCCTCAAACAATTACAGTAACCGATGATAGTGAATTCGACAGAGTGTATTTTCAAAACTCAGCTGCCGACGGTGATGTAAAAACCATTGTTGGAAACCTTACTGCTGATGATTATTGTTTTGTTAACGCAAATGATACAGTTACATCTGCCGGTACAATTACCTTTAAAAATGGGTTTGACATAGAAGGAGCATGGAATTTTACCGGTACAGTTTATCTAAATGGCGGAAGTTTTAGAGATAATAGTGCTGATAATAAATTTTCAATGGGAACTGCTGAAATTATTATCGAAGGTTATCCGAATATTTATGCAGGCGACACTATGGTTGTAAACAATAATGTTACTATTAATTCAGGTTATCTGGTTATTAACGATACAGCTCTTTTGCAAGCTACAGGTAATAATGATACATTATTAGTTAAAGACAATACAACTTTATATTTAAGAGGGCCCAATAGTTTTCCAACTAATTTTGGTTTATATACATTCCAGGATTTATCAACAGCCAGGTATGATGGAAATATGGACCAAACGGTCAGGGGAGGAATAAATTACGGAAGAGTATTCTTAAGGTATGGGACTAAAACAGTTGATGGCTCACTTAATATTGATGATTATTTGTATTTATATGGTTCAAGTGCTGCAAACGATACCGTAACTTTAAATTTAGGAAGTTATGACCATACACTTGAAAGCCATATATACAATACAGGTAATATTAACTCTATTACAAGTACAGGAGGAACATTTACTTTAGATGGCCCGGATGAGAACCAATATATTTATGCAGCCGGAGTAAGTGGTGCTTCTTATAAGTTTAATAATTTAACAATTACAAACAGTGCCCCTACGGCTGTGCGTACTAAAAGAATTTATGGAAACATAACACTGTCAGGAAATTTTTCTGTTACAAATTCTGGAGGAAGTTCTGCAAATATTTTAAATCTCGATATTTATGATAGTGAAATTGATACCACTACTTCCGGACTTACATTTACAGTTGGCAGTAATGTCAGACTATACAATAGTGGAGCAGATAACTTTAATAATATAGCATCCAGATTTACTTTATCATTAGATAACTCTTCAATAATTACTTTTAACGGAAATGGAGTAAATCAAAATATTCCTGCCGGAACTTATGGTACAATTGAGTTGTGGGGAAACGGAAACAGAAATGTTCAAGGTGATTTAGATATTAACGGAGAGGTCATTCGTACAGGATATACACCAGTATTAATTGACAACGGATATAATATTAACGTTGCAGGTAACTGGGAACTTGCCATAGCATATACTAATATGACAGGTTCAACCACTTTTGACGGAGCTGACCAAACTATAAGCGCATCTAATTTTGAAAATGTAATTTTTGGTGGAACTGGCACAAAGTATATTGATGGAACACTTGATGTTGGAGGCAACCTAACTATTAATAATGGAATTACAGTTAATGCCGACAATAGATATATTTATATTGAAGGAAACTGGAATAACTCAGGAACAGGTATATTTTCACAAACAAACGGACGTACAACTTTTGATGGAACAAATGTTGACCAAACTATTTATGTAAATACATCAAACATGTTTGGTGATATTTATATTAATAAAACAGGTACCAGTCGTACTGTTACTGCAAACAGTGATATAGACGTGAAAAGAAATTTCATTTTCACACAAAATAACGGAAACTTTGACTTAAACGGCTATACTTTAAATATTGGTGGCGATTGGTATATTTATACTGGTTGTACTTTTACACACAATAACGGAAAACTTGTTTTTAATGGTGATTCTGAAGACCAATTGATAAGAAACTACAATGCTTCTACCATATATTACAATATTGAATTTAAGAATAGTGGTATTAAACGTTTATATGAAAACAACTTTGACATTGATGGAAATGTAAATATAAACAGTGCTTCTCTTTATGCATACGGATATACACTTTATGTTGCTGGTGACTGGGCAAATACCGGTAGTTTTCAGAGCACAGGTGCAGTAGTATTTAATGGAGCGGCACAATCAATTGGAAGCTCTACTTTTAATGATATTCAAATTTCAGGGACAGGAGTAAAAACTCTTAGTGGCAATATATCGTGCTCCGGATGGCTAAAAATAGACCAACAAGATACACTTGACGTGAGTGCAAGCAACTATAGTATAAATATTGAAGAACATTGGTATAACAATGAAGGAGACGGAAGTGGCTATTTTGAAAGTAGAAACGGAACAGTAAATTTTATTGGCGGATATTCAAATATTGCTACCGGAGGAACCGGTGCAGGCAAACGCTTTTATAACCTCAGTATTAGCAATACCGACTCATATACCCGTTTATACCCTACTACCTCAAATAATTTGAAAGTTTTAAATAATTTTAATCTAAGTAGTGAAGCATCTACAAGGTTTTACACCTATTATAATGATGTTTATATAGGAGGAAATTTAGTAAATAATGGTGCATATTACTATCAAAACTCAGATGGCACCCATAAAATTGTTTTTGATGGGACATCAGGCACACACGACGTTAATTTTGGCGATTTATATTATGTTAGAGATGATATTATTATTGATGGAGGAGCAACTTATCAACTTACCGGTGATTTAACTTTTAGTGCTGACGGCGATTTAACTATTACAAATGGCAAGTTTGACTTGAACCATCAAACTCTTGAAATGTACACTGGAAATATTACTATTGATACCAATGGAGTAATGGAAATTGATTCGGCAGCAGTTCTTAAAGTAAATAATACAGATACCTTAAAAAATACAGGAGGTATTTTTAAAATTATTGGGAATAGTGGTGCTCCTGCTACACTTACGTCAAGATCAGGGAATTATGAATATCTGCAAACAGGTTCAACTTCTGAATTTCATGCAAAATATTATCTAATTAGTAATACTCAGGTCAATGGAATAGAAATTCAGGATGGTATTATTGATGCAACCAATAACTTATCTTACGGCTCATTTACCGGAGGCATTGGAAATGCGTACCTTACAATAAACGGAATTAATTTGGGAGCCGGACTAACATCAACAGAAGTTGGCTTTAATAATGGGCCAACATACAATACACAACGGACATCAGGAACGGGAACTATTACTTTTGTAAATGCTACCGGAACTTTTTCAGGGGCAACCTACGAAAATGATGGTGGCACTTTAATTGACTGGACTTATCCGGGCAGAGTAACCTGGGATGGTGGAGCAAGCACAAACAAATGGAATGATGCTGCTAATTGGAGTGCAGATGCGGTTCCCACGTCAAGTGATAATGTATATCTTGATAATTCTTCAGTTGCCGGTGCCTATACAGTTGAAGTATCAACAACAAATGATACGGCTAACAGAGTTGATATTGCCGGAACAAGTACCATTACACTCTCCTTAAATGGTGCTGAACTTACTATTCTTGACAACTTAACAATTAATAGTGGCAACATATTAGAGCAAAATAATGCAACTGATACACTACGTGTTGGAGGAAACTTCTCAAATGAAGGAACTTACGACCCCAAAAGTGTTGGAACCATAAAATTTAATCCAATTGGAGGATACCATACAATAAATAGTAGTAGCAGTTTCTATAATGTATTAATTGCCTGCGATACTATTTCAACTTCAGTTGTTCTGGGTAGCAATCTTGATATAGATAACAATATTTCTATTACCAGAGGTACTTTTTCTGCCTCAAATAAATACCTGACAGTTGGGGGAAACTGGGCAGTTAACGGTGGTACCTTTGATGCAGGAACAGGAAGAGTTACTTTTGACAAGAGTGCCGGTGGAAATCAAACTATTTCAGGAGGTACTTTTTACGATTTTTACACCTCAAATGCAGCAACAAAAGAAGTTACAAAAAATATTGAAGTTGAACGATATTTTACTATTAACAGTGGTTCTGATGTTGATGGCGGTGCTAATTATATATATATAGGTGGAAGATTCAATAATTATGAAGGACAAAACGGCTTTACACAAACAGGTAATGGAACAGTAATATTTAATGGAACCGGAAATAGTTACTTACAAAATGCTGCCAAAGATTCTACTATTTTCAATAATTTGATTTTTCAGGGAAACGGAACCAAATATGTTTACGATACAATTATTGTTACCGGTAATTTAATTAATCAGGAAGGATCAAATACTTACTTATACGAAGATTCATATCTTGAAGGACAGGGAGCTTCCAATACATTTACTATGACTGGTGGAGTACTATATATCAGAGGTAAAAATAATTTTCCGCAAAATTTTGAAACTGTAAGCATAACTGGTGGGTATGTTGATTATTATTCAGATACAAACCAGGTTATTTATCCTACAACCTATTATAATTTACGATTACGAGCCATAACCCCGTCTGATACTAATAATAGAAATACAAAAACTGCAGGAGGAGATATCATAGTATCTAATTATTGTGTGGTATATGATTCATTAACAACTTTTGATATGAATAATTATACCCTCACTATTGGAGGCAATCTTGATTTTCGTTTTGCTTCAACTCCACAAATTAACTGGGGTACCGGTTCTGTTAATTTTAACGGAGCAGGAATTGGGATAGATGCATATATTCATTTGTTTAATAATTTTACTAAATCGGGTACTGGTACGGTTACTTTATATGATACAATTCAGGTAAATGGGAATATGACATTAGAAGCAGATACACGGTTTAACATGCAAACCTATAAAATTACATGCGACAGTACAGGCAAAACATTTACCATGCAGAATGGCGTTTATTTATATACGTACGTATTAGCAACTGACAATCCCGGATTACCTACCGGTTTTGATACTTACACAATAGATCCTACATCATATGTATATTACAGAGGTAACGGAAAACAAACTATTTATACAAATGGAGGAACTATTGATTATGGTTTCTTATATATCTATACCAATACAACAGACACATTAACGCTTGATGGCAATCTGGATGTTAACGGAAATTTTAGAATGTACTATAACGACCCTGTATTAAACGATGCCGGTTATAACATAAATTTAGCAGGTAGTTATAATGATTTACGAAACTACAGGCCTACAAATACTATAACGCTGGATGGCACAACGCAAACAATTGTAAATGGTATTGGCAACGATACTTTAAAATTTAATAATGTTGTCTTAAATGGAACAACAGGCGAAAAGCAATTTAATGAAACGGTTACACGGGTTAAAGGTAATTTAACCGTTGGTGCAAACGATACAATGTATGTTGTTTACGATATGGAATTTTCAGGTAGTTCTTTTACCAATAACGGTTATTTTAGACATATAAGGAATACGGTAACATTTAACGGTGGAGCGCAAACAATTGACCCCGGTACAAATAACGACTTTTATGGCGTTACTTTTACTAATGGCAATACAAAAACATTTACAAATAATGGTATTGATGTTTACAACGGTACATTTAGAATTGAAGATACTACTGAAGTAGATATGGGAGCATTAACACATACTATAGCTTCAACAAATATTGAATTTGAAGATGCTACAGTTGATTCTTTGCATGTTACAAATGCAATAATAGATTTTGACAGAAACGGAACACAATATATTCCAAAAATTAATGCCAGTGGATTGAAATTTTCTACCGGTGGCTGGAAAATACTTACTGACACAATCTGGACTAATGATTTTACTATAAACGGAGGTGCCTATTTCCGTCCGGGAGATGCAAGCACTGAAGCATTTCCTATTTACATATATGGTAATTGGAGTAATAGTGGTTATTTTAGATCACACGAAGGAACAGTATATTTTGAAAGTAAAAATACTACTGCCAAAACAATTACATCAGGCGGGTATTCATTTTATAATGTAATGTTTAACCAAACAGATACTACAGCCAGAACCTATACTCTAAGCGATGATGCTATAATAAGTGAAGAACTAACCATTGGGAACAAAGCAATACTTGATTTAAATAGTTTTAACCTACAACTTGGCAATAACGATGCAGATGCACCTCCGGGTGAAGCACATACAATTCAAAAAGGAGGAACATTAGAAGTTGATGCCGGAGCTAATTTATTAATAGATTGTTACGATAATAATTCAAGTTTAACAGTCCAAGCAGGTGGAACACTTTCTATTATAGGTGCTTCAGGCAATCTGGCTAATGTTACACGAGCAACGGCCAGAAATTACTATGATATTATTATTGATTCTGCAGCTACAATTAAAGCTAAGTATTATCATTTACAATATTTAGCCGATAGTGGATTATACGTAAAGAAAAATGCAATAATTGACCCTACATATAATTTTTCATATGGAATATGGTCAAATATGTACACAGGCACAGCTAACGGCGAGCAAAAATATCTTTATATTGATACTGATGTAAGTGGAATTGGCAACATTACCGATGTTACATTTAATTTTGGTGCTACGCCTACTGTTGGAACACATTTTAATGTTAAATGGGGAGCAAATGCCACAAATGGCCCAATTACGTTTGCCGGTACAATAAGTGGTTTGTTAGGTGGTGTAACTTATGAAAATGAAGGAAGCGGCACTTCTGTAACACCCGGAAATATTGTTTGGCCTGCAACAACTTCGGTAACCTGGACAGGAAATACCAGTACCGACTGGTTTACATTATCAAACTGGTCGCCTGCTGAACTTCCTGATGAAACAAAAGATGCGGTAATTCCTATTGTTGTTAATTATCCAATTGTCAATACAGCAGATTCAGCCAAATGTAAATCATTAAATGTAACCAACGGAATACTTGTTGTTGAGTCAGGAATTTTAAAGATAAAGAACGATTTAACACTTGGTGCAGGAGCAATACTGGGTATTGGAGATGCTTCATCAACAATAGAAATTGGGCGAGACTGGAATAGTGCATCAGATGCAAATTTCCTTAATGGCAACGATACTGTTAAGTTTATTTCATCAACCGGTTCTGCTTATATAACACCAAGAAATGCAACATTTAATCATATTTTGTTTAATGGGACTTCAACTTTCTTCCTTGAAGGAACTACTTTTGATGTTGATAGTAACTTCACTATAGCAAACGGAACAGTATATCCTAATACTGTTGGATATACACTTACTATTGGTGGAAACTATAATAATTCAGGTGGAACATTCTCAACCGAGACAAGAGGTACTGTTGAATTTGACGGTGGAAATCAAACAATTACAAATGGTACTTTCAGCCAGTTGGCTATTTCAGGAACAGGAACTAAAACAACTTCAGGCAATTTAAGTAGCAATTATTATTATGGTAATGAAACATATAGAGCATTAACTGTTAATTCAACCTTAACTGCCGGCTCAGGCAGTTCATTTGATATTGACGGAAACGTTTATATAGCATCAGGCGGTACATTTAACGACGGTGGTGAAACTCATAATTTTGCGGGAAGATACTGGAACGGAGAAGGAAGCTATAGTGGTACAGGCTCTATTATTTTCGATGGAGGTACTCAAACAATTAAAGCCTCTTCTTTTAATAACTTACAATTAAACAACCAAACTGCTGAAACAAATAACTGGAAATATGTGGATGGAAATATTAGCATGACCGGAGATTTAACAGTAAATTGCTATGCACTAAATTGTTATGATTACCAAATAAGCAATACTGATGGTTCAGGAACATTTACTATGTCGCAAATGGACTACCCTTACAATAGAATATATATTAGAGGAGCTAATAATTATCCAACCGGTTTTTCATCATATGTTGCTGATAAAATGAGTTATGCAATTTATGACGGAACCATTGACCAGACAATAAAAGGGAAAAGTACCGGTACAGACCCGGTTGTTCAATACGGTTATCTGAATTTAAGTAATCCAACAACAAAAACCCTGGGCGGAGATATTGATGTTAATGGACGATTATACCTTGATAATTCAGACATTACACTTGACGTAAGTTTAAATAATTATAAGATTAACCTTGCCGGAAACTGGTACAATCAATATACCGGAACATTTTTAAGCAGACAAGGTGAAGTTATCATGGACGGATCAAATACCTGGCCGGGAACAAATCAATGGATTTATCTGGGAACATCAGGAACCAATGATTTTTATAAGCTCACTATTAACAGTACAAGCGATTTAATGCGTGTTTACAATACAGATATCACAGTAAACAGTAATTTAAATGTTATTGAAGGTACTCTTTATTTATATAATAATTTTACAATTACTGTTGAAGGAGATATTACAGCTTCAGGTAATGGAACATTTTATGCAACAGGTACTTATAAACTAGCTAAAACATCAGGAACAGCAAATATTCAAATGAACGGTTCAACTTTAAATAACCTGACGATTGATGCCGGTGCCACCTATACACTATTAGACGATTTATCGCTAAATGGCACATTTAATCTAACAAGCGGTACATTCGACGGAAACGGGAAGGTTGTAAATATGGGTAATTATACTGATGCAGCAAGTATTTCAGGTACTTATATAATTGGTGCTGGAGGATATCTGAAATTAGCAAACCAGAATAACTTTAGCGTTTTATCAGGAGGAGTTTTTGAAGCAATAGGCTCAAATGGCTCTGTTGCTACAGTAACAAACCAGGGAAACAATGGAAGATACAACTTCTCGGTAGAAAGTGGAGCAACAATAAAAGCAAATAATTACTTATTTGAATATATGACAGCAAGTGGAATTTACCTGAAAGATGGATCAACTATTGATAGTAATAATAAATTCAATGTCGGTACATTTACTAATCCGTACTCTGGTGGTACTTGTTTAAGAGTTGAAAATACACAGTCATTTACAGGTGCTTCCCGCATTGAAGATGTTGCTTTTCCATCTAATCCGGGTAATGGTACTTATAACGTTACAAAAACATCTTCTACAATAGGAACTCTTGAGTTTTATAATGCAACAGGAGCTTTGTCAGGCGAAAGCTATGATAATGATCCGGGTAATTTAATAAACTGGACGGGCCCGGTTACATTAACATGGACAGGAACTATTAATGATGATTGGTTTGACAAACGTAATTGGGATGCAAATATTGGTGCTCAGAAAATACCAACATCTACAGATGATGTAATAATTGCAGAGTCATTAAATCCTCCAAAAATTGCACAAGATAGTGCCCAGTCAAAAAATCTTACAATTGAAAACGGAGCATTTTTAACGTTAGATACGCCTGCAGGTGATGGAGACACAACACTTATTGTAACCGGAGATTTTACAAATGAAGGAACCTTTACAATGACAAACACAACAGATACGCTTGTTGTAGATGGCAACTGGGAGAAAAAGACGGCTGCTGTTTTCAATAAAGGACAAGGTACGGTTGTTTTAAAAGTTACTTCGGGAACAAAATCGCTAATTAACGGAGATGCTTCATTTTATAATCTTATTGTTGACGCAGTAGGAACTTTAGAATTGAACTCCAATACCTCAATTAGTAACGATTTAAAAATACTATCAGGAACACTTGATGCAACAGCAAATAACTACAACATGACTATTGGAGGCAGTTTTTCTAATTCAGGAACATTTAATCCGCAGTCAGCCAAGGTTACATTTAACAGTTCTACAGCAGGAACAGAAACAATTAATATTGGTTCTTCAAATTTTTACAATGTTGATATAAATGCAGGAGCAAGTACTACATACCAATTGTCAGCTAATGCTACAATTGGTGGTAATCTTAATGTTACAGGAGGTATTTTTGACTTAAACGGAAATACACTCAATTTTGGCGATGGTACAGGTACTGATATTTTAACAATAGAAGGGGGCACATTATATGTTGATGAAAATGCATTCTTAAAATTAGGCGATAACTCTTCTGTTGTTGTTAATTCCGGAGGTATTATTAAAGCAATAGGATTAGACGATAATAATATTGCAACTATTTCAAGCCAAAGTACCACAAACTATTCAATAACAATAAATTCAGGAGCCGAAATTCATGCTAAATATTATGAAATATCATATATTGATACAACAGGAATTTGGATAAAATCAGGTGCTACAATAAACAGTACTAATAATTTGTCAAATGGTACTTTCTCAAATGGAGTTTCTGGCGGCAGGTATCTTTTATTAGAAAATTCATTTAGCTCAACCGATACAATCCGTAGTATGATATTTAATAGTGGAGCTTCTATTAATGCAAAGCGCATTTCGGGTACAAACCCGGTAGTATTTAAAGATGCATTTGGCTTAAGAGGAAGTTACTATTATGAAGAAGATGATGAAGGTACTCCTGCGGCACATACAGGATTAGTTCGCTGGTATTATACTGATCCTACTTTAACCTGGACAGGAAACGACAATGCAAATAATGTAAGATGGGATAATCCTCTTAATTGGGATGACGGAGGAGGAGGAGGAGGCGTTCCTTCGTACAATACAAATGTATTTAT
>JAADFW010000162.1 GCA_013152655.1 Chlorobiota bacterium
GCATCAGGTGTATATACATTATCATCGGTTATTGTTATATTTTGTGCAAAAAAATCAGTTTGTAGCAAAACAAATACCGATAAAAAAAGAATCGTGCGTTTTAAGATGTAATACTCTTTATTCATTAGTGTAAATTTTAGATTTATTATTAATATTATTAAGGAAATAGATTTAATGTTTATAATTTGATATTTTTTAAACAGTAAAGCAACATTAACAATCTTTTAATGTTACAAATTAATCACTTACTAAAATCAATTATTTTTAATTTGTTTGTTTTTGTCTTCGCAGAATCAAAAGGATATTAAAAAAATCCTTTTTTCGTCCTTTCGAGCGCAGTCGATAATTTTAAATATCTCATATACAGTAAAGTATATTTCTCCGCTTCGTCCGAAATGACACCTTGGATGACTTTATCAGTGACATCCTCATCAAACAATTCAAAAAAGTTCTATAAAAAAATTAAAGCATTTTAATTTTGCCCTAAAATAGAATTATCTATTAACTTTTGCAAATCGGCTAATTGATTTTCTATATTTTTGATTTTAGAAACTTCTGTTTTAAGACTGCTGTTTTCTGTTTTTAGTTGCCTTATTTCTTCAACTAATTTTTTATTTTGTTTAATTAATTCCTGAACTGCCTTAATTGTAACTATTTGCGCATTATAAGCATTATAAGCATCTATTTGTAAAATTTCTTTACTATCGCCATCTAAATATTCGCCACTTCCTTTTACCGATTCAGGAAAAACCTGTTGGTACTCTTGTGCAATAAAATTATAGTAATATTTATCTTCAATACTTTTATGTTTTTGTTTCCATTCATTAGTATATTTGAATTTAACGGGATGCAATTTCATAATAGTCCCGAAGGCATCTTCTATATCACGAATGTCAGTTTTAATTCTCCTGTCGGAATTAGCCAGCCATGAGCCGGCTGTTGTTTTAGAAGCATCGCCATCAACTTCCAATTCATTGGCAAGCGGTTCGCGCCCAACACCCAACATGTAATTTATACGTAGCATTTGTGTATTAAAATCTCCATACATTAAAGAAGCATTAATGCCATCAGCCAAATCGACACCCTGATCGGTTGAAACATAAAATTTATCGGAACCGGTTTCCCAATAGCCTGCTTCATAACCTAAAAATACATTTCCTGTTCCTGCTGAATTAGAGTACCCCGAACTGGTTCCAAGAAATACATTATATGAACCATCAACATTGTTAAATCCGGCTTCTAAGCCAAGGAATAAATTTTCTTCGCCAATGGTATTAGAAAAACCGCTGTTATTTCCAAGAAAAACATTAAACCCACCGGTTGTGTTTGCTATTCCACTTTCATTTCCTATAAAAACATTATCTACGCCTGTTGTATTGCTAAAGCCTGCTTCTTCACCAATAAAAACATTATAACTTCCTGAAACATTGTAATATCCGGCTTCATCGCCAAAGAAAATATTATAACTTCCTATGGTATTTGTCCAGCCGGCCTGGTCGCCAATAAATACATTAAATTCGCCACTTATATTACTTGCCCCTGCCCAATCGCCAATAAATATATTTTCACTTCCTATTGTATTGCTTTCGCCAACGGCATCGCCAATAAATATATTTGAGCTTCCGGTGGTATTTGAAACACCGGCCGTATTACCAATAAAAACATTAAAAATTGCCGTATCGCTGGCAAAACCGGCATCGTTGCCAATATAAACATTGGAGAAACCCGTGGTGTTTGAGTATCCGGCGGAATTGCCGAGAAAGACATTGTCTTCACCGCTTGTGTTGGTAAAACCGGCATCGTTGCCGAGAAATATATTATACGAACCAAACTGATTTGAATAACCGGCATCGGATCCCATAAACAAGTTCTCTTCACCATCAACGTTTGAATACCCTGATTCGTTTCCAATAAAAATATTATTTAATCCTACGGTATTTGAATAGCCGGCATCTAAGCCAACAAAAACATTATCGGTTCCATGCGTGTTTGAATAGCCTGAATTATTACCCATAAAAATGTTATAGCTTCCTGTATCGTTGCTAAACCCGCTTGCCAGGCCAAGGAAAATATTGTCTTCGCCCGAGATATTAGAGCTCCCTGCATCGGTTCCAAGAAAAATATTCCAATTTCCTATTGTATTTGAATAGCCGGCACCCAGCCCCATAAATAAATTTTCTTCCCCTATTGTGTTTTCATGGCCTGCTTCGGTACCAAGAAAAATATTTGAACTACCAAGGGTATTACTAAAACCTGCTTCAGTACCAAAAAATACATTATCTAAACCGTTAGTATTTGAAAAACCGGCTAATTTTCCTATAAAATAATTATCAGGGGTTAACTGAAGAAAATTTGTTGCACTTGCTTTCCCCGATGTAAGTCCACCAATGGCAAATCCTCCCTTATTGCCTTTTAATGCATTTTGTTTTATGTAAACCCTTACACTATCCGGCGTTACTCTTAAAAACTCAGGTGCTTTAGCTTTACCTGAGGTTAAACCTCCAATAGCAAAACCGCCTTTATTTCCTTTTACCGAATTTGTATCAACATATATACGCACACTATCGGATGTAACCCTCATAAACTCAACATTACTTTTACCGGAAGTTAAACCGCCAATTGCAAAACCGCCTTTGTTGCCTTTTATTCCATTATTAATATTAATTCTAACTCCACCTGAATAAACTGCAAAAACCGTATCGCCGTTTGCATTTATAACGTTAAAAATAGCACTGTCAGGATTGGTATTTGAAGCATGCACTTCTAATGGCGTGCCCGGAGTGGCAGAACCAATTCCTACATTTCCTGAATTATAATATATATTATTCCCTGCTGATTGCCATTTTGAACCGTTTTCAGGTAAGGTTACACTATTTCCATTTGATATGCTTAATGTATTTCCATTTAAATCGAGTGTTTGAATTTCATTTGCCGGATCGGCATCAGCATCATCAATATTCCCGGTATTTTTTGAATACAGGGCATATGGCACTGAAAGAAGTTCAGAAGTTCCCATAACAGTATAATTTGAACCTCCCGATGCATCCAATTCAACTTTTAAAAAATAAGGGCTATTACTCCAGTCAATGTCTGAAATAATACCTGTTTCAACATCGCCTCCCCCTATTTTCAAGTTAACTAATCCAAAATCATTGGTTTCCAATTGATGTGTTTCGACATATAAAGCTGTTGCGGTGGCTGAGCCTTGCATAATACTTATGCGCAGGCTAATATCCTGATTTGCTAATATTTCGCCACTGGTATTTCTAATAACTGCCTGGTAATTAAACACATCAGGCGACTGAGCATATATTAAGCTCAATAATAAATTTAAACTAATAAATGATATTAATTTTTTCATGACAATAGATTTTGGTTATATTTAAATATGATTAATCGGATACTAATAATAATTTAGAATTAACTCGTTTTCAATTTATACAATGATAATGAAATATACAAAAAAATGCAGATTTAGAAATAACAATTTATTTTATCTATCCTGAAAGCGTATTCAATAATTGCTTTTTATGATTTTTTTAACATTTATCGGCTAAATAGAAATCTGGTTATACTTACAAGCCTTATTCCTGATGCTCACTAAAAAGCCCTTGCAGATAATACGGATAGCTATTCCACATAACTTACAAGGGCAATAAAACGTAAGCGCAATTACATTAACTAATTGAGTTTGCCAATAATATACCAGTTGCTTCCATCAGACTGAATTGTATAGGCCATAAACTGAGCAGTTAATGACTGTGTGGCAGCACCATCAATAGTTTCAGAACCCGAACCATCAATAATCACATTATAAGCATTAGAGTCTGTTTTTTTAATTACAAAAATTTGATTTTTCACAGTAGATGCAGCAGGCAAGCTAATTGTGATATCAGACGAAGAAGTTGATGCTAATATTGTATAATCGTCAACTGTAGCAGTATAATTTCCTGTTATTGAATTTAGCCCGGCACTTAACCCTCCTTGCGATTCTAATTTATTTGCAGTTATTGTACTGTCAACAACAAGGCCTCCATAATATAGTTTAGCACCACCAGCAGCAAATATTTGAAATCTGCTTAAAAAAGAACTACCATCATAATAAACTACACTATAATCGTTATTCTTTTTATGAGCAAGTTGCCAAAATTTGTTAACACTCTCTTTTGATTCTAATACTAATCGTGAATAGTTGTAAGAATCGCCTGTTCCTCTAATTTTAATTGAAGCAAGTCCATTTGTGTCTTCAATAGAAAGGTTTGCATCAGATTCAGCTCTCATACCTATTCCAACCCTTGCATTAAATCTAAGATAATCAGAATCGAACTCGCCATAAATTAATGCTCCGTTTTCATCAGCTTCAGTATTCTCAATAATTAAACGATTTGAATTTTGTTCGAACCAACCTGCACTTCTTCCAATAAAAATATTTCCCGAAC
>JAADFW010000163.1 GCA_013152655.1 Chlorobiota bacterium
TTGTGTAAAATAAACTGAGCAGCTTTTGAAGGAGATATTGCCGGTCAATCAAAATGGGATTTGCCGGTCAACTTCGTGGGATTAGGCACCGAGAGCGCCTGATCTTTTATTTGTTTTGTTTGTGAGTTTGTGAGATTAGAGTATTCTCGTATAAAATATTTTTTTAAATCTTCATCATGAATGTTCTCACCTAGCGATAAAAGACTTGCTCTAATTAATTTAATAATTCCTGATCCTGGACCGTCAAGTTCTATTAGTTTTAAATTAATATAGTTTTTAAGAACGTAATCTTCTCTACGCATAGCAAATACGACTGGATATAGTAATTGACGTTCTTTAAATAAATTCTTCAATTTCTTAAATTTGTTATCTCCCTTTACTGCTTTATTTTGAATTAATTTATCTGCTTGGTAAGTTTCAGCAAAGACAATATCAGAGTTAATAGAATCATCAATTATTGTAGCTAATAAATCTTGGATGGATAATTCATTTTTATTAGCAATTTTTGAAATAGCCCCTTCAAAATGTTTTTTAATCATTCTATGCGATAATTCACCTTCAATGCAAATAACATTTATATTCTTTATAGTATTGATAAAATTTATTGCATTCTCAAAATTTTTAGGTTCTATATTTTTGAAATACTCATTTTCGCAATTGTAGTATAAGCCTATTTCTGAATAAAACAATGGCAATGAAAAAGAAAGAAGTTTTGAACGCTCATTAGTCTCAAAAATTGGTGTAGCTATAATGTCCATTATAAATTTGCCATCATTATCTTTTTCGTATAAGATTTTAACTAAATTTTGCCAAGAGACTTTATAATATTCTTTATTAATTCTTCCGTTAAAAATTATTTTTAATATATCTATACCAATTCCTATTGGATCACCAACATTATCAAAATCCAACATTGGGGGATAATAAAGAGAACCAAACTTTATACCGTTTTCTAGTATCTCTTCCCAGCGTTTAATAAAAGGTGTTGTTTTAGATTTTAGTATTAATATTTCTTCTTTTGCATTTGTTAATTCTTCTTTTGCATTTGTTAATTCTTCTTCTAATAATTTAATTTTTTCGTTTTGTTTATATAATTTATTCCTTTTGAAGAAGAGCACAAACAGGATAGCTACAAAACACCAGAAATATATTGAAAGAAAAATATATTTATAAATCCATTTAAAAAAACTTACAAATGATGGTTGGTTAATTGAAGCCCAGATACCCAATCCAGCTAGAACTAAAGCAATGAAAATTCCTATTTGCCACTCTAGTTTTTGATGAAAAAACTTTTCGTTTTGTGTTGCCATGTGCTCATCCTTTTAGATGTATTTTTTTATCTCCAACTTTATTTGCAACATCCATATTATGGGTTATTAAAAAAATCCCTATGTTATCATTTTTTAAATTATTAATTATTTCAATTATATTTTCTATTTGCACAATATCTAGAGATGAAGTTATTTCATCAAAAAGAATGTATTTAGGTCTTAGTATTAATGCTCTTGCAATAGCAATTCTTTGTTTCTGACCTAATGATGATTGATTAGGGTAATTATTTATAAAATCATGCATATCTAAAAACTCAACTAGTCTTTCAAAATCAGCATGATAATCTTTTCCTTTTACGGCAAGTATTATATTCTCTTTATTAGTTAGATGCGGCCACAAAAACAATTGCTGGTAAACAACTGTTACTCTGGGATAAGGCAATTTAATATTGTTATTTCGTGAGGGGAATGTATACTCTAAATCATCAATTGTTAGTTTACCGCTATCTGGATAATCAAGCAATGAAAGAGAACGCAATAAGGTTGTTTTCCCACAACCACTTGGGCCTAAAATAATAACTGCTTTTCCTTGATTTATTTCGATATTTACATTATCAAGAACTTTTTTTGTGCCAAATGATTTTGAAATGTTAATTCCTTTAAGCATAGTCTATCTTTCGGAAATATCTCTAGCATATTTATTTTTTAACCACAGAGCTAAACCATTTAAAGGTAATGATATCATCAAAAAGAATATGCCTAATGCTGTATAAATTTCTACTGGTTTATAGATAATAGCATTGACACGTTGAGTTACTCTAAAAATTTCATCAACGGATATTAAACTTGCAAATAAAGTCATATGCAACATATTCACTTGAACAATAATAAAGGGTGATATAGCATGTCTAAAAATCAATGGAATGTCGATTTTCCAAAGACGCCTAGTAATTGGAATGCCACAGACTTTTGCCACTTCAATATATTGGTTTGGTAAATTATCCATTGCATTCCTAACAATATCAGCTACAGCAAAAATATTTACAATTGAAAGAGTGACAGATGCTGTTATGAATGGGGCAATTTGAATTTGTAACAATGCCTGAGCTGGATAATGTAACCAAAAAAGAAAAACTAAAATAGGAATACCTGAAAGAACAAAAGATAATATTTTTGAGGGTATTCCAATCCCGAGTTTGTATTTAGAACCCAAGATGCCGAGTAAGCCGCCAATGAAGAAGCCGCTTAACCAAATAATTAGACATAATTGGAATGTAACTCCAATACCTTTAATAAAGCCTTCTTGATATTCTTGTATGATTTTGAATACAGACATATGTTTATTATTCTCTATATGGTAAAGCTATCTTTTGAAAAGAACCAGGAAACTTCTCATACTTTGAGACTATTTTGTCGATAAAACCATTATTAGCTAATTCGTCAATACCAATATTAATAGTTGATAGTAGTTGGACTTCACCTTTGCCTACAATCATAGTGTTTGGAAAAACTCGTAAAGGTGGGACATTTTTAACTTCTTTGATTTTACCAGGATTTTTGCTCATATATTCTAATGCTATTGCAGGCTCAACAAAAGTTATGTCAGCCTTTCCACTTGAAACTTCTAATAACACTTGTGAAACATCATTCATCTGTGTCAAACTAACTCCTTTAGCTTTTGGAAAATCAAATTTAGCAATTATGGATGTCATTTCTCCGTCGATAGAAGAAATTCTTATATCAGGGTTATTTATTTTGGTTAAATTCCCATCAAATCTATTATCGTTTAACCTAACATAGGCTCTTACTGTGCTGTAATAAAGCGGCTTAGTAAAATCAACATGTTTGCCCCTTTCAGTTGTAGGCCAAACTCCTGTACAAATCAAGTCAACTCTTCCAGAATTAATTGCTTCAATCATTGAACCCCAGCCCACTTCTTCTGTGTATTCAATTTTCAATTGTAGTTTTTTTCCAATTTCCTGAAGCACTTCGTGAAATATGCCTGAAAATTTTCCAGTATTGGGATCTTTGATAAAGCTCGGAGGGTATGAAATATATCCGACTCTGATTTTACCAGATTCCAGAATCTTCTGGTATGTGCTTTTTGATTGTTTTAAGTAATTTGATTTGTTTCCATCAGTATTACAGGAAAACAGCAACAAGGAAATAAAAACAAAATTTATGATAACTCTCAATCTTTTCATAATTTAGCTCCTTTTATAATTTCAGATTCTTGTAATTTGACTTCTTATTTAATGCCCACCGGGTAGGTCACGGGCCTTGCGGCCCGATTCCCCCCTCAGAACCGTACTTGATAGTTTCCCATCATACGGCTCAAGCATTTTAAAGGTTGCTCTTGTGGAGCAACCCGGCTATTTTACCCTAACAGCCTTTGCGATACGCATTTGCAGTCTTCTGATCTGCTGTCTTCTAGCTTCCCATGTTATGGAATGCCATTTGATTGTGTCCCTGACAGGGGCACCAGGATTAACTCCCGTCATTTGCGTTCCTGTCTCCGAAGATTCTTCAAATTCTCTCGCAACGAAACACCTGTTGGA
>JAADFW010000164.1 GCA_013152655.1 Chlorobiota bacterium
ATATTCTATCATTCCGAACACATTTAAAAATCTCTTTTAATTAACAATTAATAATTGATTAGTATAAGGTATTGAGTTTAGTATCTCTGAGGGATTAAAATTCGGAATACCGTCCTGATTTTCTTACTTTTCTAATTTTTCTTTTAACATTTTTGAAACAATCGGAGGGACAAAGTCACTAACATCTTGATTATATTTAGATAATTCTCTTATGATACTTGAATTTAAATAAGTGTATTTTTCATTGGGTAGTAAAAAAATTGTAGAAACATCGGGATTAAGTTTCCTGTTCATTAAAGCAATTTGAAATTCATACTCATAATCCGAAATTGCACGAATACCTCGAATAATAGTAGTAGCATTTCTTTTTTTTGCATAATCAACAGTTAAGCCGTTGAATTTATCAATTTCAATATTTGATAAATGTTTTAATGATTCTCTTGCCATTAAAATTCTTTCTTCTTCCGAAAACAAACAGGTTTTTTTTGAATTAATTGCAATTACAACTATTACTTTATCAAAAATAATGCTTGCTCTTTCAATTACATCTATATGCCCCAAAGTTATAGGGTCGAAAGTTCCCGGATATATTGCAATTTTTTCCATAATTTTCAAATTATTTATGAATAAATTAAAATGTTTATTGCAAATTTAAGATATTTGTGATTAATGAAAATTAAATTTTTTAAACTTTATTCTTGAAGTAATAAATTATGATATTAGAAAAAGGAAAATTAAAAGAAATATTGGATAATCTGAAATCGGAAAACAAGAAAATTGTTTTTACAAACGGTTGTTTTGATATTATTCACTCGGGACATATAACATATCTTTATAAAGCAAAATCTTTCGGCGATGTTTTAATCATCGGATTAAACAGCGATGACTCCGTTAGAAGATTAAAAGGCGAGAGCAGACCTATTAATAACCAGTCGGATAGAGCTTTCGTTTTATCCGCTTTGAGAATGATAGATTATATAACAATTTTTAATGAAGACACACCGCTTGAATTAATTAAAGAATTAAAACCCAATGTGTTGGTAAAAGGTGGAGACTACACAATTGAAACTATTGTAGGTGCGGATTTTGTGAAAGAAAATGGTGGTGATGTGCGAATTGTTCCCTTGGTTAAAGGAAAATCAACAAGCGAAATTATTAATAAAATAAAAAAATAGGTATAATTATTGATAACTTTCCCAAAAAAGATTATGTTTATTTTTCGGGGGAGATAAAAATGATAAAATTATTAGTTTTGATAGCAGGAATAGCGGTTATTATATATGCTATTGCAAATTATAAAAGCAGAGGTAAAAAGAAATTTTATTTTCTATCTTACTGGAAGAGTTTAACGCCGAAAGGTGCGGTTATTTATACACTGGGTTTAATAATTTCGGTATATGCAGTAGTATTTATGTAAAAAAAAAGGGCAGAGTTTATCTGCCCTTTTAAAAAATGAAATCAACATATTATTGTTGTAAATCGTTGCAATCTCTTTCGGGTAAATTTGAAACCCATTCGTCCCAAATTGCTTGTTGTTCTTCAGTCAGCATACCACGAATTGAAGCAAAGAAATCTTTTTTACAAAGTTTCATAGCTTCGCAAGCAATTACTCTTGCATCATTATTTCTTAAAGTTTCGCGAATACTGTCCCTTAATTCCATTAATTGGTCCATAGCTTCTTCTCTTGTGATTTCACCGTTTCTGTATGCGGTGATAATAGCGTCTCTTTTGTCTTTAAAGCCGCTTATTAATTCTCTTTCGGTCTCACGAAGTTTGATGATAGCGTCTCTTAAACATAAGCGATAGTTAAAGATAAAGTCTTTAAGCTGATCTCTTTGGTCAGCGGTAAGATTTAAAGAACGTAATACACGTGCCAAAGGCATAAATCTGTCTCTATGACCTTTCCAATGATCATTGTTGCCATTGCCGTGTCCGCCGTGGTCGCCGTGTCCGCCGCCCATCATCATTCCGCTGCCTGAGCCATCGCCCATCATTCCGCTACCATTTTGGCTTCCCATGAAATCATCATCACTTAAACAACGATAATCTTCATCAAGGGGTATAATTTGGAACGGTTGGTCTAATGAAGGTGCTGTAATGTCAACAGGTGAATTATCCGCCTCAGGTGCTTGAAATTCGGGTGCGTCATATAAATTATAGCCCTCACCTAAGGGACCGCCATCTTGATTACATGATGATAAACCAATCATCAGAACTAATGCGAATGCTGTTAATAGAATCGATACTCTTTTCATCATTTTATCCTTTCGATAAATTATTAAAAATATTTTTTTTAAAACCAATTAAATTCTTTTTTTCTTTGACCATTTCTTCTTAAAAATGGTTTAAAATTATTTCCAATTTAATTTTCAATTTTTTTCAATCTCTTTACTACAAATAACACAAAAAGTGCAATTTGGTTGCAAAAAAAATGAAAAAAAATTCTTATTAGCTCTTGCTAAAATCAATAAACTATTGATATTATATGGAAATAACAATTAAAATAAATTTAATTCTGAATTGAAGATTGGGAAATAAAAAAAGAAAATCGGTTTAGAATTCAAAATTTATTTTTGAATTGGCAAAGAAAAAGTGATTTTAGTTCCCTGCCCATTAATTGAATCTGAATCAATTTTGAATTCACCGTCATGAATTTCTACTAATCTTTTTGAGATGATTAAACCCAATCCAACACCTTGCTGTTCATATATCTTGCGTTCAAATTGAGTAAGAACTGCAATTGTATTAATCTGGTTTACACTCATTCCTCTACCGTTATCTTCAATTTCAAAAAATAGAAAATCATCTTTTTTAAATAAATTGATATTGACTTTTTCTCCTTCATTAGAAAACCTAAAAGCATTATCAACTATTTCATTAATTATTTTACAGAAACTCTCAGAAGAAATTTCAATATTTATCATTCCGTCATATCCGTCAATAATCAAGTCGTTTTTACGATTGTATTTTGAAGCAATAACGTTAGTCAAATCTTTAACTAAAGCAATTGGTTCTTCCGTATAAAATGTTCTTAATTGCCTTCTTTTTTCGGGATTAATAGCAAATGATTCGATTCTGACATAAGTCAAGAAATTTTCAGTTATTTTAAGCAAACGATTAGCCGAAGAAACAATATCGCTTGCAATTTCCTGTATTTCTTCTTTTGCAATATTTTCGGCAGTTTGTCCTAAATATTTTGCATTGCCAATAACTTCATTAAGAGCTGTTCTAAATTCATGCGGTAGAGCATAAGTAACATTTTTACCGACTTCATTTACTCTTGTTTGTACGTGTTGCTCAATCAAATGATGTTTTTTCCATTGTGCATCAATTGCGTTCAACAATTCATCACGTGTAAACGGTTTGACAATATAATCATCGGCACCTTTTTCCATACCTACTCTCATATTTACTTTTTCATTAAGAGCTGTTAGAAATAAAAAAGGAACAGTTGCGGTATGGACATTGTTTCTTATTTTGTCTAAAACTTCATATCCGGTCATTTTTGGCATTGATATATCGCATAAAATTAAATCCGGATTTTTTTCGAATGCCATCTTTACTCCGATATCCCCGTCAGAAGCAGTAAAGACTTCATAGCCCTCAAATTTCAACAAAGTTGAAGTACTTTCCAAAATAAACTCTGCATCGTCAATTACTAAAATCTTTTTCATTATGCTGTTTTTTTTAATTTACATTTATAAAAAAAATAATATACGTATTTGTTAAAATAAATCAAATAATTAACTTATTTTTCAAGTAAAAAAATAATTTATTTTC
>JAADFW010000165.1 GCA_013152655.1 Chlorobiota bacterium
TGGACTCTCGAAAAATTAAGAAATTTAACTTGTACGCTATAATACCGGCATGCAAGCAGAAATTTCTATTTTTCGGAGCCTGAGCTCTTATTCTCCATAAAATAATTTAACTGATTTTCTCTTTTCTTCTTCGATTTAATGTACTTTTCTATGCGCATGGCTTCTTTTCTGCTCAACACCTCTATATAAGAGATTAGTTTCCACGGCATATATTGCTTGGTAAATTTTTCATATCCGGCATTATGGCGTTTTATCCTTCCTTCAATATCAGACGTTTGTCCAATATAATACTTTCCGGTTGGTACAGATTCTAATAAATAAACGTAATACATAACTTAATCAATAAAAAAAAGCCTCGATTTCTCAAGGCTTTTTGCTGTCCGACCAGGGCTCGAACCTGGACTCTTATGGACCAAAACCATACGTGTTGCCAGTTACACCATCGGACAAAAAATCGTTTTTTAAAAAACGTGCTGCAAAAGTAATAAAAATTTTAATTTACCAAACCTATGATGCTAAAAATATTCTATTCCAATATCCTGTTGTATTTGCACTAATTTATTCCTTTTAATTATCTTCGTTAAAAATTTCTATTATGAAAAAATTTAAACTTTATAATAATATTGCCGGTTGGATTGTTTTTATTGTTGCAAGTACAACTTTTTTATTAACTATTGAACCAACAGCTTCCTTTTGGGATTGTGGAGAATTTATTGCTACTTCATTCAAGCTGGAAGTTGGGCATCCTCCAGGAGCTCCTCTTTTTATGATTCTGGCAAGGTTCTTTTCACTTTTCACATCTGATATTTCGCATGTTGCCAAAATGATTAATAGTTTATCTGCTCTGGCAAGTGGATTTACTATTTTGTTTCTGTTTTGGACTATAACTCATTTAACTGTTAAACTATTCAACACAACAAAACTAACAATTAGTCAAATAATAGTAATTCTGGGAAGCGGTATAGTTGGCTCGTTAGCTTATGCATTTTCAGATACTTTTTGGTTTTCAGCCGTTGAGGGAGAAGTGTATGCAACATCCTCTTTGTTTACAGCTTTGGTTTTTTGGGCTATTCTTAAATGGGAAAATGTTGCAAATGAAGAGTATGCTAATCGTTGGCTCATTTTTATTGCTTATTTAATGGGGTTGTCTATTGGCGTGCACCTACTTAATCTTTTGGCAATTCCGGCAATTGTTTTCATCTATTATTTTAAAAAGTACAAGGTAAGCCGAAATGGAATAATAAAAACTTCATTACTTGCCATTCTAATTCTTGGGACAGTTCAATATATTATAATTCCGGGTGTTATTAAAGTGGCATCATGGTTTGAATTATTGTTTGTTAACGGATTTGGATTTCCATATAATTCCGGTGTTTTCTTCTTTACAGTAATGTTAATTTTTTTAATTGTTTATGGTTTACTCTATTCTGTAAAAAAGCAAAAAGTATTGTTAAACACAATAATTTTAATGTTTTCGGTAATTTTAATAGGTTATTCTTCTTTTGCTATGATTGTAATTCGCTCAAAAGCTGATCCACCAATGGATGAAAACAACCCTGAAAACATATTCTCATTGCTTTCTTACTTAAACAGGGAACAATATGGCGACAGGCCTTTATTAGTTGGCCAATATTACAATTCGCCACTTGATTCAAAAAAACCTTATAAAAAAGGAATTAAAACTTATACGCCAATAAACGGGAAATATAAAGTAACAAACCAAAAAGATGTTCCAAATTACGATAGCAGATTTACAACTTTCTTTCCCAGGATGTATAGTTCAGAAAACAGGCACATAAAAGCTTACAAACAATGGGCAAATATTACAGGAAGGAAAATTAGATACAGGGATGGTAGTGGAGAACAAAAAACTATTGTTATGCCTACATTTATCGAAAACCTGAAATTCTTCTTCAAATATCAGGTTGGCCATATGTATTTCAGATATTTTATGTGGAATTTTTCAGGCAGGCAAAATGATATTCAAGGACACGGTAGTATTTTAAATGGAAATTGGATAACAGGCATTAATTTTATTGACAACTATTTGATAGGCAACACAGAAAAAATGCCTGAAAGCTTCAAACATAATAAAACAAGAAATGTTTATTATATGTTTCCGCTAATTTTGGGTTTGATAGGGCTTTTTTACCACCAAAAAAAAGATATAAAACAATTCTGGGTTGTTCTTTTGTTATTTCTTTTTACCGGCCTGGCCATTGTAGTTTACTTGAATCAATATCCATATCAACCCAGAGAACGTGATTATGCTTATGCCGGTTCTTTTTATGCTTTTTCTATTTGGATAGGGCTTGGCGTAGCCGCCATTTATAATTCATTACATAAAAAAGTGAACTCATTAGCATTATCAATTAGTATTGCCATTGTATGCTTTTTACTTGTTCCGGTATTAATGGCGAATGAAAATTGGGATGACCATGACCGATCAAACAGATATACTACCAGAGATTTTGCAAGTAATTACTTAAACTCATGTGCTCCCAATGCAATTCTTTTTACCAACGGCGATAATGATACTTTTCCATTATGGTATGCACAAGAAGTTGAAGGAATTCGTACTGATGTAAGAGTAGTGAATTTGAGCCTTTTAAATACAGATTGGTACATTGGCCAAATAAAACGAAAAGCTTATGATTCTGATCCGGTTCCGATTTCGCTAAAAGAAGATAAATATATTCAGGGAACACGTGATATTATATATATTTATGAAAGGATAAAAGATACTATTGAATTACAAGATGCAATTACTTTTATTGCAAGTGATAACACCAATACAAAATTACGCCCGGGAAACGGACAGGAATTTGACTATTTACCTGTAAAAAATTTAAAATTAACTATTGATTCTGAGAATGTTATAAGAAAAGGCGTAGTTTCAGAGAACGACAGGAACAAAATAGTATCTCAAATGCAATGGAAATTAAACAGGTCGTATATTTTAAAAAATGACTTAATGGTTTTAGATTTATTGGCAAATAACAATTGGAAGCGTCCAATTTATTTTGCTGTAACAGTTGGTAGTAAGAACTATTTAAACCTCGAAAAATATTTTCAATTAGAAGGATTAGCATATCGTGTTGTACCTATTAAGTCAAATACACAGAATGGAGAAATCGGAAGAATTGATACAAAAATCATGTACAACAATATGATGAATAAGTTTAAATGGGGCGGAATTAATAATCCGAATGTTTTTCTTGACAACACTAATATGAGAATGATAATGAATTTTAGAAGTAATCTTGCCAGATTAGCTAATGCATTACTCTCTGAAAATAAAAAAGATTCAGCCATAACTGTATTAGACCGTTGTGTTCAATTAATGCCTGACAGCCTTATACCTGTAAACTATTTTAGCATACCTATAGCTGAAGCATATTATAAAGCAGGGGAAAGAGACAAAGCTGATAATCTGGTTGAAAAAATTAATGTTAAATCTACTGAAAAATTAAATTATTACTTTTCATTTACTAAAAATCAGATAAAACTTATTGATTTAGATATTAGAAGAGAAATGTCTGTGCTAAACGAATTAATCAGAATTTGCGATCAATATCAGAATAATGAACAATCGGAAAATATAAAAAGCAAGTTAGGTGAATTATATATGAAGTATAACGAAAACCTGAAATAAAAATGACATGGATAAAAACACCTAAATTAATTAGCAATGTTTTTTATAGGCTAAAATGGGATTTTGAGACAGGGGAAAAGGTTATTTATCTGACTTTTGATGATGGGCCAACAACTGATGTAACCGATTTTGTTTTAACCCAACTTAAATTTTTTAATGCTAAAGCTACATTTTTTTGCCTTGGCCGAAATGTTGAAAAATATCCGGAGATATATAAGAAGATTATAGAGCTTGGCCATAAAACAGGGAATCATTCTTATAGTCATTTAAACGGATGGAAAACAAATTTCAGAACTTATATTTCAGATATAGAATTGGCAAAAACATATATAAATTCCCGTTTATTTCGCCCCCCCTACGGAAAAATGAAACAAACACAAAAATTCAGCTTACTAAAACGTTATAAAATAATTATGTGGGATATTTTAAGCCATGATTACGATAAAAAAACCACACCTGAAAAATGTGTGTCTAATGTTTTAACCCATGTAAAAAATGGTTCAATTATAGTCTTTCATGATTCGCTTAAAGCCAGTAAAAATCTTTATTATACCTTACCTGTAATTTTAAATAACTTATCAGAACAAGGTTATGAATTTAGGTCTATTCATTAGTAAAAAAAACGATAATTAACCATTTCGTAAAATCATTTTTTATATATTTGGCATCTGTTTAAAATACATTATTTTAAATGTTCTTTTATAAAGTTGGGGATATAGCTCAGTTGGCTAGAGTGCGTGACTGGCAGTCACGAGGTCGGGGGTTCGACTCCCCCTATCTCCACATTTCACATTTATTATCAAATAATTTCCTCACACGTACTATTATTACTTCCTTGTTGAGTTTTTAACTCTTATTACAAAAAATACATGAATACCGGGAACATTTTTATGCAATTTGTATGCAAAGAAAAAAGGCGCATCAGAATCAATATCCTAAAACGCCTTTGTTCAGTCGTAGCGAGAGAGAGACTTGAACTCTCGACCTCATGATTATGAATCATGCGCTCTAACCACCTGAGCTACCTCGCCATATTAAAAAAACATTAACTTGTTTTTTTTGAGCTGCAAATATAAAGAATTATTTAAATAAAAAAATGGTTTAAAATAATTTTAGAAAAACGATATTCTCAATATATAATTTTTTGTTTAATACTATTTTAAAAATAGCTGTTCATTAAATTACTATTTCTTCTATTTTTTTATATATTGCAAAATATCAACATTTAGGAAAATTACTAAAGACTATGCCTAATGAAAACAAAATATCAATTAGAATATACCATTAACTCATCACCCAAAGTTCTTTTTAACCGATTAGCAACGGCAGGAGGGTTATCAGAATGGTTTGCCGACGATGTGAATGTTCAAGGCAATATTTATACTTTTATTTGGGAAGGATCAGAACAAGAAGCAGAAATGACTGGTAAAAAAGACGGAAAATATGTTAAATTTCATTGGTTGGATGATGAAGATGAAAAATCTTATTTTGAATTTAAATTAAACACCGATGAACTTACCGGTGACTTAGCTCTTATAATTACTGATTTTGCTGAAGATGATGAAGTTGACGATGCAAAAGATCTTTGGGATACACAAATTTCAGAATTAAAACATTTACTCGGTTTGTAATATTCTTTCCTATTGAAAAATATCTTAGCTTTGCATTCGTTTTTAAATAACATCAAAAATATTTTCTTGTGAAACGATTGCATGCACTAACATTTAAATCATATATAGGCCCACTAATCCTAACTTTTTTTATCGCAGTATTTCTATTATTAATGCAATTTTTATGGAAATACATTGATGATTTAGTAGGTAAAGGGCTGGAATTAAAAGTAATTGCTGAATTACTTATGTATGCCTCTGCAGGCTTAGTTCCAATGGCTCTTCCATTATCTATCTTGTTGTCTTCTATTATGACTTTCGGAAATATGGGCGAACATAATGAATTATTAGCCTTAAAGTCTTCAGGAATTTCTCTACAGCGAATTATGACCCCCCTAATTGTGTTAGTAATTTTTATAAGCATTAGTGCTTTTTTCTTCTCAAACAATGTATTGCCATATACAAACCTTAAAATGGGTTCATTATTATATGACATAAGGCATCAGCGGCCTGAGTTGAACATTAAGCCCGGAATTTTTAATGATAGAATTGATGGGTATAGCATAAAAATAGGACAAAAAGACAATACTAAGAATATGATGTATAATGTAATGATATATGACCATACTGATAAAAAAGGGAATATACACGTTACAACAGCCGATTCAGGAAAAATGAATTTAACCGCAGATGAGCAATATTTGATATTTGATTTGTACAACGGAAACAGCTATAATGAACTTGTTGGCAAAAAAACCAGAACAGGCATAAAAACCTACCCTCACAGACAAGATCATTTTAAAGAAGAACAAATAATACTTGAAATAAGTGGTTTTGAATTTACAAGAACTAATGAAAACTTATTTCGACAGAATTATCAAATGCTTAATATTAAACAACTTGACAAAGCAGTTGATTCTCTTCAAAAAAAGCTTAATGAAAGAAGAAAAAGTTTCAAAAAAAATCTAAATAAAACATATTTTTTTAAGAAAGAAATAAAAGATACTGTGCGTATTGATAAGTTAATGAAAGAAAAAGATATTTATGCAGTTGCACCTATTAATTTTGATAGTGCCTTTGCTAAATTAAACTATAAAACAAAAATTAAAGTTATTGATGGTGCACAAAATTATGCCCGCACTACAAAAACATATTTATCATCAATTTCTGACAACACCATTGCACAAAACAGATGGATTAGAAGACATCAAATTGAATGGCATAAAAAGTTTACTTTATCTTTTGCATGCTTTATTTTGTTTTTTATTGGTGCTCCATTGGGTGCAATTATTAGAAAAGGCGGAATTGGCATGCCTACAGTAGTATCTGTTTTATTTTTCATTTTGTATTATATTATATCAATAACCGGAGAAAAGTATGTTCGTTCAGGTGTTCTTCAACCTTTTGTAGGTATGTGGCTATCTTCCTTTGTTCTACTCCCTTTAGGTGCTTTCCTTACTTATAAAGCAACAACCGATTCTGTAATTTTAAAAATAGATACTTATTTTGAATTTTTTAAAAAGCTTTTTGGAAATAAAAGCAAAACTTCAGAAACTGAATCAGAATAATAACTGCTTAAATAATTTGTAATTTGGCAATTATGAAAATTCTAATTCTAACAAACAAATTGCCTTATCCGCCTAAAGATGGCGGTTCAATAGCAACACTCAATTTATCAATTGAATTAGCTAAGCAGGGAAATACCGTTCATTTATTGTCGTTAAATACAACTAAACATTATTTCCCGGTTAATGAAATACCTGCCCAAATAACCAACCTTGTTAAATTTTACGATGTATATACAAATACAAAAATTAAATTTTTTAAAGCTTTTACAAACCTTTTGTTTTCTAACAAGCCATATAACGCAATACGCTTTAAATCAAAAGAATATAAAAATAAACTAATACAACTAATACGATACAACAATTATGACATTGTTCAACTAGAAGGACTTTACATGTCGTTTTATGTTCCTGCTATTCGGAAACATTCTAATGCATTTATTGCAATGCGTTCGCATAATGTTGAACATGAAATATGGAGAAAAAATGCTTCATTTGAAACAAATAAAATAAAAAAGATTTATCTGAAAATTTTAGCAAAACGTATTAAACAATTAGAAACTAAAACACTTAATCACTTCGATGCATTGTTGCCTATTACAGAAAACGATGCAAAAAGATTCAAACTGCATGGTTGTATAATTCCAATTCATATAACCCCGGTTGGCATTAACTATACTTCTTATCAAATAGTTCAAAAACCGATAGAATTTCCTACTTTATTTCATATAGGTGCTTTAGACTGGATACCAAATTTGGAGGGTTTAACCTGGTTTTTTAAAACGGTTTGGCCGGAATTACATGCTGCCTTTCCTAAACTTAAATTTTATTTAGCCGGCAGAAATGCCGCTTCTGATTTTGAAAAAACCTTAAATATTAAAGGTGTTGAATATATTGGAGAGATTGAAGATGCCAAAGCTTTTATACAATCAAAAGCCATTATGGTTGTGCCCCTTTTTGCCGGAAGTGGAATGAGAATTAAAATTATTGAAGGCCTTGCAATGCACAAAGCCATTGTTTCTACCAGGTTAGGCGTTGAAGGTATTCCGGTAACCGATAAAAAGAATATCTGCTTAGCTGATAATAAAGAAGAATTTATTAGTAAAATAAGTATGCTCATAAAAGATGATAATTTGTTTAATATGATTTCCAAAGAAGCAGGTATTTTTGTCCAGAAAAATTTTGATACATTTACTATCACAAATAATTTGATTTCCTTTTATTATTCTCTATTGCAATGATTGAAATATTATTTTGGATTAGCATACTGGCAGTATTTCATTCTTATCTCCTATTCCCCTTTTCATTGCTATTAATGATGAAAATAAAAAAACCAAAAAAAATTTCAACTTTTGAAAATGAAAATAACCTGCCATCTGTTTCTTTATTAATGTCGGTTTTTAACGAAGAGAAAGTTATTGAAGAGAAACTAACCTCCATTTTAAAGTCAAATTATCCTGAAAACAAATTAGAAATTATAATAGGTTCTGATAATTCAACCGACAGTACCAATCGGATAATAACAAATTTCATTAAAAAAGACAAAAGAATTCAATTAAAGAACTTTGCAATAAGACAAGGGAAACCAAACATTATAAATCAGTTAGTTAATAGTGCACGTGGTGAAATACTATTATTGACCGATGCTAATGTAATATTTACAGAAACAACTATTATTGAACTTGCAAAATATTTTAAAGAGCCTAAAATAGGATTAGTTGATGCTAATATGGTTAATAAGGGATTGGCTAAAGATGGGATTTCAATTCAGGAAAAAGCTTATATTTCACGCGAGGTGACAATAAAAAACCGGGAAGGTAAATTATGGGGAGCTATGATGGGCCCATTTGGAGGCTGTTTTGCTATACGAAAAAAACTATTTTCTAATGTGCCTTCTAATTTTTTAGTCGACGATTTTTACATTAACATGAAAATAATTGAAAAAAATTATGCATCAATAAATAATACAGATGCAATTGTTTATGAAGATGTTTCGAATGAATTGAAAGAAGAATTTAGGAGAAAAATAAGAATTGCAACAGGAAATTTCCAAAATTTTGCAATTTTCACACAGTTAATTTTTCAGAAAAACGGAATTGGATATTGCTATTTTTCTCACAAAATATTACGCTGGTTTGGCCCTTTTTATATTTTATTTGCCCTATTTAGCAGTTTTTATCTTGGATTAAACAATAATTTCTATCTGTATTTATTTTACACACAACTAATTGTACTATTATTACCATTTATTGACTATTTATTGAGGATATTAGGAATACATATTATAATTTTGCGCTTCATTACACATTTTTATAATATGAATTTAGCCTTATTAATTGGCTTTATAAAATTTTTAACGGGAGTAAAATCAAATGTCTGGCAACCTACAAAACGAAACAGATAATAAATTAAATACCATTGAGGAAGGAATAGAAGCAATTTCTAATGGTGAAATTATTATTGTTGTTGATAGTGAAGATAGAGAAAATGAAGGTGATTTTATAGTTGCCGCAGAATTAATAAATACCGACATAGTAAATTTCATGGCAAAAGAAGGAAGAGGCCTTATTTGTGCTTCAATTCCAGAAGAGCGTTGTGAGGAACTTGGCCTTGAATTAATGGTAGGTAAAAACACATCGTTACACGAAACACCTTTTACTATTTCAGTTGACTTAATTGGATATGGATGTACTACAGGTATTTCAGCAAGCGACAGAGCTAAAACAATTAAGGCACTTGTTGACAAGAGAACCAAACCGGAAGATTTAGCAAGGCCCGGGCATATTTTCCCTTTGAAGGCAAAAAGCAGAGGTGTATTAAGAAGAACAGGACATACTGAAGCTGCCATTGACTTGACAAGAATGGCAGGTTTAGAACCGGGAGGTGCACTGGTTGAAATAATGAATGATGATGGAACTATGGCAAGGCTTCCTGAGCTATTAAAAATTGCTAAAAAGTTCAATCTGAAATTAATCTCAATTAATGATCTTATTTCGTATCGTTTGCAGAATGAGAGCCTGGTCATAAAAGGAGAACCGGTAAAATTACCCACAAAGTATGGAAACTTTGACTTGATACCATTTAAACAAAAATCTAATGGATTAGAACATGTAGCTTTAATTAAAGGAAAATGGAACAGAAACGAACCGGTTTTAGTTAGAGTACACTCATCATGTGTTACCGGCGATATTTTTGGGTCTTTGCGATGCGATTGTGGGCCTCAATTGCATGAAGCCATGAAAATGGTTGATAAAAACAAACAAGGTGTTATTGTTTATATGAATCAGGAAGGAAGAGGCATTGGCTTATTTAATAAGATGAAAGCTTATAAATTGCAGGAACAAGGAAAAGATACTGTTCAGGCAAATATTGACTTGGGATTTAAGGAAGATGAACGCGACTATGGTGTTGGAGCACAAATATTACGCTCACTTGGTGTTACAAAAATGCGATTAATAACTAATAATCCGGTTAAACGCAAAGGCTTAGAAGGATACGGACTTGAAATAGTTGAAAACATTGCTTTAGAAATAAAACCAAATAAATACAATAACTTTTATCTAAAAACCAAACGCGATAAAATGGGGCATTTCCTTCATCTTTTTCAATATGATGATGAATAAATAGTTACAGATTTAAAATCCAAAAATTGGCCACCAATAAATTTCGTTTAATAAACAGTAAAAAATCTCTAATTACAAGCTTAACAAAGTTAATCCGGGTGATGGACTAGTTAAAAAGTATGCCTACGGTAAGCTTAAAACGATGAATATAATGCTGTTCCAAAACCTCAACATTAGGGTATTGCCAATCGTTATAGGTTGAAGTAAGATACTGAAAACGATATCCTGCACTAACCAGGTAACCAAAATCACTCTTGGTATAGTTTCTAATTCCAAATTCAAATCCGGCCATTAGTCCATTCGAGTTTTTAGCTTCAGTATTATAATTCTGATAATAATCGTAATAAATAATATTTGAACGTTCACTTTTAGTTGTTTGCAGAGAATAACCACCTGATATTCCTACATACGGACTTAAAGAAGAGCTTCTGACAAAATATTTCATATCAGCATAAAAAGGAAGGTAAATATTTCGGTTAATAACATCAAATCCCAAGCCTAATCCAACCTGTAAATTGTTGTTAAACTGATAACCGTTTACCATATTAAAAGTAAAATTGGTCATTGAGTTATAGTCATTGCTTTTCCCAATTAATACACCAAGCGATGTATTGTTAAAAAACCAGGTGTCTTTTCTTTCTTTTTCAATGTTGCTTGAATTAATTTGCTTAATATCTGAAGCAGGAAAATTATACGTTTTATTCTCTTCTGTTTTAATGGTTATATGATCGTTGGCGAAATATTCAATAATATTTCCTTTTATCATTGAACCGTTATTTAAATAAACAATATCACTATTTTCCTGTGCAAAAAAATAAGTAACAGAAAAAAGAAGGATGGCTGTTATTAATATTTTTAATTTCATTTTTTTCATTTTTAAATTATTGAATTACCGGGATTTTACTTATTAGTATAATGTTGTTTATATCAGAATAATCGTATTGATATATTCCATCATTTCCTGTCATTATTAAAATATTATTTAAAGCAATTACATCGTATGTGTTGATATCAGGAAACTGACTAATCAGGTTTTGGTCAATTGAATAATCATCGGAAATATCATATACTTTTAATCCGGCATCACCATCGCACAAAAACAGTGTATTATTGTCAATGGCAAGCCCTTTAGGGTTAGTCATAGGGTATGATTTCATTAACATTGGACTGGAAATATTCGACAAATCGATTACATCTAATTGGTTAACATCGTTACTGCAAAAACTACCCGACGACAAAGTTGCATAAGCCCTGTTATTATAAACTACCACCGGGTCGCAACTGGTTAAATGATTGTATGTTGCTATTTTAGTTGGGGCTGTTGGTGTGCTAAGGCTAAATATTAGCATTCCCGAAGTGGTTCCTACATATAAATTATTATTAGAAGGGAATAATGTTTCGGCTTGCCAGTTTACATAAATAAAATTTTTGTACTCAGGGTTAGCACCATCAGCTACACTAAAAATAGACATTTCATAATCTTTCAGTACATACAAATAAGTATTATAAACTGCAAAACGAGCCATTGAGCCACCTGTTCCTGCACCTTGCGATAAACTTGTGCCTGTTGATGAATTCATGGCATAATCAACCTCATATTTACAATTAATACAACCATAATAATCTTCTTCCTCAACAGTTATTACTTTTTGTTCCCATCGTAAAATAATCCCTTTGTCCGGTGAATATTCAGCCATTGGGTAATCTTCATCATAACCTTCTAAAATAGTTATATTGTTAAAATCAAAAACATTTTTTTCTCTATCCACTAATTGTGGATTTGCCGGGTCTGTAATATTAAATGTCAACAGGTCATAATAACTATCAAGAAACAGGTAATTATCTTTTATTGCCATGTCAACATTGGCATGAACAGGCAAAAAGCCAATTTCAACCGGTGAAGCAGGGTCTGTATTATCAATAATATGAACCCCTTTTAAATATTCGTTTACAAATAAGTAATTATCCTTTACATAAATTTTCCCGGGATGTTCTAAATTTTGAGAGCCAGTAAGCGAAAAAGTAGCAGCTCTCCAATCTTTAAGCGACATATAAACAGGAACGTTTGCTTCATAAGTTTTCATTATTTTATCGTTGCACCCAAAGCTTAATAAAACCAGAAAAATTATAAAAATAATTGGAATCGGCTTAAAACTTAATTTAAAATTCATAATAATACGTTTTAAAAGTTAAATCAGTATCCTGATGCAGATATTTTAAAAAAGGTTGCATTCAATTTGTAAAGGTATTTTCAGAAAAAAATAGGGTGAAATTTCAATAAAGTGTATTAGGTATAAATAATAACTAAAATTTAATAAAATGAAAACACTTAGCCAGGAAATTCAACTTAAACTTATGAAAATAGCAGTGATAACATTTATTGCCTTTTTTACTTTGGCAAATATTTTTAGCTGGTAATTTTTATACTTTATTTATTTTAACAAGTAGCGTTTTACGTAAAACGGAGTATTAATTTCCGCCTTTTTTATCTACAACCTCTTTGTTTATAATTAAGAGTTTTGGCTGGTAGTTATCATTAATCTTTTCTAAACTTAAAATCTTAATCCTATAGTTTCCAAATTCGATAAGTGCACCTGTCTTTTGATTGAAATATATCCTTTCAGAAAAGTTTTTACCACTTATATTTAAGTTAATTCTGGAATTTGAAGTTTCATATTGATAGTTATTTTCAATAACCAATTCACCGTTATTAATTTTTACTGTTGAAAACGGCGGTAAATATTTTATTATCCTATTAGGATTTTCCTGAATCTGATTTGAATTATGAATATGCTTTAAATTAGCTGTATCATATAAAAGAGGAATTACTTTATTGCTATGATTTGATTTTCCGCTGTGTACCAATAAAACTGAGCAATGTGTTAAACAAATGCAAATTACAAATATACTAAGAACAACCAACACATTTTTAATTGGCAAATTTTTGAGTTTTATATTAATGTTTTGTTTAACAATAAACTTTTCCATTTGTATTCACAACACTTATAAAAATAAGTTACGTGTTAAATTACAACTAAGAATTTAAGAAAAAAAGATTTTTTTTATTTTCTATCAAAAAATGTAATCAATCAGTGTAAAAAAGCTTATTCATTTAATAATTTATTTATTATTTTCTCCATCCTGCTGCCACTCCAGTTTACAGCACCTTTTTCTTTAATTACAATTTCCCCGTTTTTTGAAATCAGAAAACTAATTGGAATACTTCTGGAGCTAAAAACTGCAGGTGTTTTTTGGTAGGGTATAAAAACGGGAAGTGAATAGTTCCTTTTTTGCACAAAACTATTAATAACCGTTGGGCTTTCGTTTGATACTAAACAAAAAACTATACTGTCATTGTTTTTATATTTATTATAAAGCTTTTGTATTTCTGGTAATTCGCCAACACATGGAGGACACCAGGTTGCCCAAAAATTTAAAAAAACAACTTTGCCTTTAAACTCATTAAAATTTGTATTTCCATTCTCAAGCGACATTAAACTCCAATTGTAATCACTTGCCGATAATTTAATTCTATCAGCTTCTTTTTTAATTCCGGGTTGTATTATTTTAGCTTTAACCCTGTTAACAAAACCCATTACTTCAATGCGTGTTGAAGGAATTAAAAGCAAAATAACAAAAACTATGAATAGAATATCAGATATTTTAGCACCTGACTTTTTCTGTTTCCATTTAGTCCATTTTCTTTTTAGCATAATCTATTTTAAAATTATTTTCTTATTAAAATTAGTGAATCTTTAAATGCTTCATTGCTTATAGCATATTTTAAAGCAAAATCCTGTAATTTATCTGTTGGGGCAGTAATTAATATTGATTCATCTTCAGATTTTACATAATCAAGTGTTAGGGTTTTGTTTTTAATTGATTTTTCTATCCATGCAGGGTCAAGCATTTTAATAACAATTTGCTTCTTCATTATAGTTATTTTAGAAAATGTATGTACAGGAAACAGATGTGATTGATACAAATAATTAGTTGATTTTAAATCACTGGGATAAATATCTAAAAAAATATAATCATTTAATTTTACCAAATGTGCTTCAAAAACAGCTTCATCATTATTCTCTAAATAATTTAACCAATACTCTTTATCGCTTTTTCTTTTAAATGTCCACGTTTCTTTAGATTTTGTTTCTACCCATGTTCCTTCCAGGTATTTGTTATAAATTAAATCTTTTTCGTTATACAAAGGATTTAATGATGGCACACAGCTGCTAACCAACAAAATTGCAATTATTATTAGGAATGAAATTTTAATCTTCATGGCATTAATATCTAAACTTTTATGTAATCAAATATAAAAAAAATGAAGTGAATAGAATTTATTTAAGCTAATTCTTATCATTAAAAATGCTAATTTTTCTATTGTTTAAAAGCATAAGTGGCCTGAAATTATTTTTTAAAATAGAAGCAAAATAATTCAATTGATATTGAGTAGCTGTTAGCGATTTACTAAAAACCAACCAATTAACTATTTCAGAACATGGAGGTGTAGTTAACGAACCGGAATATAAATAATAGGTTTTATTATCGGGTATAAGTTGTAAGGCATCAAATTTTTGATTGCTTTTATATTCTTTATTAGCTTTAGGTATTTTATTTAACCACTCTTGAAAAAAATGATTTTTGTTGCCTGTATCAACAAAAACACCAATAACTAACAAATCATTTTTGGCTGCTTTATGAACAAAATGAATTTCTAAAGGATAATACTTTCCATTTACCGTGTGCTCACTATGTGAATGAAAATGGAATTGTAACAATTTATATTTTTTAGAATTATAATGAACAAAACAATCGCTGTTAACCTTGAATAAAACAGTTAAATCATTATTAACAATATGTATGTTTGCCGGTTTATAATTAAATTCAGGTGGTTTTAAAATTGAATTTATTTTTGCATTTTTAATATCAATAGGCGATTGGTGCTTACCATTACAATCAGAATATTCAGGACATAAATCTGCCCAAAATTCCGGTGCATGTTTACCGGTATAAGCCCATTTGTGTATTATTGTTTCTTTAACCATGCTACAAAATTGTATTTCTATATCATTTTAAGAAGCTAAATAAAGCTCTGTTAAAGGTATGGTTTTTATTTATATTTGTAGTTTAACCCGCTTAATTGGCTTCGCCGAGCACTTCGTGGTTCATACAAGAACGGAGTGAATTGAATGAATTCCGAAAAGTCGGAACAGGTCGTGTGATGGGGCGTGGGAAGCAAAGCCTGCCTGCAGCAGGCAGGCGGAAAACCCCGGGTTAATGCAGTTTTTAATAAGTTATTTTTTACATAATTTTAAATCTGCAAACAATAGTTAAAATAGCAGTACAGATATTTACCGTAACAATAATTAATAATAAAAACGGAATATGTTATGAATAAGCATATCTTCTTAGCTGATAAATTAAAATTCAAACAAGTGTTGCCTATTTATCTGTTTATAATTATTCCTGTAATTTTATTTTTCTTTTCATTAATTTCTGTAAATGTTTTGTTGCAGTTTTTATTCGTTTCAATTTCTTGTTTGTCAATAATTTATTTATGGCATTACAATTCAAAAATTGAAATTACAAAGCAATCAATAACGTACCATTCTATCTATAAACATATTGAAATTAAATGGACAGATGTAAAAAAAACGGGGACTTTTCATGCTTCCGGCTTAACCATAATTGATTTCAATAATAAAAAAAAATCAGGTTTTTTTAACAAACACTATATTTATATTACTACCGAACCCGAATTAAAACTTGGGTTTGTAAAAAAAAACAGCAGGACATTTATTCGTTTTGCTTTTGATGCAAGAGCATATAATTTAATTCAAGAATACTTGCATAAAACCAATAATCAGGAAAATTAAGGTAAATGAAAATACAAAACATATATATTCTTTTTGGTGGAAATATTGGAAATTCGTTTGATGCTATTAATATAGCAGATACTTCACTTGAAGAAAAAATTGGGAAACGAATAAAAAGTTCATCGTTTTACGAAACTGAACCATGGGGATTTATTGATGAAAATAACTTTATTAATAAAGTTGCAGTTTATAAAACAAATATACTACCCGAAAGAATATTAGAATATATTCACGAAATAGAATCTAAGTTAGGAAGAAAAAGAACCAAAAACCAATACTCATCCAGAATTATTGATATTGATATTCTTTTTTTGGGAAATAGAATTATAAATACTGAAAAATTACAAATTCCGCATCCAAGAATTGCTGAAAGAATGTTTGTATTAAAACCTTTGTTCGAAATTGATCCCGATTTTATTCATCCAATAGCAAAAAAAACTGTTCAAGAATTAATGCAAGAATGTAATGATCATTTAATTGTACAGAAAATTACAAATGGTATTTAACAAGCATTCTTATACCTGTATTATGATTAAATGATTAGCTTTTCTCGCCATAAGCTAAGTCTCCGGCATCTCCTAATCCGGGCACAATATATGATTTTACTGTAAGTTCGTCATCAATTGCTCCAACCCAAATAGTAACATTTTTATTATTTGTTTTTTTTTGTATATAATCAATTCCTTCTCTGCTTGCTATTATAGATATAATATGCGCATGCTTCGGTTTTCCTTTTTCAAGCATTGCTAAATACGATAACACCATTGAAGCTCCGGTAGCCAGCATTGGGTCAGAAAGAATTATGATTTTATCATTAATGTCAGGAGCTGAAATATGCTCAAACTGAATGTGAAAAGTACCGTCTTTTTCGTACTTACGATAAGCAGAAATAAAAGCATTTTGCGCCTTGTCAAAATAGTTTAACAAACCTTGGTGTAACGGTAGCCCGGCACGCATTATTGTAGCTATAACAGGTTGTTTGGCTAATACCGGAACATTTGCAATACCCAATGGGGTTTGAATTGATTTTTCATCATATTGAAGAGTTTTGCTTATTTCATAGGCAAAAATTTCGCCTATTCGTTCCAAATTACGACGAAAACGGAGACTGTCCTTTTGAATTTCTTTATCTCTAATTTCAGAAATGTATTGGTTGATAAGCGAATTTTCAACTCCAAGAACATTTAACGACCTATTGCTCAAAACATTAATTTTTTAGTTTCAGATTCCAAAATATACTAATTATGAAATGGATATGCAAAAAAATAATACATACAAAGTTTATATTAATCCGTTATCAGCAAAGCTATAATAATTTTCTTCTGTAATAATTATATGGTCAAGCACATTTATATCAATAGTTTTACCTGCATCTTTTAGCTTTTGAGTAATATCTGAATCGTTTTTGCTTGGTTTATTATTTCCTGAAGGATGGTTATGAACCAAAATAATTGAAGATGCCAGTTTTTCAATAGCATGCTTCATAATTATTCTTAAATCAGCAACGGTACCGGCAACTCCTCCCTGACTAATTTTTAACTTATCAATTATTTTGTTGGAGCGATTTAAATAAACAACCCAAAATTCTTCATGAGGAATATGGCTTATTTTTGAATGCAGAAGATCAAAAACATCTTTACTTGATTGTATTTTGGGTTTTTGAATTATATCAGATGTTGTATTTCTTCTTCCCAATTCCAGTGCAGCAATAATATTAATTGCTTTTGCTTGGCCAATGCCTTTGAAATATTGTAAATCGCTGACATTTAATTTTCCGAGCTCGTTTAAATTATTATTAACCGATTTAAGTATTTTTTTTGATAATTCAACTGCTGATTCGTTGGTATTGCCGGAACCTATTAAAATGGCAATAAGTTCGGCATCTGACAGGCTGGAAATACCTTTTGCCAATAATTTTTCCCTGGGCCTGTCTTCAAGTGCCCAATCTTTAATTTTTAAATTTCTTATTTGCCCTGAATTTTTCATTAATATATAAAAAAAGCCTTCCGGTTATGGAAGGCTTTATAATATATCTTTTTTTTATTATAAGCTATTGACATGCTTAGTTAGTTTTGCTTTTAAATTAGCCGCTTTGTTTTTATGTATAATATTTTTCTTAGCTAATTTATCAACTAACGATGAAACATTTGGCAACAACTTGCCGGCTGCTTCTTTATCTTTTTCATCGCGTAAATCTCTAATTGCATTACGTGTAGTTTTAGCATAATATTTATTATGCACTCTTCTTTTTTCCGATTGACGAATTCTTTTTTTTGCGCTTAAATGATTAGCCATAATCAATTTTTATTAAAATTTGCAGTCCGTAGGGGAATCGAACCCCTGTTACCAGGATGAAAACCTGGCGTCCTAACCCCTAGACGAACGGACCAATTTATTTTTTCAAAGATTGGTCTGCAAAAGTAATACTTCTTTTTTTTGTAACAAATATTTTTAGAAAAAAAAACTAATTATTTTCACTATAAACTATTTAATATGAAAAACTCTAATTATAAGACACTTATAAGTTTAACATCTATTATTTAAATGCCTTTTCTTTTAATCCGTCACCGGTTAATTTTAACCTTTCAAAATAACCTGGTGTTGGTTTTCCTATAAGTCTGTCCACATATATCTTTGCCAAATATTGCCCTAACATAAACCCTTGTCCGCGCAGGCCAACAAAAAGCCCGGCTTCAGGGTCAACTATCATCCTGGGCTCAATATAATAACCCGACCAAACAGCCTGAAACCCAACTGAAGATAATTCAGGAATCCAATCAACAAAAATTTCAGAAACAATTTCCATAAAATCTTTTGAATTAATTTTAAGGTTTTTACCTGCCTCTCTCGGTTCAACTGCCGGTGAAGCACATCCAATAATTTGTCCTGTCTCTGCCAGTTGCTGACCGTAAACTGCTGAAAAACCTTTGTAGTTTCTTCGGTCAATTAGCATGCTTAACGGTTGATTGTTAATTCCCATATTTGGCAGTCGGCGTGTAATAAAAGCCTGGTGTTTTACCGGAAACATACCGGTTTCAATTCCCAATACTTTTGCAAACTTATCACCTTGTTCGCCTAAAGCATTAATAAATATTTCCGTCTGGTATTCAATATATTTATGTTCATGATTTTGCACCAAAATAAAATATTGCCCACCTTCTTTTCTTACGTCAATTAATTTGGCATCTTCAACAATTTGTCCTTTGTTTTCTAATCCTATTTTGCGAATTAAGTCAATAACCCTGCCCGGTGTGGCTTGCCAACAATTATTTGTTTTTAAGGCTGCATTATACTTTTTCAAATTTGAATTAAAGAATGGAGAGATTTCCTTCTTAAAATCGTTAGGAGCAATCATTTTAGCATCCTGCCACAACATTGAATTTTGCAGTATTTTATACATTTGCTCGTTGTGTGCAAATGTTACATAATTAATCAATCTGAAATCGATATTGCTTTTAGCCTGAAGGTTTTTAAATATTTTCAGATTCTGTCCGGCAATATCAGAAAGTTCAGGCAAGCTAAAAACAGGCCTTCCACCTGCAATATTTCGCCACGAGGAGCCATGCCCGTAATTAATCATAACCGGTTCAAGCCCTGCTTCGGCTAAATATCTGAATAAAGCACTTCCTCCTATTCCACCACCGGCTACAAATGATTGTACCTTTATTGGTTTGGTTTGCGAATTGAAAGAATTTGTTACTGTAATTTCCTTAACATCATGCGGATAAAGTTCACCCATTGAAATCTGATTAGACATAGGCCCTCTTGGCGTAGCTTCGCCAACCAGTGAAATATCATAGCTACGCAAAGTTTGCTTTAGCCTTTTAATACAGCGCTTTCCGCGACAAGCGCCCATGCCCAGCCTTGTAGTGTGTTTTACTTCGTCAACAGAAATAAATTTTCGATTACCAATTACTTTTAAAACATCATCTAATTTAACATCATCGCAATGACAAACATAAGTTTCAGTTTCAATAGAATTTTCAAAAGGCTTTAATTCTATCTTTTCAGGAAATTCCTCTTTAATAATAAAACCTCTAACATCTTTTAGGTTTATTTGTTCAACCAGCTTTTCAATTTTACAACGGGCAATATGTGTTTTGTTCTTTTTCTTTAATACTTTTTCAATGATTCCTTCGCCTATTTTATTCCCGTTATTGTCAACAAAATAAACCTCTTGCCCGGCTTCCATATCAAATTCAACAGGCAGGAAAACCCAATTTTTCTTTATATTATAGCCAAAAATTGCCAATCCCGGACATTGGTAAACACAATCCATACAACCAATACAATTATCAAAATTAAGTAAAGGCACGTTACTGGTTGAAGGCTTTTTTATAGCATCGTGTTTGCAAGCAAACTGGCACGGATTACAAGCAAATCCATAAAGACAATCGATAAGTACAAATGGTTTTTCACTTTCTCTCTCCACTGTTGGCAAGAATGGCTGTTCAATAACTTTAACAGGATGTTGTTGCGAATCGATGTATTCTTTTGAAATAGAAAGAAATTCATTATAATTATATGGTTTTTGCATCTCTTCCACGATTTCAAAAGCTACCTGTTTGCCCCGAACTACAGCACTTGTTCCTTCGCCAATACGAATAGCATCGCCGGCACCAAAACATTTTCTGCCAAAAATTTCTTTGCCTTTTATTAGCAAAGCATCATCAGAAACCAATCCGGTACAAATATTTATTGCATCAATACCATCAATTATTTTTTCCTTGCCCGGAATTGGTTTAAAGTTTTCGCATTCTGCAATAACAGCTCCAATAATTCCGTCTTTATTTTTATTTGGAATGGCTTTTAATAAAATATGCGATAAAATAACCGGAATTCCCAAACGCCTTACACGATTTGCCTGTACCGGAAAACCACCTTCATTTGGCATTGCTTCAATTATGGCTTTTACTTTTGCCCCCGCTTGTTTAAGTTGATATGAAGTCAGGTAGCCAATATTTCCGGCACCTACGGTAAGGATGTTTTTTCCGAGCAAAGTAAATTCATTGTTCATCATTTTTTGAATAACAGCAGCAGTATAAACACCAGGCAAATCATCGTTTTCAAAAGTGGGCATAAAAGGGACTGCGCCTGTTGCAATTATTAAAAAGTTGGTGTCAACATAATAAATTTCTTCTGTTTGAATATTTTTAACCGCTATTCTTTTCCCTTCCAAAATATCCCAAACCGTAGAATTCAAAAAAATGCCATCATGGTTATTGCCTGCAAGTGTTTTGGCAATATCAAAACCGCGCATTCCTCCAAATTTTCGTTCTTTTTCAAAAAAGAAAAACTGATGCGTTTGCATGGTAAATTGCCCGCCAATTTTATCGTTATTATCAATTACAATATTATCAATGTTTTGTTTATTCAATTCTTCGCGAGCAGCTAGTCCGGCAGGCCCGGCACCGATAATCACAACATCAGTTTTGTAAATTTTTATGGCTTGATTTAAGTTTGTTTTTTCAACTTTTGGGGTATAATTTTTTGGTATTTCCTTAACTTCTTTTACTCCGTTTATTTTTGTAATACAAATTCGTTTTATTTTCCCGTCAACCAGCATTTCGCAAGCACCACACTTACCAATTCCACATTCAAGACTTCGATTACGATTTTTTAAACTATGACTATGAACAGGGTATCCTGCCTGGTGTAATGCGGCAGCTATGGTAAAGTCTTTTTCACCGGCAACTTTTTTGCCTTCATATAAAAAAGAAATTTCTTCACGTTTTTCTATGTCTAATATGGGATGTTCGGTTATTTTATTCATCGTTCACAGAATTAAAACATAACATTTTGATTTGCGAAAATATAATTCTGCAAAACGTTTTCCAATGATGTTTATCAGTTAATTGTTTGACAACAAAAAATTAGTGTATCACTCTCTCGAAACGAAAATGAGTGGAGTAAGAGAACTCTATTCATTTTACTGCTGTCATTCCGAAAGCACAATAGTGCTGAGGAATCCCCTGATTTCTTCCTGTCACTTTGGAAGTTGAACTCAACCGAGAAGTCCCCTCTTAGAGCAGGAGGCTTCTCATCCGGCTCCACGTAATTTCTATGTGACAAGTATTATGTAACTAACGACCAATAATATTATACAACAAATAATAACAAATTGTTTTATGAAACCTTCAAAACAAATTGCATTTTGCTTGTTACAACCTTCAATTTTTATATATTTGCAAAATGGATTTGTTGCGCAGAAAATATTTAAGACTTTTAAAATCTGTTAAAACAGATTTTAAAAGATATTTATATAATGAAATAGATTGGAACAGCAATCTAATTATTATTAAAGGGCAAAGAGGAGTTGGCAAAACAACCTTAATTTTGCAATATATTAAAAGCAACATAAAGGATTTAAGCAAATCGCTGTACATTTCCCTTGATGATATATATTTTGCAAATAATACACTTTCCGGTTTAGTAGAGGAATTTACAGTAAATGGAGGAACGCATTTATTTATTGATGAAATTCATCGCTATATTTCCTGGTCAAAAGAGTTGAAAAATATTAATGATTTTTATCCTGAATTAAAAATTGTGGCTACAGGTTCATCTGCCCTGGAGATTAAAAAAGGAGAAGCTGACCTAAGCAGAAGGGCATCAGTTTATCATTTGCATGAGATGTCTTTCAGGGAGTATTTATCCTTAATACACAGAAAAAAAATCAGGAAAACAGAACTTGATGAGATTATTACAAATCATGAAACCCTTGCAATAGAAATAAATAAAGAGATAAAAACGATACCTGTATTCAAGGAATATTTGCAACAAGGGGCATATCCATTTGTAAGAATAAAAGATATTCAATTTTACGATAAACTTAATTCTGTTATCAATATAATTATTGATAACGACATACCCGCAATAGAAAATATTACCTACGAAACCGGAATTAAATTAAAGAAATTGCTTTATTTAATAAGCTCATCGGTTCCCTTTAAGCCTAATATAAGCGAATTAAGCACAAAAGTTAAAACAAGTCGAGATATGTTGCTTAAATATATATACTTATTATCAGGAGCCGGAATAATTAATTTATTGTCACAAACAGGTATTTCGAGTTCTGTTTTCAGAAAACCTGATAAAATATATCTTAATAATACTACCTTAATGTATGCCCTTCAGAACAATCCTAATATTGGCACACTAAGAGAAACATTTTTTTTAAACCAGTTAAAGGCAAAACATTTGGTAGCATATCCTAAAACAGGTGATTTTTTAGTAAATAATAAATATCTTTTTGAAGTGGGAGGTAAAAATAAAACTCAAAAACAGATAGCAGGAATTAAAAATTCATTTATAGTTGCCGATAACATTGAATATGGTTTTGGAAATAAAATACCTCTTTGGTTATTTGGATTTTTATATTAATAATAACAGCCAATAAAACACCCATCTGTCAGAAAGGACAGAGGGGAAAAAGTACTGTTCCGTCGAAGGAGGAACGACTAAGAATACTCCCGGTGTTTAATTTGGGGGATTCCTCGCTGGCGTTAGAAAGAACAGTTGAGGTTGATAGATACGTGCCACTGGGACATGTCCCATTGTCGCGTATGAAAGAGGGCTATAAGTGATTGCAGTTATGATTTATATTGCAGAATGAATTACATACTTTAATCTTAACAGATTATTTACTTTTTTATTACTGTCACTTCGTTTCGCATTTTTCGGAATGACAATGCTTTTTTCTGTCATGGATAGCGAAGAATGAGCGAGGCATCCCCTTCTATTAACAGGGGGAGCGTTTAGGAAGACAAAGAAGATGAAAGGACGAAAACGGGAAAAGTGAAATGGAACAACAGCTTAGCTTAAGTAAAATTAAAATAGTAATTTTGCAATTCAAATGACAAAAGGAAAAGAAGCAAAACCACATATAGGAATTTACGGAAGAAGAAATGCCGGTAAAAGTTCGTTAATAAATAACCTGGCCGGGCAGGAAATTGCCATTGTTTCCGATGTGCCCGGAACTACTACCGACCCTGTAAAAAAATCGTTTGAAATTACCGGTTTTGGGCCTGTTGTTTTAATTGATACAGCAGGAATTGACGACAAAGGAGAATTAGGCAAATTAAGAATTCAAAAAACAATGGAAAGCATCAAAACCATTGACCTGGCCATATTGTTAATTACTAATAATAAGTTCGATGAGTTTGAACACAAACTTGTTAAAGAATTTAAAACCAAAGATGTTCCATGTTTTATTGTTCATAACAAATCTGATATTGAAGCTTTAAATAGTAAAACCAAAGCAGAATTAGAAAATAAATTAAATTGTAATATTATTGAATTCAGCAACAGGGAAAATAAAAATATTGATGAAGTTATTGATTTAATTAAAAAGACAATACCGGAATTATCGTATAAAAATCCTTCGCTGATTGGCGATTTAATTTCGTATGGAGATATTGTCCTGTTAATCACTCCCATTGACATTGAAGCTCCTTCCGGAAGAATAATTCTTCCTCAGGTTCAGGCAATACGCGATATTTTAGATAACGATGCGGTTGCTATTGTGCTTAAAGAAAGAGAAGTTGATGCTTTTTTACGCAAAACAAAAATAAAACCGGCACTTGCTATAACCGACAGCCAGATATTTTTAAAAGCCGATGCATCTATTCCAAAAGATATTCCGTTAACCAGTTTTAGTATAATTTTGGCAAGGCTAAAAGGCGATTTTGAGAATTATTTAAAAGGGACTCCAAAAATATCGGAATTAAAAGACGGTGACCGTATTTTGTTATTGGAATCTTGCTCACATCATGTATCGTGCGATGATATTGGCAGGGTTAAAATTCCGCGTTGGATATCAAATTTTACAGGAAAAGAATTAAAATATGATGTAGTTGCCGGCTTAGATAAACTGGAACGTGATATTTCTGATTATGCTTTAGCCATTCAATGTGGAGGATGCGTAATAACACGTAAACAATTACTGAACAGGGTAACTCCAGCCAATAAAGCTAATATACCAATAACCAACTACGGGATGGCAATTGCTTATGTACAAGGAATTTATGAAAGAGCAGTTGCACCTTTTGTAAAAATTGAAAAAACAAACTTAGATTATTTGTAGGTTTGTGAGCCATAATTAGTAAACAACGTATGTATGAGTGAGAGTATTGTATTTTGAGAATATTAGCATAAAATTTTATAATGTAAATAGATAAGGTCAAAAATGATTAAAAAAGTAGTCTTTATATGTTCATTTTTATTAATAGTTAGTGAAATAATAGCGCAAAAAACTTATTTTAAAACTAAAGGAGAATATATTTTTGCAAATTCATTGGTTACCGATAATAATGTGCCTGTTGATTCAAGATTACGGTTTTCTTTTTTCCTTAATTTAGGAGAATATATGCACCATAATTTTAATAATAATGTTGGAATTTATACCGGTTTGTGTGTAAGAAACATTGGGATTATTACTAATAATAATGGAATAGAGACAAAACAACGGTCGTATGCAGCAGGTGTTCCGTTTGCCATAAAAATCGGTTCATTTAACGATAACGTTTATTTATATACCGGAGGCGAATATGAATGGTTATTCCATTATAAAGAAAAAATAAGTAGCGGAAACGATATAAGTATAAACCGGAAATGGTTCAGTGATAAAACCAATGTATTTATTCCTTCAGTATTTGTTGGTATTCAGTTTAAATACGGGATAAACATAAAGTTTAAATATTATATGGACAACTATTTAAATCCAAATTATGTTGAAAAAACAGGTTTTATTTCAACCAAGCCATATGAGAAAATAAGGTCGCAATTGTTTTATATTTCCGTTAATTTTAATTTCAAAAAAATTAAAAAGATTAAAAAACTACAACCTTTGCTTAACAGGCCCCGGGCTGTTGAAGTATAAGTGTATGAGCAAAAAGGCAAAAAAGGCTGATTGTTTATCGTTGTTTTTTAGTGTATTATCAAATAAGTATGCCTAAATACTTGAGTAAGTAAAGAAATTAGTATTTTTATTAGGCAAATATATTTTTTATGCGACGAATATTATTTACCATATTTTTTTTTCTATGGATACCGTTTTTATGGGCACAAAATTTTGAAAATAGCTGGATTAACTATAACCAACAATATTTTAAGATTCCTATAGTAAAAAGCGGTATTTATAAAATTACTTCCAATGAATTATTAAATGCAGGGATTCCTGTAAGTTCATTTAATCCACAAAACATTCAGTTATATTACAAAGGTGCAGAACAACCAATATATGTAAAAGAAATAAGCTCAGGCATTTTAGATTATATTGAATTTTATGCTGAACACAATGATGGTTGGTTAGATAGTTCCCTTTTTGTAACTCCTAAGGAACAAACCAATCCTTATTATAGTTTAATAAACGATACAGCTACGTATTATTTTACCTGGAATAATTCTTTTTCAAACAAAAGGTTAAGAAGTACGAATTATAGTAATTTTACAGAATTTGAACCGCAGGAATACTGTTTATACGATACTGTAATTCAGTACACTTCAAAATATTATTACGGTAAAACAGACCCGGAATATACATCTGGCGAAGGTTGGTTTGACGGTGCTTATTTTTCTCTGGGAAATTCAATAGTAAAAACCATCAGCACGCCTTTTCTTTATACAGACGGGCCAAATACTGTTTTGGAATATGCAATAGCAGGTTTTTCATCTGGAAATCACCACATTAATGTGAAAGTACAGTCCGTTTTAATAACAGATTTTATTTACAGCGGTTATACCGGATATAAAGATACATTAACTATTAATACAGCTAATTTAAGCAATAGTAATGTATTTGAATTTATAAGCATAGATGACCAAAGTGAGGCAACCGATAATAATACTATTTCATTTATTCATCTCAAGTATCCGGCAACTTTTGATTTTACGGGAAGAAAGAATGTTACATTTGAATTAGCATCTGGTACTGATTCTCTTCAATATATTGAATTTAAAGGAATTGACAACCAATCGGCAATAGTTTATAATATTAAAACACAAACCCGGACAATTTCTAATTTTGATAATGATAAACATCAACTTATTATTCCTGATTCAGGTAGTGAAGATCAAATTGTTGTTACTGCTGCCTCAGCAGTTTTATCTGTTGATAGTATACAAAAAATGAATTTCACAAATTATACAGCAGAAGGGTTAAATGAAGATTTTTTAATTATCACGAATTCATTATTGTGGGATGAGGCATTACAATACGCTTCATACAGAAATGCTTATTTGGTTAATGTAGAAGAACTTTACCACCAATTTGCCTATGGAGTTCGTAAACATCCGTTAGCAATAAAAAACTTTGTAAATTATATTTATCAAAACAGTGAACACAAACCTTCTTATTTATTATTGTTGGGGAAGGGAATTCAAAGCCACTATATAAGAAACAATGCAGATTTATCAGAAGATTGCCTGATTCCGTCGTATGGCAATCCGGCATCTGATAATTTATTTACTGCCGGTTTACTAAATACAGTTTACGAGCCGCTTATACCCACCGGGAGAGTTGCAGCTAAAGGACAAGCAGAAGTTAGATACTATTTAAATAAAGTTAAAGAATATGAGAGTCAGCAGCCAGCTGCCTGGATGAAACAAATACTACATTTTGGCGGTGGAAGTTCAACATCAGAACAACAAACTCTGGCATCGTATCTAAAAGTTTATGAGAATATTATTGAAGACACACTTTTTGGCGGAACAGTTTCTACCTTTTTAAAAAGCAGTTCAGCTCCTATTGAGATAACCATTTCAGATACTATTAAAAATTTAATTAATAGCGGTGCTTCAATGTTAACTTTTTTTGGCCATGCCGCAGCCAGTGGTTTCGACCAAAATATTGACGATCCTTCAGCATATGAAAATTCAGGGAAATATCCGTTTTTACTTGCTAATTCCTGCTATTCAGGCAATATATTTTTAACAACATCAGAAAGTGTAAGTGAACGGTGGGTTTTAATACCAGATAAAGGAGTTGTTGGTTTTTTGGCAAGCACATACCTTGCTAATGCTGCTGAACTTAGTGTATATTCAACTATTTTATATCAAAATATAGCTTACAAAAATTACCATCAGTCCATTGGAAAGTGCATACAACAAACTGTTATTGATTTTGTTGGAGATAATGCCAATAATATTATTGTGAAGAATACTGTCCTGCAATTTAATTTACACGGAGACCCGTCAATAATCATAAATTCGCAAACTCTGCCCGACTTACAAATAGACGGCTTATCTTTTTATACTGTGCCACGTGAACTTTCAACTGAAATTGACTCTTTTAATTTATATGCAATAATAACCAATATAGGAAAAGCATTTGTTAATGGTTATATGGTAGAACTGAACAGAACATTTCCTGATGGTTCAGTTGAACAATATTTTAAATTTCCTGCTAAAAGTTTTTATAAAGACACACTAATTTTTAAAATACCTGTAAACCGGGTTAAAGGAAGTGGTATTAATAAATTTGAAATTAATATTGACGCAAACAACGTAATTGATGAATTTAATGAATTGAACAATCTTTTTGAAACAAATGTTTTTATAAAAACAAACGATTTAAGTCCTGTTTATCCTTATGTCCAGTCTATTTTCCCAAATGATTCCGTTATATTAAAGGCATCAACCGGAGACCCGTTTGCTGATTTACAAAATAGTGTTTTCCAGTTTGATACTACCCGTCTATTTAACAGCCAGTTCTTAACAGAAACTACACTGGAACATTCCGGAGGAATTGTTGAATGGCAAATTCCAAAAAAACTGGATGCTAACCAAACCTATTATTGGAGAGCAAGTAAAATACCTGATGATGGAGATTATAAATGGAATTCAAGTTCTTTTCAATATATACCCGGTAAAAATGGCTGGGCTCAGTCAAGAGTTGAACAGATAAATGAAAATGATTTTAGTTTTATTGAATATAACAGCACAAATAAACATTTTGAATATATTACTACACCAAAGCAAATTCACGGCCATAATATTGGGTTGCCTTCAGGTGATAACGATTATAAAAGAATTGAATATACAATTGATGGTTCGGGCGATTATTCAGCCTGTGGAGCATATCAATATATGGTTGTAGTTGTTATTGATTCCTTAACAATAACACCCTGGTTGTCGAACCGTGCTGATTATGGGCATTCAGATTATCCGAAATGTGGGTCAAGAAGCAGGCCCGACAAGTATTTTTTATTTCCATCATCCAATGAAACCGGCAGGGCAAATATGGCTAATTTCATCAACGATTCTGTTCCTGACGGAAATTATATTATGGCCTATTCGTTTATTCGCGGAAATTTTAGCCAATGGGAAGATTACCCCCTACAGGTTTTTGAAGACATGGGAGCAACCGAAATACGGAATGTACCGGATAGTTTTCCATATATTTTCTTTACACAAAAAGGATATATAAATTCCACATTAGAAAAAGTTGGAAGCGTTGCTTACGAAGAAATAGATTTATATGCCAATATGAAAAATAATTTTTATTATGGCGAAATCACAACAAAAAAAATAGGACCCTCTAAAGGATGGAAAACATTGGGCTGGAGTCAGCATTCTATTGACAATCCAAATACCGATAGCATTCGATTAATCATTTCAGGCATTGGGGCAAATAATGAAACTACAGTTTTGTATGGATTAGGTTCAAATAATAGTTCATTCGACTTAAGTCAAATTGACTATAAACAATACCCTTACCTACAATTGCGGTTTTTTTCGCAAGATATTGAAAATAAAACACCTGCACAGTTAGATTATTGGCAAATTGAATATGATGGCGTTAGCGAACTGGCAATTGACCCGTCGTCGCATTTCATCTTTTTTGACGATACTGTTGAACAAGGTGAAAATGTAAACTTACAAATTGCCATAAGAAATATAAGTCCATATGTTTCAGATAGTATTAAAATGAAATACTGGTTATACGACAAAGATTTAAATTACAAACTAATTGATACTTCAATACTTGCACCTGTAAATGCAGATTCGTATATTATTGATACTCTTATTTTTTCAAGCCTTGAATTTGAAGATAGAAATCAATTATGGATGGAAATAAATCCTTCAAACGGCAAAGCAGGCTATTATCAACCGGAACAATTTCATTTTAATAACATTGCCGAAAAAGATTTTTTTGTTGAACCCGACAAAACCAACCCGATTCTTGATGTAACTTTTGATGGCATTCACATTATGAATGATGAAATAGTTTCGGCAAAGCCTGAAATATTAATTACCCTGTCGGATGAAAATAAATACATTCCTTTGAACGATACTTCATTGTTTACTATCTCTCTAATTTCATTTGAAGAAGGAGAAAAAAGAGTTTATTTCAACGATAATACAGGAAATGAAATTTTAAGCTGGGTTCCTGCTAATTTACCGGATAATAATTTTAAAATTATTTACAGGCCTCTTTTTGAAAAAGACGGAATTTATGAATTAAAAGTAAAAGCTAAAGATGTAAAAGGAAACTATTCCGGCTATTTTGATTATGATATAAGATTTGAAATAATTAATAAATCTACAATCACAAACATCTACAATTATCCCAATCCGTTTTCCACCTCAACTCGCTTTGTTTTTGAACTTACAGGTTCTGAAATACCGGATGATTTACGAATTCAAATACTTACCGTTACCGGAAAATTTGTGAAAGAAATAAACCTCACAGAAGTTGCTAATATTCATATTGGTAAAAACATAACTGACTATGCCTGGGACGGAACCGATGAATATGGCGACAAACTGGCTAATGGCGTTTATTTTTATCGCGTACTCTCAAGGCTTAACGGGCAATCTATTGAACAAAGAGCAAGCGGTGGAGATAACTTTTTTACAAAAGGTTACGGGAAAATGTACATTATGCGGTAAATTATATTTTGTAGTAAATTTGCTTGTCAATGCCCGGATATCTGTTAGAGTCTAATATCTGGCCTTTAACAGCTATCACATCGTCATTGTTCAATTTAGTATAGATTAAAAATATACCTCATTTTGGCATAAATTACATTAAAGTAATATATGAATTCGCAAAAAAATATTGAAAAAATAGAATCCTTTAGACAAGAGTTACATGCAATACCCGAAACGGCTGGCAAAGAGAAAAATACGTCTCATAAAATAATTCAATATCTTAATAAGTATAAACCTGATGAAATAATAAAAAATATTGGCGGTTATGGATTAGCCGTAATTTTTAACGGTAAAGAGGCAGGCAGGACTATTGTTTTTAGAGCTGACATGGATGCGCTTCCATTAGTTGATAAACAAACTGAACCCGGAAAAAAAGCTCATTTATGCGGCCATGACGGACATATGGCTATTCTTGCAGGCTTAGCACAAAAATTATATATAAATAAACCCGGTAAAGGGAAAGTAGTTCTACTATTTCAACCCGCCGAAGAAACCGGAGAGGGTGCAAAAAGAATTTTAAGCGATAAAAAGTTTACTGCAAATATTCAACCCGATTATATTTTTGGTTTACATAATTTGCCCGGTTTTCCTTTAAATACTGTTATTATTAAAAATAATGTAATAACATCTGCCTCAGTTGGCTTAACAATAAAACTAACAGGTAAAGCTGCTCATGCCGCTGAACCTGAAAAAGGAAAATCACCAATTGGTGTTATTGCTAAAATTATTGACCTGGTAAAAAAAGTAAATTCGTCAGCCCATTTTAATGATTACATATTGGCAACTATTGTCCATATAAAATTAGGAGATAAAAATTTTGGCATTGCTCCGGGTAAAAGTGAAATTTCATTAACATTACGTGCTTTTCAAAATATTGATATTGAAAAACTAAAATTCTTGTTGGTTACTGAAATTGCAAAAATTTGCAAAAAAGAAAAAATTAGATTTGACTTTGAATGGATTGAGGAATTTTTAGCCACAAAAAATAACAACACGTGTGTTAAAATAGTACAAGATGCTGCAAAAAACCAGCATTTACCTATACAAATAATGCAAAAACCTTTTAGTTGGGCTGAAGATTTTTCGCAGTACTCACAGTGTTTTAAAGTTGCTTTTTTTGGGCTGGGTGCCGGGGAAAAAACTCCCTCATTGCATAGTAACAAATATGATTTCCCGGATGAATTACTTCAAACCGGCATTGAACTGTTTTATAAAATTTATGAAATAGCCCAGAAATAACAACTACAAATTATAACGAAGCCCAATTTGTAATCCCGGCCAATATTTATGTTCTGCCCAAACATTATAATGCGACTGGTAAAAGTAGTATGAAAGATTGGCCTTCAAGTAAAAATCAAATTTTCTGCTTAAACGATAAGCTGTGCCAAATCCAAAATTGTACGATGCTTGTCCGCCAATAAATTTTGATGATGATAAATATTCATTCAGAATATCATTGTTTTTATAGTCAGTAGTTTTATTTTTATCAATCAACCCTTCTTCAAACTGCAACCCGGAAAATAAAAACATTGAATATTTTTTTTGCTGAATTATTCTAAAATTGATATTTACCGGTATTCCAACATAATGTTTTGAACTTCTATATTCCAATCTCCAATTATCGCCTTCGCTATATGCAAAAGTACTTAACCGTGTATAATTAATTCCTGTGCTTAAACTTACGCGTTTGGTAAAACTATAATTAAATACAAAACCAAGGGTAAGAGGAGGATAGTTAGTAATATTATCGTATAATTTTACTTTGCTGTAATCAGCAACAGAGTTATTCCCTATTTCTGCCTGAGGACTGGAAGAATAATCAAAATTTGAGGAAGCCAATGCATCACTTTTTTGTAATACAGCATTCATATTTGCTGCTAACATACCGTTTATACCAATTGACCTGGACTTTTCATTTCCTTTAAAAGACAAATTTAAAAATGGCCTTTTTGATAAAACTACTATTTTTTTTACTCCATTAAGCATAAAACTAATTGGAATTATTTTTTTAAATATTGCTACTGTTTTGTGTGTTTTTTCATATTCAATTGCTTCAATTTCATTTCCAATTATAGTATTTTTACTTTCAGCAAGTATTAAATTATCCTTTTTCAAAGAATCATTGTTAATATTTAAAAATAAAGTATTCTTATTAACAGGTGAAGGTTCTGTTGATTGTGGAATTTTATTGCGACTTAAATTTGCCGTTTGTTTATTTCCTGAAATTAAGCTTCTATTCAATTGCATGTTTTTAAAGATAAAAACAGAGCCAACTAAAATGGTTAAACTTGCAGCTACAGCCAAAGCATTACGTAAAAAATATTTTTTTCGTTCAGGATGAATAGAATTGGTTATACCTGCCCAGACTCGACGATGCGGATAATAATGAAAATTAGAAAAAACAGAATGTAAAGGACCTGTTGGTTTATGAATATCAATATTTTCATGTATTGAATTCCATAAATCATTTTTGGGCTTATATTCAAAATTATTGAATTTTGACCCTAACCGACCCTTATAATTAAATAACTCGTCCACCAATTTTTAATTCTTTATTTTCTTCTTCAATCATTTTTCGTAACATGGCTCTTGCCCTGCTGTATTGCGATTTTGACGTACCGACTGATATTTCCAGTTCTTCAGCTATTTCAGCATGGTTAAACCCTTCAACCGCATATAAGTTAAAAACCATACGATACCCTTTGGGTAATTTTTGAATTTTACACATCAAGTCTTCAGCAGAAAGTTGTGCCAAAATATCATCATCGGCTTGCATAAAAAAATCAACTTTTTCATACTCGACCTGCATTTTCATTTTTTTTGTGTCCCTGTAATTTTGCAATGCAGTATTAATCATAATCCGGCAAATCCAGGCGCCCAATTGTCCGGTTGACCTGAAAGTATGCAAATGCCTGAACACTTTTATAAATCCTTCCTGCAAAATATCTTCAGCTTCAGCTTCATTAGAAGCATAGCGCATACAAATCCCCATCATTATGGGAGAATAATGATTGTACAACTCCTTTTGTGCCCTGTAATTCCCTTTCAGGCACTCTTGTATAAGCTGGGCTTCATTCATAAATGAAAATAGTACCGGTAACTTTTCTTTATTTATCTTTTTTGATGCAAGATATTGTAAAATGGTTGCATTTACTCATGAAATACATACATTATATACGATTAAAACCATGCCATAATGATAAGACTTTCAAATTCTTATAAATTGGAAGTTATTCTTGAGCTAATCCTAAAATATCAAATTAACATCTCGTTCAGCTAAATAATCAATAATATACTTATAGTTTTCTTCGTTTTCACCAATATATTCAGGCGGGCACATTCCTTTTCTGTTAAATTTACCTTCTATTACAAGATTAGCTGCTGCTGTACATGTGTATCCGGTAGTTCTGGCCATTGAAATAGTATCTGTTTTTTTATCGTATTTATCAAATAAATCAATTTTCAGATTTTGCTTTTCTTCATTTTTTTCACCCTTTATTTCAATACGCATAATGGTCATGTCTTCTTCGCCGGGTTTTAATTTCCATTTAGGAAACAATAAACTGGCTGTTAAGTCAACGGGTCTGATTTTTTTACCTTTAACATCAATTTCATCATATGAAAAGAAGCCGCTTTCGCGTAAAACTTTTAAATATTCAATAGCTCCCGGATAGCGCATGGTTTTTTCTATCATATTAGGTATTTTCATGGTTTTCATTAATGTGCGCAACCCGTCAGAATTCCATGCTTCTAATGTTCCAACATTATCAAAATACAATAATTCCGGATCGGAAAGTGCCTCTTTTACGACTAACTTTCCGTGTTCTATGTACCTGGCAGGACGAATATATTCTTCAATTACATCAATAGGCGAAAAAACTGCTTTGTATTCATAAGGCCATTCACGAACAACCGGCAAACCTCCCACAAAACATTTGTAATCGCAAATATTCATTTTTGTATTATAATAACCAAGTATTATGTTTCCTAAACCTGGCGCTACGCCACAATCCATTATAAATGTTACGTTATTTTTTTTAGCTAACCCGTCTAAGGTAAAAGGGTTTTCAGGGAAAAAAGAAATATCAACCAGGTTTATCCCTGATTCAATAACCCACTTTGCTGTTTGATAACCCATAAATCCGGGCATTGCACCAACAACCAGGTCAAAATCTTTAATTACCGATTTTATTCCACTTTCTGTAGAAAGATCTTTTTGAATAGTTTTAATACTATGATTTTCAGATAAAGGCTTTAAAGCCTCAGCAGAAATATCAGCTGAAGTAACATCATATTTTTTACTTAAGTCAATAGCCATTACATTGCCTACTAAACCGGCACCGAGGACAATTATTTTTTTTTGCATAAACAGTAATATTCTAAGATTTATGGTTAATAATAAAATTTGTTTTATGCGGTACTTTCATAAATCGCTTCTTTCTGCTCACTAAATGCAATTTATACAATTAGTTTAAACCCTTTTCCGTGAACATTTATAATTTCAATTGAAGTGTCTTCTTTCAGATGTTTGCGCAATTTAGTAATATAAACATCCATACTTCGGGCATTAAAGTAAGTATCGTCATCCCAAATTGTTTTAAGTGCAAAATTACGTTCTAAAACCTGATTTTTATTTTTACAAAGCAACCGCAACAACTCCGATTCTTTAGTAGTTAATTTAATTTCCTGCTCATTTAGTTTTAACAATTGCTTATTGGGTTCAAAAACATATTTTCCAAGTTCAATTTTATCAGGAATAATACCTCCTTCGCCTTTATTGGCTCTTCTTAGTATTGCTTCAATTCTATATAAAAGTTCTTCCATACTGAATGGTTTGGTAATATAATCGTCAGCACCAATTTCAAAGCCTTTTAAAATATCTTCTTTTAAGGTTTTTGCAGTAAGGAAAATTATGGGTATTTCACTGTTAATTAATCTTATTTCTTGCGCCAAAGTAAATCCATCTTTTATAGGCATCATTATATCCAAAACACAAATATCGTATTCATTTTTCATAAATGCCTCATATCCTCTTTTCCCATCAGTGTATAATTCGGCAATAAAATTTTTTGCTTTTAAATACTCACTTAAAAGTGTACCTAAGTTAGCATCGTCTTCAACTAATAATATTTTTGTTTTTGAATTTTCCATTTTTATAAATTATTAGAATGATTAACCGTAGGAAGATAAATTTCAAATTTACTTCCTTTTTTTAATTCACTTTCAATTTTTAATTTCCCATTATGTTCGTCAATAATTTTTTTAACATAGCTTAAACCCAGTCCAAAACCTTTAACATTATGAACATTACCTGTATGAACCCTGTAAAATTTATCAAATATTTTGTTCAAATTATCTTTGCTTATTCCTATTCCGTTGTCTTCAACAAAAAATAAAATCTCTTTGCCTATATTTTTAGTGCCAACAATAATAACAGGGTCGTCATAGCAATATTTAACAGCATTATCCAATAAATTAAACAGTACATTTGAAATGTGTACTTCGTCGGCCAAAACTATTGAATTCTCTTTGGTTAAACGTGTTATTATTTTCCCGTTTCTGTTTTTTACCTGTAATTCAAAATTAGAAGTAACAATGTTAACAAGTTCATTCAAATCAATTTCTGTTAATTTAAGTTTTATTTGTCCTTTTTCAAAAACAGCCATATGTAAAACTTTTTCAACCTGATAACTTAACCTTTTAGTTTCGTCTTCAATAATATGAGAAATATGATTTGTACTATTTAAATCTTTAGTTATACTGTTATCTTTTAACATTTGCGAAGCTAATGAAATAGTAGATATTGGCGTTTTTAATTCATGTGTCATATTATTAATGAAATCTGTTTTCATTTCTGACAATTTTTTTTGCTTAAAAATTGTATAAATGGTAAAACTAAAACCAAAAATTAATATTAATGTTAAAAAAAGAGTTGAAAAATTCATAAAACCCAACGATAGAAAAATAGATTGTTTTTGATTTGGGAAATACAATTGTAAATAGTTGGATGTTCTTATGATGTCGTTAGGGAAAAGTCTTCGTTTAAAAATATAACCGGCTGAACCTGGCTTAAAGCCATTTGTTTTAAAATTATATTCTTTTGTATTATCAAATACCGCATATTCATAATTCATTGCTATTCCCTGGTTCAAAAATTCATATTTTAAAAGAGAGTCAAGCAAGGTTTTATTCAGTCGCTGCTCAATTTGCTGAGGCTGTACCATCATTTTTTGCAAAATACTATCAACAAAAATAGCTCTGTTTGAAATCTCACGATTAAACTTTGATTTAAACTTTTTTAATTCATTGTAATCTATATCGCTGCTTGATTGAATTATTGTATCATCATTGGTAACGATAACAATTTTTGTTTTTTGATTATTTTGTGTAATAATAAATTGATTATTATACGATTTTAAATATTTTTTCTTTACATGGTTTACATTTATCTCAACACTATCAAGAATAACATTGCTATTATTGCTATTGCCATTCCATTCAATCGAAAAAAACTGGTTATTTATCTGAGATAAAGCATCATACGTTTCAATTTTATGAATTACCTGTGATAATGATCTGTTCACCAACTGAATAAATTGTATCTCTTTAATATCAGCAGCTCTGCTTATCCAAAACCATTGAATTATAATTAAAGCAGTAAGTGCAACTGACATAACTCCGATAACCATCCATATTATTCTCTTATTCATAGTGGTACAAAGATAAAAACAACCAACGACTTAATGTAATATGTTTAACGTTCTTTAACATTAGTTGTAACCTCTTAACACTAACTTACCTTAGATTTGCATTGATATTATAAACAAAAAACCAACTATGAAAAAAATTGTACACTACTCACAAATTTTAAGTCTTGCACTTATATTACTGGCCAACGGTAGTATATACGGGCAAAAAAAAGGTAAAATTCATATTCAGATTGAAGGTGATAAAGAAAAGATTGATACTGTTATTAATTTTAACGGAAACATTGCTGAGGAAGAACTCCAATCAATTATATCAGCAGTAACCGGCGAAGATATGAATGTAAAGATGCATAAAAAAGGAAACCATAAAATGATTTTGATTTCAGATGATGATATTGACATGGATTTTGATTTTAACACCGATTCATTAATGAAAGAAATTCATAATAAAATGAAAATGTATGAATTTAATGGCGAAGACGTTGATGATTCAATTTTCAAAAGCTTAAATATTAAAATAGATAGTTTAAATAATTTTGTATTAAACATAAATGATGACTTTGATTTTTCATGGACAGATGATTCAATAAATGGCAAACATATGTTTGTATTCAAGGATGATACATGCATTATGGATATTGATTCGTTAATTAAAAGACATAGTAGTAATAAGAAAGTTATTGTTAAAACTATAGGCGATAGTGAAGATATTGATGAAATTATTATGGAGCTGAAAAATGCCAGAGAGAATAAGAATGGCAAAGTAATTGTTAAAACAATTACTGCCGGTGATAATGATGACATAGAACAAGTAATTATTATTACCGATAAAGACGGGAAATCAAAACAAAAAATAATTCATAAAGAAGAAACAACCAAAAAGGATACATTGAAAAAAAAGCATAAAAAAAGAAAAGACAAAACCATTAAAGTAGAAATTGAAATGAATGATGAAAAATAAACATAATAAATAGTTGTTAAAGCAAAATAAAGCATTTATTAGCCCGGTTCTTGATCGTATTTTTATCCTATAAATAAGCACAAAGCAGTTTTAATAATCTCTCCTTTTCACCGACAATAAATGCTTTATTTTTATATTTATTTATAATTATCATATCAAAGTCTTTCCTCAAACAAAACATAAGCATAATTATTATCCTTATGTTTGTAATTTAGATATATAATTTTGTAATTCTAAATGGACTACTTTAAACAGACTTTTGTTTTTTTCCTGTTATTTTTTGCTTCAGTTATTTTAAGTGCTGAAATTAAGATTGACACAACAAATAGCTCTATTAAAAAAAGTAAAACAGATTCGGCAAAAATTGAACATTATAATCAACTTTACTCGCATTATATTACTGTAAAAAATGATTCTGCCTTATATTATGCCAATAAATCTTTACAAATTGCCTTGAGTACAAATAATATAGAAAATATAACAAAAGCTACTATTAAGATAGCCAATGTTAATAAATACCTTGGTTTATATGACACTGCCATACAGATTGTTATCAATAATTTAAAAAATATTGATACCCGAAAACACCCGATTCTAATAGCAGATAGCTATTGTTCCCTTGGAGAACTTAACAGAGCATCTAATCAACTTGAAAATGCTATAAAGTATAGCAAAATGGCTCTTCAATTGTATATTAAATTAAATGATTCGTTAAAAATAGCCAATTGTTATAACAGGTTGGCTGCTATAAATTTTGAGCTTTCAAACTTAAAAAAAGCTATTGAACAAGCTAATTATTCAATTAATATTTGTAAAGGAAAAGATGAAAATCTTTTAGCAAATAATTATGAAATACTTGGTGCTATTTACACGAACAAAAACATAATTGACAGTGCATTACATTATTTAAGCTTAGCATTACGAATAAGCAAACAATTAGGCGACAATGACCTAATTAACAATACTTTAATAAACATTTCAAATGCCTATTTAAAAAACAAACAGTATAATGAAGCCATAATATATGGGTTAAAAGCACATGAAATGGCAAATAAAACAAATACCCTGGCCTATAAGGTTACTTCGTCCAGTATTTTAGCACAATCATATTTAGGCATAAAGAATTATAAAGAAGCATATAATTATAAAGCTATTTCAGATGGTGAAAGATTGTTAATTCTTAATAAAGAACGAGATAATAAAATTACTGAGTTGAATACAAAGTATAATATAAACCAGAAATTGCAAGAAATTAAAAATCAAAAAATATTAATAGGCCAGGAAAAAACAAAACTTAAATATGTGCACATAATGAATGTGTTACTTGCCATAGGAATTATTATGTTAATCATTTTTTTAGTAATTCTATATTTTACTCATTCTAAATTAAAAATTCTTAATAAAGAGTTAGTTAATAAAAACAATAAAATTGAGAAGCAATCTATTGAATTGAAGAAAGCTAATAATGAGCTTGTTGAGCTGGATAAGTTTAAAAATGAAATGACTAATATGATTGTACACGATTTAAAAAACCCGCTTGGTATAATTATTAATTATGCTAACTTTTCAGATACTACAAAAGCTCTTAGGGTTATTAAATTCTCAGGCTATCAAACATTAAATCTGGTGAACAATATATTAGCAGTACGAAAATATGAAGAAAAAGGAATTAAATTAGATATACAAAGTGTAATCTTACACGAAATTACAGATAAGGTTTATGAACAATTATCTTTGTTAATAGAGCAAAAGAAAATTAATTTTATAAACGAAATTCCGAAAAAAATAAAAGTTAAAGCAGACCCATATATTGTTGAGCGAATTTTTGTTAATATTTTAACAAATGCATTAAAATTCACACAAATAAATGGTAAAATTATAATAAAAGCGGCCAAAATTAATTCATTCATTAAAATCTCTATTTCTGACAACGGTTATGGAATTAAGAAAGAAAATATGAGTAAGTTGTTTAAAAAATATGGCCAGATTAATTCCCAAAAAGAAGGTACTATTGTTTCAACCGGTTTGGGTTTATTCTTCTGTAAGTTTGCCGTTGAAGCTCATGGAGGTAAAATTAATGCAGAAAGTGAATATCAAAAAGGCTCTACTTTTTGGTTTACTTTATTAAATTCTGATTAAAGTACTTTTAATAAAAGGCCTTTCTTTAAGAATAATAAATAATATTGCGTTACCTGTTATTCATACAAATTTTACTTTTATACCAAATTATATTATGAATTAGAATTACCATTTAGCTTTTCACTTTTTCACATACTAACTTTTTCATTTTCAACTTTTATACTATCTTTGCACCTCAATTTTAAAAATTATATTTTATATGCCAGTAAAAATTAGATTATCTAGACAAGGAAGAAAAAGAAATCCTTTCTACTACATTGTAGTAACAGATAGCAGGACGCCACGGGATGGCAGGTTTATTGAGAGAATTGGCTCGTACAATCCAAACACTAACCCTGCTACAATTGACCTGGAATTTAATAAGGCATTAACGTGGCTCCAAAAAGGTGCTCAGCCTACAGATACTTGTAGGGCAATACTTTCTTACAAAGGTGTTATGTACAAACATCATTTATTAAAAGGGGTTCAAAAAGGAGCTTTTGACGAAGCTGTTGCTGAAGAAAGATTTGAAACCTGGTTAAAAGAAAAGGAAAGTAAAATTGAAGCTAAAAATGAAAAATTAGCTAAAGCAAAACAAGACGGAGTTAAAAAGCGGCTTGAAGCAGAAACTAAAATTAAAGAAGCTAAAGCACAAAAAATTGCAGAAAAAAATGCAGAAGAAGCTAAAGCAGAAGAAGCTGTTGAAGAAGAAGCTAAAACCGAAGAAACTAAAGTAGAAGAAACGGCACAAGCTGAAGCAACCCCTGTTAAAGAGGCAACTCCTGAAGAAAAAACTCCTGAGCAAGCTACTGCTGCTTCAGAAAAAAAAGTTGAAGACAAAGAACAGTAATTTAAAAATGTACTTTCTGTTTTAATGGATAAAAAAGCTTGTATCTATTTTGGTATTATTAGCAAAACTCATGGTACAAGTGGAGAAATTCTTTTAAAAACAAACCTTCAATTAAACGAATACAAAAAATTGGAATCAGTCTTTATTGAAATCAATAATAGATTGATTCCTTTTTTTATTGACAACATTCGGCAACAAACTGAAACAAATTTTCTTATTTCTTTTGACGATATAAAAACTGAAGCCAGCGCTCGCAAATATATAGGCTGTAACATATATATTTTAAACTCAGACATTATCAGTACTACCAGAAATTCAGATAAACCCAATACAGATTTAAATCTAATTGGATATTTAGTTTCAGATATTTATTGTGGTGTTTTAGGCCCCGTTAAAGAGTTGATTAATATTCCTGCAAATCCGTTAATCTCAGTAATTTATTCCGGAAAAGAAATACTTATCCCTAACAGGAATGAGTTTATAAAAGAAATAAGCCATAAAGAAAAAGTAATTTATTGTGAATTACCGAACGGATTTCTAAGTATAAATTCTAAATAGGGTTAATTTCGCTACATTAAATCTAACTGCTCGTAAATTGAGTTCTTACTTTTAAACTCAGGAACTATTTCTTTCATCAGTTTTACCAATTGGAAATTATCCTGAATATTTATGAGTTGTATCAAACGGTCGATATTATTAGTTACATAACTATAGTCATATTCATAAATACGAGCAATCATTATTTGTGAATGATGCGTTGGAAGTGTATTCTCTTTATCGTTTAACAGCTCTTCATAAAGCTTTTCGCCAGGCCGTAAACCTGTAAAATTCAATTGAATATCTTTACCAAGTGTTAAACCGGAAAGGCGAATCATTTTTTTAGCTAAATCAACAATTTTAACGGAATTTCCCATGTCAAAAATAAATATTTCTCCCCCTTTTCCCATAGCACAAGCTTCAAGAACTAATTGACATGCTTCAGGAATTGTCATAAAATACCTTGTTACTTCAGGATGAGTAACAGTAACAGGCCCGCCATTTTCAATTTGCTTTTTGAAACGAGGGATAACAGAACCGTTAGAGCCCAAAACATTACCAAACCTTGTTGTAATAAAATTAGTTTTAGAAATTCTATTAAGCGACTGAATATAAATTTCAGCTAATCTTTTTGAAGCACCCATTATGTTTGTAGGATTTACCGCTTTATCAGTTGAAACCATTACAAATTTCTTAACCATATGTTTTGTAGAAAGATCAGCCATTAATTTAGTTCCCAACACATTTGCACGAATTGCTTCTGTAGGATTATTCTCCATCATAGGAACATGCTTATAAGCTGCTGCATGGTAAACCAAACTAGGTTGATAAGTTTCAAACACATTATTCACTCTTTCTTCATTAGTAACGTCGCCAATAACTACTTCAAAATTTGTAAAATTATGCCCCTCCTGCAAATCAAGTTCAATGTCATAAAGTGGCGATTCAGCCTGGTCAAATAAAATAATTTTCTTTGGATTAAACCGCTTTAGTTGCTTTACAATTTCACTGCCAATTGAACCGGCTGCACCGGTAACTAAAACAACCTGGTTTAAAACGTCTTGTCTAATTTTATTTTTATCTAAAACAATAGGATCTCTTTCAAGCAATTCTTCAATCTTAACTTGCTTTATTTGATTAAAACTTAATTCACCATTAATCCATTCTTTAATTGGAGGAACTGTTAATACCTGTACATCATAATCTAAACAAATTTCAATTAATTCATTTTTAGTACTTGAACTAACTGCATCTTTAGATATAATTAAATGTTCTATTTTATGTTTTTTTAAAATTCGTTCCAACTCTTTAGTATCATAAATTGTAACACCTTCTAACTTTTTGTGTGCTTTCTGATTGGTATCTTCAATAAATGCTACTACATTATAATTGGTAAACATATCCTGATCTAAAGTTCGTTTTGTAGTAATTCCAAACTGGTCAGTTCCATAAATAATTATATTGGTTTTTCTTAGTTTAGGGTTATTAAATTCCAGGAATAACGTTTTTACTAATAAGCGCATAGCAGTCATAGCAAATACAGTTGCTAAAAAATCAATTACTATAATAGAATGAGGAATAATAAAAGTTTCACCAATAAAAAAGTAATTAATAAAATCTGCAACAATAAAAAATGCAGTACCTGATAATACAACAATAAAAATTCTTTCCGCATCTTTTGTCCCGGTATATCTAACAATTCCGGCATATGTTCGGCTTATAATAAAGCTTAATGCTCTAACGAATAATACAAAAGGGATAACAAAAACCAACGATGAATAGACGTTATAAGGAATTCTAAAGTTAAAACGTAACAGGTAAGCTAATGAAATAGACACAAAGCATATTCCAACATCTATTGTAAATATAATCCAACGAGGTGTATTTCTTTTTAAAAAAATCATTTTACAGACTAATCTTCCCTAACAGATTATTACAAAAGTTAATAACAAATAATGATGCAAATATACTTACATAATCTTATTTACAAATGAATTTCATACATAATTCTATTGTAAAAAATTATTTATATTGTTTAAAATCAATACAATGTATAATTATTTTTATTCTTTAGCAAATCACACCAAATCAATATTTCTGAATAATAAATAATATATTTTTTGCATTTACTGATTTTCAGCATGTTATATGAATAGTTAGGATATGAAAGAGTGAAAAGGGTTACTTTTCTTAAAAACTGTTTAATATTTATCCTGTACCTCAAAATAAGATTTGGCTTTTATGTAAGTTAATCCTTATATCAAACTCAGGCTTTGTAAAATAATTTTGTGTTTTATATTATGTCAGCTTTATTTGTTCTTTCCTAAATGAAAACTAAATTGCACACTAAAATGTTTTCAAATTTAAAAACATATTAAAATAATGGCTGTCTATAAAAATATAAATCCTAAAAAAAATTACCTTAAAACAATGCAGTTAGTTGGTTATACCGACAGGAAAAATGCAACATTAAATGATTATAAAAAATTAGAGTTTAAGTCAGGACTGGAGGTTCATCAACAACTGCTTACAAAAGAAAAGCTTTTTTGTCATTGCCCGGCAGGTATTTATCAGGCAAGTGATGATTATAATGCCGAATTAATTAGGCATATGAGGCCAACACTTAGCGAGTTAGGCGAATACGACGGAACTGCTTTAATGGAATTCAAAACAAAAAAAGAGATCAGATACAGAATAAAAAATATTAGTGCCTGTACATACGAAGTGGATGATACGCCTCCATTTCCCATAAATAATGAAGCACTAAATATTGCTATAGAAATTTCATTGCTATCAAAATTAAACATTGTTGGCGAAGTACACATAACACGAAAGCAATATTTAGACGGTAGTATTCCAACCGGTTTTCAACGAACAGCCATAATTGGAGTGGAAGGTGAAATACCGCTTAAAAACAAAAAAGTGCGCCTTATCCAACTTAGCATTGAAGAAGATTCATGCCGCGAAATTACCGATATTCAACATACTCGTATCTTTAAAACCGATAGGTTAGGAATGCCACTTATTGAAACTGTTACTTATCCCGAATTAGAAACTCCTGATGAAGTTATGGAAGCATGTAATTACATCCGGTTTTTAAATAGAAGTACAGGAAAAGTCAGAACCGGTATAGGTGCAGGACGTGAAGATGTTAATGTAAGCTGCAAAGGAGGAACCCGTGTAGAAATTAAAGGAGTTGCCCACACAAAATGGATACCTGAACTAACCCATAACGAATGTTATAGGCAATGGGCATTGTTGGCAATTAAAAAGCAACTAAATCTTAATGTAAAAGATATAAAACGCTGGAAAATTAATTCATTAAATATAAATTATGATTTTTTTAAGAAAGTTAATGGATTAGTAAAAAATGCAAAAGAGAATAAATTAAAATTAATGGCTGTAAATTTACCCGGGTTTAAAGGAATATTATCGCATTTTACACAGCCAGGCAAAATGTTTGTGGATGAAATATCAGACCGGTTAAAAGTTATAGCATGTATTGAAAAACCAAACCTGATACATACTGAACAATTCGAAAAACACATTACAAAAAATGATTTTAACAGAATTAGAGAATTGCTGAATGCTTCAGATGAAGATGCACAACTAATTATTTTAGGCCCTAAAGAAGATTTGCCAACAGCATTTGAAACCATTGAAGAAAGATGTAAAATGGCTTTTGAGGGAGTTCCAAAAGAAACACGAAAATCTTTTTCTGACGGTACAACAATTTTTGAAAGAGTATTACCAGGTGCTGATCGTATGTATCCTGATACAGATAGCCCCCCTATTCCTCTTGAAGATAAATTAATTGAAGACTTAAGCAAAGGTTTGCCAGCTGAAGTAATTGAGAATTACCATCAACTTAAAAAGTGGAATGTTCCTGAAGATACTTTTACATATATTTTTAAGAAAAACCTTTTTCCAGTTATTGAGAAAATTAGTAACGAATTAAAATTATCGCCACTATTTACCGGAACTTTTTTTGGACATACTTTAAAATATGTAGAAGGGCATTATAGTCCGGCTGAAAAATTCAACTATAAAATTATTTATGGTATGTTCAAATACCTGATTGAAAATAAACTGAATATTGAATTAAGTAAAAGTATGATCCCTGTTTTATATGAACATCCTAAACTTGAGTTTGAATCAGTTTTAACGCTTATTAAGTTTAAAAGAATTCCTGAAAAAGAAATATTATCAAGAATACCTTTTTTGGTTAAAAAATACAAACAAATTAGAATTAGTAATGATGATATTGCAGGTAAAAACTGGATAATGGGCGAATTACGCAAAACTGCTTTGGGAAATATTAATCTGTCAGAGCTTTCCAAACTTGTTTCATTAAATGAGAAATAATTTACTTTTCAAAAAAAAACCAATTGTAATATTTTAAGAATAAAAACGATGAGTGCAGATTTTTTTCAAGGATATAAAGGAGCTTCGCTTGAGATACTAAAAAAATATAGCGTTAGGGTGTGGGGACAAGCGACAATTACAACAACACGCGGAATTTTTAAAGGAACTGTTTTACCACGAGCCGAAAATGATGATGATCAGCATATTGTCATGAAAATTGCAACCGGATACAATGTAGGTATTGATATAAAAACCGTAACCGAAATGAAGGAAACCGGTTATAAAAAAGCAAACTACAAAATTCCTGAAAAAGAATTTCCTACAACCAAAGGTTTACCAAATGTGAAATTATTTGGTACCGGCGGAACTATTGCATCAAGGCTTGACTACAGAACAGGTGCTGTTATACCTGCATTTTCGCCAGGTGAGTTGTATGGTGCTGTTCCTGAATTAGCTGATATTTGCAATTTGACTACTGAGAAAGTTTTTGCTGTTTTTAGCGAAAATATGGGCCCTGAACAATATAAAAAACTGGCAATTGCCATTGGAAAAGAAATTGAAAACGGAATAGACGGTATTGTTATTGGCCATGGTACCGACACACTTCATCATACCGGGGCAGCCTTAACATTTATGGTACAAAATTCACCTGTTCCAATTGTTCTGGTTGGTTCTCAGCGTTCATCCGACCGGCCAAGTTCCGATGCTGCTTTAAATTTAATGCATGCAATGAAAGCTGCAGGACAATCAGATATTGCGGAAGTTATGGTATGTATGTTTGGCCCAACTTCCGATGATTATGGCTTATTACACAAAGGAACAAGAGTTAGAAAAATGCACTCTTCTTATCGTTCAACTTTTCGTACAATTGGCGACACACCTTTGGCTATGATTAACCGGAAAGAAATAACCCTAATTCACAATAATTATAAACACCGTAGAAATGATAGAAATGTAAAAATATTTCCTTATTTCTCTGATAAAGTAACCATGATGTATTACTATCCGGCCATGAAGCCTGATGTGTTGGATGCTTTAGTTGACCAAGGTTACAAAGGAATTGTAATTGTTGGAACCGGACTGGGCCATGTAAACAAAGAACTTTATCCGGCTATTGAACGAGCACATGCCAAAGGGGTGCATATGTATATGACACTGCAAACTATCTGGGGCTATGTACATATGTTTGTTTACGACACCGGCCGCGACATGATGGCTAAAGGAATTATCCCGGCAGGAAATATGTTGCCTGAAGTAGCGTTTATAAAACTTGGTTGGGCACTTGGACAAACAAACGACCCTGAAGAAGTAAAAAAAATAATGCTTACACCAATAAACGACGAGATTACAAAACGGGAACCTTATAATGGTTATTTAGTCTATCAGGGCGGTGTACCCGAAGTAGAAGATTTTATTAGAAAAGTAAGAAAGTAGTCTTTCAACAAATATTTAAACTACTAAAAAAACAAATTATTAAGATTTATTTTGAACAAAAAATCAATAATTCAGGAATTAAGAAAGCAACTACAGAATAAACTTCCGGGAAGTGAAGCACAATACAAAATGGCTCCGGAATTACGGGATATTCGCTTACACAATGAGGTAAAAACAAATAAGCTAAAAAAAAGCGGGGTACTAATATTGCTTTATTATAAAGAAAACAAGCTTTATGTTTGTTTAATAAAGCGTCCTGAATATAACGGGCATCATTCCGGACAGGTAAGCTTTCCGGGTGGTAAATTCGAGAAAAAAGATAAAAATTTAATTCATACTGCTTTAAGAGAAGCTCATGAAGAAATTGGAATAAATCCTGAAAGTGTTACTATTATTGGAGTATTATCACAATTAAAAATTCCGGTAAGTCAAATGATAGTTTATCCTGTTATTGGTATTGCAAAAGAAAAGCCTGTTTTCAAGATTGATTCGTTTGAAGTAAAATATTTAATTGAAACAGAGATAAACGATTTTTTAAATCCTGATAATCTCAAAACAATGATAATAAATATAAATGGCAGGAACATTTCAGCTCCGTATTATGCTGTTAAAAATGAAAAAATTTGGGGAGCTACAGCTATGATATTAAGTGAATTTTTAGAAATATTTAAAAAAATAAATTAATCCGAAAAATGCATACATTTTCTATCCATTATAAAAAAAAAGCCTGATATTACTATCAGGCTTTTCAATTTCTTAAAAAAGTTAAAGAATAAATATTAAATTACTTTTACATTTACTGCGTTTAATCCTTTTTTACCTTCTTTTAACTCAAATTCTACTACATCATTTTCATGGATTTCATCAATTAATCCGGAAACGTGTACAAAATATTCTTCTTTTGAGTCTTCTTCACTAATGAATCCAAATCCTTTTAGTTCATTAAAAAATTTTACTGTTCCTTTTTTCATTATTATTAATTATTATTTAAAAATGCAAATATAGTATTATTTTGGCGTTCTATCTATTTTATTGTGTTTATTATCTGTTAATGGATGAAATTTATTTGAAGTTACATGTAAATTCTTATTACCCTAAATAGTTTAAACAGAAGATTATATCTTTTGTTTGGTGATTTTTCATTATACAAAACTTGTTGAATATTTATCAGTAAATTATTTGTTTCTTTTGAAAAAACAAAAAAAAATTTTGTTATAAATATTTTTCTTTTGTAAGATATTCTGCAATCTGAACAGCATTGGTGGCTGCTCCTTTTCTTAAATTATCAGCTACAATCCACAAATTTAAACAATTAGGTTGTGAAAAATCTCGCCTAATTCTACCAACAAAAACTTCATCTTTCCCATTTTCATATAGAGGCATAGGATAAACATTGTTTTCCGGGTCATCTTTTATAATAACTCCCGGTGCAATTTTTAAAATATCCCTTATTTCCTGAAGTTTAAAATCTTTTTCAAACTCAATATTTACAGCTTCAGAGTGTCCGCCGCTTACAGGAACTCTGACAGCAGTAGCCGTTACCATTACATTAGTGTCATTAAATATTTTTTGTGTTTCGTTCATTAGTTTCATCTCTTCTTTAGTGTACCCGTTTTTAGTAAATACATCACAATGTGGCAGGCAATTACGGTCAATTAAATGCGGATAAACCATTTTTCCTACATTTCCGGTTCGTTCGTTTTCCATCTGATTTATCGCCTCTTTCCCGGTTCCGGTAACCGATTGGTATGTAGAAACGACTATACGCTTTATTTTATATTTTAAATGTAAAGGCCACAAAGGAACCAACATTTGAATGGTGGAACAATTAGGGTTAGCAATAATATAATCTTCACTGGTCAAAGTTTTAGCGTTTATTTCGGGTACAATAAGTTTTTTCCTGGGGTCCATGCGCCATGCCGAAGAATTGTCAATAACCCTGCATCCTGCTTTTTCAAATTGAGGAGCCCATTTCAAAGAAATTTCACTGCCTGCCGAAAAAAGTGCGAGGCCTGGTTTCAAATCGATGGCTTTTTTTATATTTACAATTGTATAATCTTTATTTTTGAATTTTATAATCTTATTGACTGATTGTTCAGAAGCAACCGGAATTAAATTTTCTATCGGAAAATTTCTTTCTTCTAAAATTTTTAAGAACATTTGTCCAACCAAACCCGTTACACCAATAATAGCTACATTCATATTTTTTAATAATAAAATTAATACTTAAAACTTATTCCAATTGTTTTGCTTGACTTGTAAAGATAAAGATTTTGTATCTTTCTGTTTAAATTTTTTATCACATTTGCAATATGAAAATTAAAATATGCATACTTGTAAGCCTGTTAATTTCCTCATTGTATGGTTTTTCGCAAATTCAGGACGATTTTGATGATGATGAATTCAATTCTAATCCAACGTGGTATGGGAATATTTCAGGTTTTGAGGTTGTTAATCCTCCAACAACCGGAAATGGAAGTATTGATGTAACAGCTTTAAACGACAACCATGTACTTCGTTCAAAGAGTACGCAAAACGATGTAGTTTTAACAACTCCCAGCAACTTAGCTTATGGAGAATGGAAGTTTTCGGTAGCAGACGGTAGTGGTTGGAGTATTTCAAATAAAAATGATTATTTTATAATTTTAATTTCTGACGACAGCACAACTACGAAATTAAAAGATGGTGCATCGCTTAATTTTAATGGTTATTATTTGCGGTATGATGGAGACAGTAGCGATCAGTTTATCTTATATAAACAAACCGGCACAACAGAAGAGGTTGTTTTAGATACTGATTTTCCTAGTGTTGTTGATAACACAAACTCACCTGCCGGATATAGCATTAAAATAACCCGTGATATAACAGGTTTATGGAGTGTTTATATAGATTCCGTTTTTGAATCAACTGCAACTACTCAACGTGGTATATCAGTTACCGATAATACATTCCAAACCAGTCAGTGGTTTGGAATTTCAACTAATATTGCCAATGCTTCCGATACACGATTGCTTTATTTTGATAATCTATTTATTATTAACAAAGATTTTGATACTGATATACAATTACCAACTGCACAAATTACCGGAGGAACTATTTCGTCTCTTTCTGATACAAAAAATGAAGCTGTTTCAGTTTTAAAATTTAAAATTACTGATTCGGGAGCCGGTGACGGGCTACCTACTTTTATAAACACCATAAGCATATTTAATTCTCATCCGGCAAACGAAGCAAATTGGGCCAGCCAATTGGGTGGAATTGCCTTAAACGATGGAACTTCTGATTTATTAACCGATTCAGTAATTATTAGTACTGAAAAAATAACTGTTTATCTTTCTCCTGATGAATTAACTATAAATGATGGAAATTCAAAAGAAATTACATTTTCTGTTTATCTAAATACTTCAGGAATAGAAGATGGAAAAAAATTAATGTTTTTTATTGATGCGGACAATCACAACTGGCAGGCTGATGATAAAGGAAGTGAAATTTTAAGCAATTTTACTTCTGATGTTGTTTCAAATATTTTTACAACAGACGTTTCAGGAACAGAACTACTTTTTTCAAATGAGCCTGATACTGTTAATATAAACCAGAATTTTGCAATTACGGTTTCTTCAATTGATGAAAACCAGAATGAAGACACAGACGAAAACACATTAGTTGCCTTATCTGTTAATAATGGAACCGGCTCAATTTCCTCCGCTACCGGTTTGTCGCAAAATATGGTTAACGGAACTATTTCGTGGAATGATTTACAATACGATACTTTAAGCACTTTTAAAATTGTTGCACAAGCACCAGGGTACATTCCTGATACTACGCAAATAATTACTTCTGTTAGCGATACAAATTCAATAATTGAAAATCCTACCGTTCAAATTCCTGACGGAACCATTAGCTCTTTAACCACTGTAATTGACAGTGCTTTTCCTGTATTTAAGTTTAAAATCACAGACAGCGGTTCGGGTGATTTATTAGCAACAAGTATGTCAAATATTGTAATAAAAAATGCACATCCGGCAAACGAAGCAAGTTGGGGCAATACCATTGCCGGAGTTTTATTAAACAATGGTACCAATGTGCCAATAAATACAACAGTAATAACAGATGAAGAAATTTCAATTTCTTTAAACGAAGGAGTGCTTCAAATTAATGATAGTAATAGTTCTGAAGTTGCATTACTTATTTATTTGAAAAGTAATAATTTAATTGACAATTCTGTTTTGCAATTTAAAATTGACTCTGTAAATCATGGTTTGGAATCGTATTCAGCCGGTTCTGGATTTTCATCCGTTTTCAGTTCACCTGTTCTTTCCAATAAAATAAGTATTGAGGTCAATGCTACAAAATTCAAAATTGAAACTCAACCGGAAAAAGTGAATATCTACTCTGATTTTGCACTTTCATTTACCCCGACAGATGAAAACGACAATACCGATTCAGACTATAACGGAAATCTTACCTTGTCAAAATATAGCGGGATTGGAACTTTATCCTCAGGTTCGGATTTAACCGGAACATTTTTAAACGGAAATGTCAACTGGACAGACTTGCAATTTACTACTGCTGTTGAATTTCAAATTGAAGCTTCTTCAGCAGACTTTACTAATATAATTACCGATACTATTCAAGCTATTCTTCCGTTTTACGATGAAAATTTTGAAACCGGAAATTTAGTTGGTTGGAATGATACTACTGATTGGGTTGCCGGTACAACTAATCCTATAAATGGAAGTTATTCTTTAAAGCACAATCTTAGTAGTGTTTCCGGGCAAAGTTATATCAGTCATTCGTTAAACAATGTAAGTTTTAATTCGGGAACGGTTACCTGGCAAATGGTTATAAAAAACGGAAATTGGGATCCTACAAGTACCAATTATTTTGGTTTTTATCTGATGTCTGATTCAGCCAATTTTTCAGGCGACAGTATTAATGCGTATGCCATTGGCGTTAACCTTTCAGGTTCTGATGATTTCTTAAAACTTTGGAAAATAAATCCGGGAGGAAGTTATACTTCGTTAATTACCAGCAATTTGAATTGGAATGCAAATGATACCGTTTCAATTGAAGTTAATAGGACAGCCAATGGTTTATGGACACTAAAATATGCTTTAAACAATGCATTTAATAATTTGGCAACTGTTGGAACAGCAAGTGATACCAATTCTATATCTTCTAATTATTACGGATTACTTTTTAATTACTCTTCTACAAGAGCCGGACAGATTTGGTGCGATGATATTCAAATTTATGAAAAAGACACACCTCCTGTTATCAGTAAAATTAATGTTATTGATTCGGTAACATTGGATGTAATATTCTCAGAAATTCTGGAACAAACTTACGCCGAAAATAAAGCTAATTACAGTATAATTCCTCAAAACACTTCTTCAATAGTAGTGAATTCAGCCACTTTTGACATGATAAACAAAAACAAAGTTACACTTTCCATTTCTGAATTGGTTACTGACAATTATACTTTAATTATAAATAACGTGAAAGATACAGCTAATTTACTAATGCTGAATGAAATGCAAAGTTTTAAATATATTATTCCACCTGTTTTTGGCGATGTGGTAATTAATGAAATTATGGCCGACCCGTCACCGGTTGTTTATTTACCCGAATATGATTTTGTTGAATTGTATAATACAACCAATTATCCTGTTTATCTTGAAGACTGGACTATTACTATTGGTGAAAAACAACATACATTTGCTATTGATACTTTACCAGCTGATAGTTTCCTGATTGTTTGTCCTTCTTCTTCGGTTTCTAATTTTGAGATTTATGGATTAACTTCCGGAATATTAAGCACTTCAGATTTAACTAATGCAGGAAAAAATATTATTTTAAAAAATAATTCGGGAAACATAATTAGTAATGTTTTTTATTCCGATACGTGGTATGCCGACCCGCAAAAAGAAGAAGGCGGATGGTCGCTGGAGAAGATTGACCCGCTGAACAACTGTTCCACGTCAG
>JAADFW010000166.1 GCA_013152655.1 Chlorobiota bacterium
ACGAATAAAAATTGGAAATTAAATTATGTTTGATAGAAAGAAACCTTACAATGATTTGCCTTTATTACCACCCAAAATAGATGTTAATAATAATTTAAATATCTTAAAGAAATTAGTTACAGCTTCAAGGGCATTAGCAACTATAAATGGAAATTTAAATCGTTTGCCTAACCCTTTGATGTTAGTAAATACATTATCATTACAAGAAGCAAAAACATCAACAGAAATTGAAAATATATTTACAACAGAAGATGAATTATACAAAGCAATATCCGATACAAAAAAGGATGTAAATATTAATCCTGCTACAAAAGAAGTTTTAAAATATAGAGAAGCATTATGGGCAGGATATCAAAATCTACAAGATAATTCACAGATAAATAAGAAGTTAATAATTCAAATATTCAATCAAATAAAAGAAACAAATTCCGGATATCGTCCACCACAAGCTAATATTGTTATAAAACGAGGACAAAGTGAATTAAGACCGGGAGAAATTGTTTATACACCACCAAGAAATGAGCAAATTATTGAAACATTAATGAATAATCTTATAGAATTTTTAAATGATGATATAAAATATCCTATTGACCCATTATTAAAGATGAGTATAGCTCATTATCAGTTTGAAGCAATACACCCTTTTCAAGATGGAAACGGTAGAACAGGAAGAATACTGAATTTATTATACCTTGTAAGTAAAGAACTATTATCACAACCAATTTTATACATATCAAAATATATTATTTTAAATAAAGAGGATTATTACTATAAGTTAAGTGCGGTTACTCAAAGAAATTCTTGGGAAGCGTGGATTTTATTTATGTTAGATGCTGTTGAAAAAACATCACTTATAACAAATGAGAAAATAAATGAAATTCTTAGCCAAATGGAAAGCACTTTAAACTATGCAAAAAACAAAATAAAATGGTATAATAAAGAGATAAATGAAGCTATTTTTAGCCAACCATATATAAAACCGAAGGTTATAGGTAAAATAGTTAAAAAAACATCAAGAACAACATTAACAAAATATATGAATGAGTTAGTCGAAAATAGAATATTGAGACCTAAAAAAATAGGAGGAGAAGTATATTATCTTAATGATGACTTGTTAAGAATATTAGAAGAATAACAAAGCCTAACATCGGCTATACTGCATGCCGCAAATAATTGTAAATAAGGTGATTAAGCTTTGGTTAAGCATATTGGTAAATAGAAAAATTAAACAATAAAATGCGCCACGCAGCATAGCCGTGCCCGTTGGCATTCATTTTAAAACACAGTCCCAAATATGAATTTAACACCAAAAGAATTTGAACTACTTCTTTGTGAATTTAGTAAACAAGATTTACCCGAAAATTTCACAGTAGAACACGATATTAAAGACATTGGTGAAGAAAGTGAGAATCAAAGACAGATTGACACTAAAATTAAAGGTAAGCTCGGCATTTCTGATATATTAATATGCGGTGAAGCAAAGAATTGGACTAAACCAGTAGGAAGTGAAATAATTGATGGCTTAGTTGGGAAATATTTATCTGGAGAAATCAGAGCGAATAAAGTTATTGTATTTTCAAATCAAGGTTATACGAAACCAGCAATTAAAAGAGCCATGCAAATTGGAATTGAATTAATAGAGCCTAAAGAATTAGGAATCCCTATAAAAAATATACCATATATTATCGGAGTTGGCTATTTAGGACAGATGATTATTACTGCAACTCACAAAAGCCCTCAACAAAATCTAATGGCTATAAATCCAGATGATTATGTCATTTTAAAAGGAGATGAACGAATTTCTTTTCAACAAAATGTATTTAGGTTAATAATATTACAATTAAGAGAAATAAAAGACAAAAGCATATATACGGATTATTCGGAATTTGAACTGTCTGATAAAAACGTTTTATATGAACTTAAACAAAAATCTGGATATAAGTATAATACAGATTTTGAAATAAAAGTTTCAATGAAATGGATTTATTTTTATGAGTTTTTACCTTCAGGAATATTACACCATATAAATGAAAATGAAGATAAATTTGTGAACCTACAAAATAATGACAAAACACATTTACAGAATGTGCTAATGTCACCAACTAAACAAGATTTTGAAGATAGAAAAGAGTGTATAAAAGAAGTTGTGGAGAAAAATATTGGCTATACTTTTAATATGTGTATGGTTGACCCAGACAGAAATAAAACGCACCCACAAGAACCGATACTTTTTTTGGTATAAAAAACGAAATGCCAACAGCAGGGTATAGTCCATGCCGCAAATCACGGTTATCAAGAAAGTGAATAGTAAAATAAAAGATGTAACTTTATAGAAAATTTAGGTGGAAAATTGCGGCACGTTCCATACCCGCACACGTTAGGCTTCATGCTGAAAAGACGACCATAAAAGATTAAAATATGTTTGACGAATTAACAAAATACCAAAACAATAATCATTTCTTTTTTACTGAAAAAGAAGAACTTGAAAATGTATGTAATGCCCCGAAAAATAAAAGCGGAGTTTATATCGTGTATGAGTTAAAGAATGGAAGAATAGAATTGGTTTATATAGGTTCATCAGGTAAAATTCAGAACAATGAAAAAATAAAACATCGGAATGGTGGACTTTATGACAGAATTGTAAATGGTCATCAATTTGGGAAAATACCGAGAAAAAAATCATGGAAACAAAAACTAATTGATGAAAAAATTGAGGCATTGGATGTTTATTGGTATGACACGTTTAATTCTAAAAACATGGACATCCCGGCTTTTGTTGAAGCAACCATAATGCAGCGATTTTATGAAGTGCATAGACGATTACCTCGATGGAATAAAGAATTTTGAAAAATGAAGAACCATATTCTACAAATAGGAAAGAAACTTAAATCAACGAAAAAGCTATTGTTACACGATTCAATATTGCAGAATGATATTGATTTCTCATATGATTTCATTCTTCCCTATTCAAAAGCAGACAGTTTTTCAAATATAAAACTGGTTATTATAGGGCAAGATCCAACTATTCAAAGCAATAAAGAATCATCTAAAAAGCGGCAACGTAAAATTACAATTACATTAGACTTAAATAATAAAAATGGAAACTTACGAAAGTATTGTAAATTAATTTGCGAAAATCTTGATATAGATATTGATAATGAAGTATATGCAACAAATTTATGCAAGTGCGTTTTTAAAGGAAAACCTGCATATAATGGAGTCTTAGATAAGCATTCAAAATATTGGATTCCTCTTTTGAAAAAAGAACTTAGTGTTTTTTCTGATAAGGTTATTTTTATTACACTTGGGGAACCTTTGATAAGACAATTAATTTTCCATAGCAGTAAAAAAGTTAATTATTATTGGGATTATATTAAAGAAACGAGAGAATCTGGTGGGGACTTTAAATGTAATCAACCATTTGAAAATTTTATACAAAAACGGATTTACCCAATAGCACATCAACCAACTTGGAACCGAATTAATTTTTACAAAACATATTTGAGTGATTATTTGGAATACATTAAAAGAAATGAAAAACAAAGCACGAAAGCCTAACACCGGCTATAGTTCATGCCGCAGTTAGTTGTAAATATGAATATTGAAGCAATAAATGAATATATTTGTAAACACAAAGATTAAACAATAGAATGCGGCACGCACCATAGCCACATCCGTTGTGCCCTATTCTGGTATCTGGAAAATTAAAGAAATTTTTGCAAAGTTCACGTCTTTAATAATGAAACCTGCGGTCGCTAAGGCCTT
>JAADFW010000167.1 GCA_013152655.1 Chlorobiota bacterium
TCATTATTTATAAATTGATATCAGGAATTGCATTAGCTGCATCAACCTTTTTTTGATTAATAATCTTTGCATAAACCTGCGTTGTCTTTAACTCTTTATGTCCAAGTAATTTGGACACTGTATAAATATCTGTTCCAAATGTTAGTTGTAGGGTTGCGTACGTATGTCTCCCACAATGAAATGTGATGGTTTTACTAATTCCAGCTTTCATTACCCATAGTTGCAATTTCAAATTATGCCAGGCACTATATTTTAACCCTTTAAACACTCTTTCTTCATGTAAATCCTTATTTCCAAGTAAATTACGTGCTCTTTCACCAGAAGTTTTAGGTGAAGAGTAAATGTAAAGATTGAGTGATTCCTTTTTTCGTTTTTGATCAGCATTCGGAAGATAATAATCCAAAATCAAACTTTCTTGACCATCTTTTCTCTTCCGTTTTCTAATAGCTATATTCATGTCTAAATTTTTGTGCCGTTTTGTGCCGCGAAATAAAAAGGCACAAATACGGGACAAATACGGGACAAATACGGGACAAATACGGGACAAATACGGGACAAATACGGGACAAATACGGGACAAATACGGGACAAAAATAACTAAAATAATACAAATAAACAAAAACTAAATTTCAATAAATATTTTTATATATTTGATTTTCAGATATTTATATTGATTTAGTTTGATGTAGTTTGTGGTAATTACTTCCCGATACAATAAGTAACTAACCCTATATTCATTGATATTAGAGTATTTGGGCAACAAATGACCAACAAAAAGTAGTAAAAATTAGTAAATACAAGACAAATATAAAGTAATATAATATGGATAATCAATTAGTTAGGGTTTTTTGTTTTTGATATTAGCCCACCATTAGCCCATTATTTAGTTGGTTTGTGGGTAATGTTTTAAGTGAATTTGTTTTTTGAATGTCTAATTTCGATACAAAATGTATTATATCAATGTTTATAACACTTTAAGTTGTTTGAGGTACAAATAAGGTACAAATGGAACTTAAAAACCTTGAAATGGGTTATCAAACTAAAAAATTGCAATCTGAAATAATTGTAGTTGTTTAGGTGGGTACATAGCATTAAAAAAGATTAATTAATTAAAGTTGATAAGTTATTAGATAATAATTTAACTTTGAGATTAATAATAACCTTTTAATTTATAACAATGACTAATGGAACAGTAAAATTTTTCAACAGTGCAAGAGGGTTTGGTTTCATCGCTCCAGACGATGGTGGAGAAGATGTATTTGTGCATAAGAGCGATTTAGTAGATGAAATAACCGAAGGAGATAAAGTAAGCTATGATGTGGAAGAAAGTGAAAAGGGATTGAACGCTATAAATGTCAAAGTAATTTAAATCCATTATTTTGTATTAATAATATTAATGGTTTTATACTACTAATTTATCATTTGGCTTACCAATTATCCATTTTAAGCACTACACATTGACCAATTAGAGCGTTTTACAGTTCTGTGATAGTTTTAGATGGAAATTATTGTTTGTGTTTTGGATCTTATTGTTATTCTATAACAAAAAGCAAGGGCAAAGCGATTGTAAGTGTTGGATATTATAATGTTTTATTAATATCCTATAGAAGCAATCAAACACCCCAAGCACCGCAGGAAAAAATAGAATTTTTATGAAATTTTTTATGAGGAGCGAAGCGCGGTGTTGTGGCAAATGACCAGCAACGCTAGACCGAGAATGTAACGTAGCTCTTGCGAAGTGGAGAGAAGGGATAGCAGCGTTTCTGTTGGGGGAAAAATAAAAAGCAACGAAGTGTTCCTTAATTTATAGCGAAGTGCTAACGGAGCTAAACCCCAATAGCTGGTCATAAGAGCAACCGCCAAATTAACAAAGGGCGAAAGACTTAATACTGCTGAAATGCAGTGTGTAACAGAATGAAGCTGTATTATGGATTTGTTAGCCATGCCGAATGAAGGGTAGAGAATGTGTGAAGATGAGGCACAAAGCAGCAAAAAATAATAGCTGCTGTATTTCAAGCTGCTTTTATTTTAGTGCTGTAAAGTGGTCTGTGGGAACGGAAGGAAGCATGACTGACTGGAACAGCCTCACGTAACAAAGTGAACGACCAAAGAGAGACCGATTGATTGCCTGTAAAATTTATTACAAATTATTATTTAATAGTAGATTAATAAACAATAAAAATCTGTTCCTTATAAATTTGATTTGTACAAATTATACTCGGCGGGGTATGCCGAAGGGAAAATTATTTGCTTGGGGTATCAAGTAGAAGTAGTCTTACCTTTTTAACTTATAAAGTTTTTCAAAAAAATAAAAAATAATTTTTTTTATTATTAAACTTAATAATTATAAGCCTGATTTATAAAGATTTTAATTATTGAAAATAATTATACACGGCAAATGTTATTATTTTAAATTATTATCCGAAAATTGTATCTTTTGTGATAGGGTCATTCGAATGAAGTAATTGTCCTGTATAAAAATTCACATTGTTGTGACAAACGGTTCTGTCAACTCTGTATTTTGGAACATTGTCCATAAAATTCATCGCCTTTTCAAATGCCAATTCCAAAACTTGAACTAAACCTTTATTTGAGATAAAAGAAAAATGAGGTTTTTTATATTTCAAAAATCCCCATTCTTTAAATTCTACAACAAAATTATCCGCAGATGAGTTATCACTATGAATAAAAATATGATAAACTGGGTCAAATTTAAACATCCAAGTGTATCCTCCATACGTGTTTTGGTCACTTAATCTACTATAAGAGTTTTTCATTAATTTTTAATTTTATACAATTGCTGTCATTGCGCTTACCATTTGTTCAAGCTTGTCTTCATCCCAATCTAAAAAGGAGCCAAAATTGTTTTCTTTAAGTGTTTGAATAATCAAATCCTCTATAAAAATATCAATTGAAAAATCAGACCAACTATTATATACTGCACTTTCGCTATTTTTTATAAATTGTTTTGCTTCTTTTCCTATGAAAACAATTTGTTTTAGTTCAGTTAGGGCTTTTCTCGGGTTATTTTTTAAACTTCCGTTAAAAATATCAGGAACATCTTTTTTGAAAATATTTTCTACAATAAATATTTTCAGTTCTTGGTTGTCTTTAAGTTTCATTTTTTAAATATTTGCTAACGAGTTTGTATAAAATTTGTGCGGTTTAAAATCCGTAGGATTTTCCGCCAGAACAAATCAGTTTGGTAAATGTTTTATTTATCAATTTTAGTTTAAATGTAAGCATAAATTTTATACGGTGTTGTGGCACGTTTTTAAACATTTTCATATCTTCTCTCATTAGAAAACATTTTTATCTTTTAATGTTTCTGCTTTCTCTTTTATTAACTTTTCCTGTTGAATTTTATATTCAATTTTTGGTTGTTTTATGATTGTTTTAACCCAATACGAAGTTCCTGAATCTAGTACTCTAACTTCAATTTTCTTTTCACCAATTGTCCAAGAATTAATTAAGTAAGTATAATTTTTCTTCATTTTATATCTAGGTTCTAACTCATAATGTAAGGTTGGATTTCCATATTTGCTTTTGATTACATCAGATATAGCCTTAATTTCTTTTGTTACTTCACTTTCAAAATATTCCCATAAAATCGGTTTGCCATTGATAATGATTTTGAATAATTTGTCTTTATAATAAAAATCAGATATTTGGCTAAACTCATAATTTCCAATGAAGTAGTCATAATAGGGTTTTCCTAAGTAATCATCGGGTTTTCTATTTTCTTTTTTCTCTCTCTC
>JAADFW010000168.1 GCA_013152655.1 Chlorobiota bacterium
CGTACTGATTCATCATAATTTTTAATTAAATTTAATTTGACATAAAATTTGGCTCGCAAAAATAGAAATTATTTAATATAATTCAAACTTATTCAAGCTTTTAAATTATTTTTCATTTGTTTTTGAAAACAAATTTTCCATTTATTTAATCGACGGAAAAACTTTTGTAATATTCTGTTTAAAACAGAATAATAAACAAACTTTATTTTAAAGAAATATTAAAAATGTTTTTGAAGAGATAAGTAATATTATCAAATTTGCTTTTAGAAATAAAAATATGCTAAACATATTCCATAAATTATAATAATGAATACATCTCCAAATATATTTCTTTCAATACCGGAAATTGTTAATCTTGCAACTATTCTTAATTTAATAATCTTATTTATTATTCTGTTTTTCAGGAAAAATAATACCTTGCCAAATAAGATTTTAGCATTTATTCTCTTAATTCCGGCTTTTAATTTTTTAAGTAATTATTTTATTCTTTCTCATAATATTGTAAGATTTCCTCTTATTATATTTATTAATCAAACTTTAGTATTTTTCTTGGCTCCTCTCCTTTTATATTACTGCACTCTATTCATTTCAAGTAAATTCAAATTAATGAGCATATTAAATGTACTCACTTTATCAGCAATCATTTTTTGCTTATATATTTCAATAAAGTTTTCATTAAAAAACGAGGAACTAAAAGAAAGTTTTATTAATAAAATAATGAACTATCAATATCCTGCTGAATTAAATTTTATAAGAGGGATATATATAATTCTGTTACAATTATATTTTTTTCAAATTGCAATTCGGGTTAAACAATTCACGACAAAAGCTTTAAACACCCTGTCAAGCCTGGAAAAAATAAAGATAAGATATTTACAACAATTTGTAATTATACTGTGGACATTAAACATAATAGTATTAATAACTTATTTGTTTGTGCCTAATAAAAATGTTGATTTCTTGTTAATACCTCTAATTGTAGATATATTTTATATTTTCTTGTTAAGAACAAGCTTTAAACATGCAGCTGTTTTTACAGATAACGAATTTAGTAAACTCAGAAATGAAATTAATAAAATGCATAGAATGACAAATAATTTTGAGGGAAATACTAAAAAACTCATTGATAATGAGCAACTTGATAGAATAACCTCTAAAGTAAATCACTTATTGGAAGATGAATTAGCTTATACTGATAAAGATATTTGCATTCAAAAGTTTTCTGAAAAACTAGGCTTAAAACCATATCAGGTTTCTTATTATTTGAATAATTACCTATAATTACCTGAATACGAGTTTTTTTAACCTTATTAATTCTAAGCGAATTGAATTAGCTAAAAATCATTTAGCAACTAATAACATTAACTTAGGAATTGAGGAAATTGGTTATGAAGTAGGCTTTAACAGCAAGACTGCTTTTTACAGAGCTTTTAATAAATTTGTAAATAAATCGCCTAGTGCATATTTAAAATCTATTGAAGAATAGCATATAAAATTACTTATTTCAATAAAATGCGTTCCACTTTATAAAATGGAACATTTATTCCATTTATTTCACATAATTTTGCATTGATAAAAAAACTAAAAATAATATCAATCAGTTTCAAATTATTAGCATATTTTACATTATTTAGTATTCATCATTAATCTAATTTCTAATATTAACATTAAAAAAATGAAAAAAATATTTATTATTTCAGTAATTCTTATTTCAAACCTTATCTTATCAATAAATTATTCTCATGCCCAAAATTCAGGTAATTTATATAAAAATGAAGTTAGAATGGGAATTTGGCAATTATTTAAAGGAGGACTTCATTTAAGCTACGAAAGATATTTTAATTCAAACAGCATTGTAATAACTAATGAAATAACTTTGATTGATAACTCAAAAAAATCAATTACCGGTTATTTTACGCAATTACAATATAGGTTCTACCTGCTTCAAGGTGATGGCATTCCATTTTTAAATCTCACCAATGAGGGATTTTATGCAGCCCCAGCCATAAAATACAGGTATAAAAGAATTATTGAAGATGGTTATGACGATATAATTAATACTGTTGGTTTAAATTTAGTTATGGGCTTAAAATATAGTATAATTGAAAGAATCTCTCTTGATATAAATTTTGGAGGCACTATTGTTAAATCAGTAATACAAACAGACCGTATTAATAACGATTATCAAAACACTATGTTTAGTGAAGGATATACTGGTGTAGCACCTGTTGGCAATATTACTATAGGTATTCGTTTTTAAAATCAGTTTACTTTTACTGTTTTTTATAAAAATAAAATTTCATAAAACCAGCAGATACAAGTATATTTGTTCTCCAAAAAAAGATTATATTAATGGACAACTATATTGTATCGGCTTTAAAATATCGTCCATCTACTTTTAATACTGTAGTTGGACAATCCGCAATAACTTCTACCTTAAAAAATGCAATTAAAAACAATCACTTAGCACATGCTTATTTATTTTGCGGGCCGCGTGGCATTGGCAAAACAACCTGTGCCAGGATTTTTGCCAAGACAATTAATTGTGAAAATAAAACAGCAGATTCAGAAGCTTGTAATGAATGTGAATCGTGCAAAGCTTTTAACCAGGACAGGTCTTTTAATATTCATGAATTAGATGCCGCATCAAACAGTTCAGTTGACAATATACGTTCTTTAATTGACCAGGTTCGCATTCCGCCACAAATAGGAAAATATAGCTTATATATTATAGATGAGGTGCATATGCTTTCTGCATCAGCATTTAATGCATTTTTAAAAACCCTTGAAGAACCACCTGCACATGCAATTTTTATTCTGGCAACTACTGAAAAACATAAAATAATACCAACTATTTTATCAAGATGCCAAATATTTGATTTTCACAGAATTAGCATATCCCAAATTATTAATCATCTACAATTTGTTGCAGAACAAGAAAATGTTACTGCTGAAGAGGAAGCTTTAAACATAATAGCACAAAAAGCCGACGGGTCGATGCGTGATGCGTTATCTATTTTTGATCAGATTGTTAGTTTTGCAGGTAGTTCAATAAGTTATAAAAATGTTATCAATAGTTTAAATGTATTAGACTATGAATACTATTTTAAGTTAATTGACAATTTCTTAGAATCGGATTATAGAGAAGTACTGTTAACTTATAACGAAATATTAAGTAAAGGTTTTGACGGGCATAACTTTATTAATGGATTAGCTAACCATTTAAGAGATTTATTAGTTTGTAAAAATGAAAAAACTTTGTCGCTTTTAGATGCGGGTCAAAAAATAAAAGATAAATACAAAAATCAAGCTCAGCAGTGTCCGGTTAATTTCATTTTTTCAGCATTAGAAATTTGTAATAAGTGTGATATTAATTATAAATTAAGTAAAAATTTCAGATTACATGTTGAACTTGCACTTCTCAATTTAAGTAATTTAAATGCAGAAAAAAAAAAGAATAATATCAGGCAAAACATAGAAGAAAAAACTGAAAAAAAAGAATTAAAAGAGGACAAACAGGAAAGTGAACAAAAAACAAATCAGGAAAAAATTAAAACTGAGATTCCTGAAAAGAAAAACGGCAATTTAGCAACACAAAAAAGTATATCGGTAAAAGAGGCATTTAAGCTTGTTAATGAAAAGAGCGAAATAATAAAAGAGCCTGAAGTAAAAATATCAAAGCAGGAAGCCCCCATTATTGAAGAGATAATTTCTGAATTTACGATTGAACAATTGCTTGAAAAGTGGAGCATATATGCTAAAAACCATGAGGAAGAAAAACGACTTTTTACGGTTCTTACATCTAACAAACCTGTTTTAACCAATAATTATGCTATTGAATATCGCTTAAAAAACACAATGCAAGAAATTGAAATAAAGGATATTAAGCCACAATTACTAAACTTTTTAAAACAAGAACTTAAAAATTCATCAATTACATTAAATTTTATAGTTGAAGAAGTTAAGGAAGATGATACACAAAAAAAACACTTATTTACCGATCGTGACAAGTATAAATTTATGAGTGAAAAAAATCCTAATTTAGAAAAATTACGTCAACAATTAAATCTTGATTTTGAATAATGAATATAAACATTTAAATATTAATATATTTGCATGAATTTTAAAAATAATATTATGGAAGGTAAAAAAATAACAATCCAAAACGGCAAATTAAATGTACCTGCAACCCCTATAATCCCTTTTATTGAAGGTGATGGAACAGGGCCGGATATTTGGGCTGCTTCTGTTCGTGTATTAGATGCAGCAGTAGCAAAAGCTTATAACGGAAAATGTAAAATTGAATGGAAAGAAGTTTACGCAGGAGAAAAGGCTTTTAATAAAACCGGTGAATGGCTCCCTAAAGAAACGTTAGATATCATAAAGGAATATATAGTTGCCATTAAAGGCCCTTTAACAACTCCGGTTGGTGGTGGAATTAGGTCACTTAATGTTGCATTAAGGCAAAAACTGGATTTATACACCTGTTTGCGTCCGGTAAAATATTATCATGGTGTGCCAAGCCCTGTAAAAGACCCAACAACAACCGATATGGTTATTTTTCGTGAAAATGCAGAAGACATTTATGCCGGAATTGAATATATGAATGGAACAGAAGACAATGCAAAAATTAAAAAATTCTTAATTGAAGAAATGGGAGTTACAAAAATAAGATTTCCTGAAACTTCTTCAATAGGAATTAAGCCGGTATCAAAAGAAGGAACAGAAAGATTGGTAAGGGCAGCCATTAATTATACAATTCAACATAAAAGGCCATCAGTAACCATTGTTCATAAAGGAAATATCATGAAATTTACCGAAGGACAATTTAAACTTTGGGGATATGAATTAGCAGAAAGAGAATTTGGCGACAAAGTATTTACCTGGATGCAATATGACCGTATTAAAGAAGAAAAAGGAACAGATGCTGCTAATAAAGCTCAGGATGAAGCACTTAGTTCAGGAAAAATATTGATTAAAGATGTAATTGCCGATGCTTTTCTGCAACAAATTTTAACTCGCCCGGCCGAATATTCAGTTATTGCCACTTTAAATTTAAATGGCGATTATATTTCTGATGCGTTGGCAGCTATTGTTGGTGGCATTGGAATTGCCCCCGGAGCCAATATAAATTATGAAACAGGACATGCAATTTTTGAAGCTACACATGGTACAGCACCAAAATATGCAGGCCTCGATAAAGTAAATCCCGGGTCTTTAATCTTATCGGGTGTTTTAATGTTAGAATATATGGGCTGGAAAGAAGCCGGTGAACTTATTATAAAAGGAATACAAGGAGCAATTAATAAAAAACGAGTTACATACGACTTTGAAAGATTAATGGACGGTGCAACTAAACTAAAATGTAGTGAATTTGGCGATGAAATAATTGCAAATATGTAATTTCTAAAAATTTTACACTTATAAACAATAATTATGATTTCGAAAAAAGTTGAAGACAGGTTAAATAAACAAATTGAATTAGAAGGATATTCATCGCAGCTATATTTGTCAATGGCATCGTGGGCCGAAAAAAGCGGCTATAATTCAACTGCTAAATTTTTGTATGCACATGCCGAAGAAGAAAGATTACATATGCTAAAATTGTTTAGTTATATTAACGACAGAGGCGGACATGCAATAGTTCCTGAAATAAAAATGCCACCCTCAGAGTTTGATTCTGTATATGATGTATTTAAACAAATTTATGGCCATGAAGTAATGATTTCGGGTTCTATTAATGATTTAGTAGGTGTTTGTGTTGACGAGCGAGACTTTACTACTCAAAATTTCCTGCAATGGTATGTAAACGAACAAATTGAGGAGGAAAATTTAGCAAGGAATATTTTAGATAAACTGGAGCTTCTTGGCGATGATAAAGCCAGATTATTTCTTTTTGAACGCGATTTAGATTCAATTATAATGCAAAATAATCAAACAGAATAATTCATTCATTTTATAATAAAACAAAAAGGCTTATTTCTGTTGGAAATAAGCCTTTTTTATGAAATGATTTTTTACAAAAAAACCATTACTCGTAATAGTTATGAAACAGTTTTCATAACTATCAAAAATAAATAATAGTAGCTAAAGAATTGTAATCAAAATAACTAATACCTGATAAAACAAAATATTTATTAAATTTATATGAACCATAAAATATTTTATTTTGAGATTAAATCATAAATTTTTAATAATACTACTTCTTACTTTTCTTTTACCCTTTTTAGGCTATTCGCAACAGCAAAAGCCCAATATGTATTTTATTCGTGAAACAAAAAGAAATGTAATTATCCCCTTTAAGCTGATAAATAATTTAATTGTCATTCCAATAAAAATTAACAATTCAAAAATCTACTATTTTATACTTGACTCGGGTGTACGAACGCCAATTATTACAGAATTGGATTATAACGATTCAATAAAGCTGAATTACTTAAGAAAACAAAAAATTCATGGTTTAGGCAAAGGCGACCCATTAGAAGTTTATTTTTCAACTCATAATGATTTTAGTATTTTCAATATTATTCACTCTAATTTAAACGCTTACTTTTTAGCTGAAAATGTATTTCACCTTTCGGCAAAAATGGGAACACAAATAAACGGTTTAATAGGTTATGATATATTTAAAAACTTCATAGTTAAAATTGATTATGCGGGTAAAAAGCTTATTCTATATAATCCAGCATTATATTCACAAAAGAAAAATCGCCGATGGACAACACTTCCATTAGAAATTAATAATAAAAAAGCCTATTTACGTACAGTTATTGAACAAGAGGATGGAAGCAAAATTCCTGTAAAGCTATTGTTGGATACCGGTTCGAGCCTTGCACTTTGGTTGTCGGTAGAATCAGATTCCTTATTAAAATTACCATCTAAATATAAAGAAACCTTTTTGGGTAAAGGATTAAACGGTGAAATTTATGGTAAAAAAAGCAGAATTAAATCTGTATATATCGGAAAATACAAACTTACTAATCCAACTGCATCTTTTCCCGATTCTTCGTCTGTATTAAATACAATAAAAAAAGATAACAGAAACGGAAGTTTGGGAGCAGAAATATTAAGAAGATTTACTGTTATAATAGATTATTATAATAAAGAAATATCGTTTTTGCCCAATCATAATTTGCATGATGAATTTAAATACGATAGAAGTGGAATTGAAATTTATGTTCCGTATCCCGGTTTACCTTTTTATGTTATACACCGAATCAGGAAAGATTCTCCAGCAGACAAAGCAGGGCTAAAAAAAGGCGACCAGATTTTATCTATTAACAGCAACAAAAATATTAATCTCACATTAAATCAGATACACGGCATATTACGAAGAAAAGACGGATATAAAATAAAAATGAAAGTACAGCGTGATAATGAAGTAATTGAAGCTCAATTTAAATTAAAAAAGGATTTGTGATTATTTTTAAGGCCGTTAGTATAATGAAACTAATTAGAAATATTGTTTTTAAAATTACTTTCTTAAATCAGCAACTATTTTCATTAAATCCATTATTCTTTTTTTGTCAATTTCATTTGACCATAAACCATCCTTTTTAAAATAAGACCCCACAATAAACGCATCACAATGCGGATAATAAGTTGCAATATTCTTTTTTGTAATTCCAGAACCTGCAATAATCGGAAAATCAATATTTTGAGCTAATTGTTCGAGTTCATTAAAATGAATTGGTTCTGAGGTAGCATTTCCTGTAATAATTACTCCATCGCATTTTGAAAATATGGCAGCTTTTGCAGTTTCTAATATTGATAAATCCTTGGTAATTGAATGTGAGGAATGTTTCTTTTTTATATCGGCAAAAACTAAAATATGGCCTGCTCCTATTTGCTTTCTAAAACGTAATAATTCAGCAGCATCGGCGTTCATTAAACCTTCGTCGGCAATATGGGCAAAAACAAAACCTTCGGCTCTTATATAATCTAAGTTGGCAGAATATGCCACAGAAATAGCTTGCATATTGGCACCTGCCAAAACTTGTATTCCAATAGGCAAATTTGTAATTTTCTTTATTTCATAACCAATTATACTCATTAAAGAAGTGATTTCATGTCCGATATTTCTATTCAAATAAGGTAAATCGTGCATATTTTCAATTAAAATTGAATCAATTCCGTAATCAAGATAAATTTTTGCTTCTTCAACAGCCTTTTCAATAATTACTTTAGGAGAAAATTTATTAAACGGTGTGCCCGGTAATGCTTGCAGATGAATCATACCAATAATTGGCTTTTTTTCAGGGAAAAGAGATTTAAAATTTTTCATTTATTATTTTAAGGTTCATCAAAATATCTAACTATTAGCCATGTTATCATATTTTGCAACTATATTTAAACTACTGAATGCACGTATGTTATAAATTAATTATATGATTAATATTGTCTTTGAACAGTTACTATATAGTATATTATTTATATTCAAGAATTTCAACTTCATTTTTTAGAATATGCATTCCATACAGGGCTAATGATTCCAATTCATCAGAACCCGGATAAATATGAACAGGCGCCAGTTTACTTACCCGCTCGTTGATTTGATTTACAAAATATCGGCTTTGAGCTAACGGCCCTGTAATTATTATTGCATTCACCTCACCTTTTAAAACAGCAAACATACCGGCAATTGATTTAGCAACCTGGTATGCCATAGCATCAAAATAAAATCTTGCTTCTTCGTCACCGTTCATTACTCTTTCATCAACTTCATAAGCACTAAAAGTGCCCAAATATGAGTATAGCCCACCTTCAGCGGTAATCATTTTCAGAACTTCCTCTTTTGTATATTTTCCGCTAAAACACATTTTAACCAAATCGCCTACAGGAAGGCTTCCGGCTCTGATAGGCGAAAAAGGGCCATCGCCATCATAACCTTGAGTAGCGTCAATAACACGTCCATGATGATGGGCGCCAATTGTTATTCCACTGCTTAAATGAGCAATTACCAAATTTAATTCTTTATAATTTTCATTAATTGCTTTTGCATGATGCCTGGCAATATTTATTTGATGCAAAGCATGAAAAATTGATTTTCGCTCAATACCTTTTAATCCGCTAACCCTTGCCAAATCATCAAATTCATCAACAACAACAGGGTCGGCAATGTAGGCTTTTGCATTTGGAATTTCTTTAGCTATCAAATCAGTTATTAATCCACCGAGGTCAGAAATATCTTCCCCATATTCAAAATTCATTAAATCCTGAATAATATTTTCATTTACCTCATATATACCAGATTCAACCGGTTTAATAATTCCACCACGGCTAATTATAATTACAATATCTTTAACCTGAATATCGTTTTTTGTTAGTTCATCAATAATAACACCTTTTCTGTATTTAGCTTGTGCTCCAAAATGTTCATATTTTTTTAATTCATTTGTTTCATGGTTTATTTTTTTTAAAAAAACCATCCTGGTCCCATTATAAATAGCAATTTGGGTATATAAAACCCTGGGGTTAATAGCTAAGATTAATTTACTTGAAGATTCGAATTCTGTATTTTCCATTGAATTAGAATTTATTAATTAAAGTTTATTTTTAAATTATCTTCCGGATATAATAATCCAAGTTGTTTACAGTATTATTAAATTTTGCTTTTGAAAACTTACCAGGCAAAATATTTTGAGGATTATAAGACATTTCTCTTTCGGTTTTATAATATTATAATTTTCCGGTTTTTACGAACAAATCTATATTATTAAGCTCTTTTGTAAATGAACTGGTGGTAAAGTATTAAGTTATTTCATACGTTTCTGATATAATAGTAATTAAACTTATAAATATTACCACTAAAAATACTTTAAAAAGATATAATCTCACTATTAATATATTTTTAACTTTCAAAGTTATTTATTTAGTCATTAAAACTTTATTTTGCACATTAATTCCGCTAACTGAAAAAATACATTTAATAACGTACCAAATTTAGTAATTTAATAGAAATGTATAATGCAAAACTATTTGAAAGATAATAATAAATGAAAGCAGCAATAATAAATAATTTTGGGAAACCTGATGTTTTAGAAATAAAAGAGGTTGAAATTCCCGGTATAAAAGAGAATGAAATATTAATAAAAGCCAAGGCGAGTAGTGTAAATCCGGTAGATTGGAAACACAGGCATGGCAACCATAAATTAATTATGGGTTCTCCTTTTCCAATAATTTTGGGTTATGATGTAGCAGGAATAGTTGATAAAGTTGGGGCTAACGTTAAACAATTTAAACCCGGCGATAAGGTTTTTGCAAGGGTTGACCGGAAATATGGAGGTGCTTATGCTGAATATGTAGCAACATCGGAGCAAACCGTAGCAAAAATATCAAACTCATTAAGCTTTGAAGTTGCAGCAGCCATACCATTAGCAGCATTAACAGCCTTGCAGGGACTACGCGACAAGGGACATATAAAAGCCAAAAGTGAAGTTCTGATTAATGGTGCAGCAAGCGGAGTCGGACATTTTGCATTGCAAATTGCCAATTACTACAATGCTACGGTTACCGCTGTTTGCAGTTCAAAGCACAAACAAATGCTGAATGATTTAAAACCAGCTTATTTTGTTGATTATAAACAATATAACATCAAATCAATATCAAGAAAATTCGATATCATTTTTGATATTGTTGGAACTGAAAGTTTTATGAGTTTAAGGCACTTGCTTAAACCCGGTGGAATTTATATTACTACTTTGCCACGGCCAAAAGTATTGTTGCACAAATTTATCTCGCTTTTTACCAATGGCAAAAAAGTAGAGACATTTATCATGAAGCCCTTAGGAGCTGACTTGGAGGTAATTAATAATTTATTAGAACAGAACAAACTGAAAGTTTATATTGATAAAATATTTCCTTTGGAAGAAATTGCAAAAGCTCATGAATATAGCGAAACCGGACAAGCAGAAGGAAAAATTGTAATACGAATAAATTAGTAAGTTGTAATTACCCCGCCATTTAGAAACACAGCGAAGTGAAGTGAAAAATATACTTCATTTTAAAAGAGAGCTGAATTTTCTACTTGCGTTGTTGAAATGACAGTGACATGTAAAACAATGCAAAAAAACGTGACTCTCAATTTCTTAAAACATTACCTTTAACAATTACTATTTCAGCTTTTCCGGTTACTTTAATGCCTTCATAAATATTAAAATCGCAGTTTTGATGATGATTTGTTACAGAAATTGTTTTTTCAATTTCAGGATTCCAGATTACCAGGTCTGCATCATACCCTTCAGCTATCATTCCTTTATACGGAATTTGAAATATTTTTGCTGCATTATATGAAGCTATTTCAACCCATTTCTGTAACGAAATTTTTCCTTTTTTTACTCCAAATTCATTCAAGAGTTCCATCCTATGTTCCACACCTCCAACACCATTCGGAACTTTTGTAAAATCACTTAATCCGATATTTTTTTGTTCTTTAGTAAACGGACAATGGTCTGTACCAATAGTAGAAACAACACTATTATCTATTCCTTTCCAAAGGGCAATATTGTCTTTTTGTTTACGCAACGGAGGGCTTAAAATATAGTTTATTGCTACTTGATTATTTTGATTATAAACACCATCGTTTAATAATAAATATTGCGGACAGGTTTCAGCATAAATTTTTAATCCCTTTTGTTGAGCATTTCTAATCTTTTTTATTGCCATTTCAGATGAAACATGCACTACATATACCGGACAGCCTGTTTTTTCAACCAATTGAATTACTTTATCCACAGCATTTACTTCTGCTATTTCAGGCCTTGACATTGGATGATAAATTGCTTCAGTTTTTCCCTGTAACAGAAACTGCTTTTTTAATGCTTCAATCTGACTATCAATTTCACAATGCACTAAAACAACCACATTTTTATTAGCTAAAAAACTCAAAACTTTATTAAGTATTTCTTCACTAATTCCTATTGAATTTTGGTAAGCCATATAGACCTTAAAAGAACGAATATTCTCCTCTTCAATACATTGTTCAATTTCCTGTTCAATACCAGCATGCCAATCAATAATACTCATGTGCAAATAAATATTACATTTACTCTTTTCTGTTAATTTTTTTCTTTCTGCTAAAGCTTTTATTAACGATTCGCCTTTCCCGGGCGTTACAAAATCAATCAAAGTAGTTGTTCCTCCGGCTAATGCAGCCAGGCTTCCTGTCTCAAAATCATCAGCCGACATTCCTGCAGGTGTTGGCAATTCCATGTGTACATGCGGATCAATTCCGCCAGGTAGAACATATTTGCCATTAGCATTAATTACTTCAGATTCAGCATTATTAATTTGATTTTTTATCTGCTTTATTTTGCCATTTTCTATTAAAATATCAGACTTGCTGATTCCATCCAAATTTATAACCGAAGCATTTTTTATTAGAATTAAATTAAATTCATTATATAATTTTGTTATAAATATCATTATTATTTTTTATGTAATTGTTTTGAAAAAAGCATTTCATTATTATACATAGTTTCAATAAATCCCATTTTTTTAAGATATGCAGTAAATTTTTTTGATCGTGATTTAATACAAATTTTGTCGTAACCCAATTGTGAAAAATAATTGTCGTTATTGGTATAAATAAATTTGCCAAGTTTAAAATCACGATATTGCGGAATGACAAAATCAAGTGCAATAAATAATGTTTTTTCTTTTATTTCGCGGGCTAAAATAATTCCGGCAACAGCCATATTACGCAAAATAAAGAAACTAACTGTATTCATCTCAGGCTTGTACCTGAACCCGGGAAAAAACTTTTGAATTTCGTTTTTATAGAAATCTAAAAAAGCAATTAAGTATTTATTGTTATTCCTAACATCAAGAGTTTTAAAATATTCCTTTTTAGAATATATTTTTATTAAATAATAAATATCGACCGAAACAATAAACAGGTTTAAAAAACCAACCGGCAAAGCCCCAATAATAAAACCATACATTGAAAACAAAGAAGCACCTGCGAGGTTAATCCATCGTAATTTAAGAATGGAATTCATCATCATAGAGGTTGCTATTATAACCGAAGCTACATAACCAATAATTTCTAATATATTCATATCTTATTGAATTAATATTAATTAACTTAATTACTTATTACTAAATTTATTTTTAACATCATCTAAAGTTATATCAGGTAGCAATTGATAATATACTTGTTTTTCGGTAAATACAATTTCAATGAGTTTTAATAAAATAAAATTGACCAGTATATTTTCAGCTATCTTACGTGAAATAAGAGCAATTTTAGAATATTGTGATAAAGTAATTGTTTTATTTTTCAGTAAATAATCAAAAAGCATTTTTTCTTTTGCAGTGTATTTCAAATATACTCCTTTTCCAAGTTTTTCTTTTTTCCAAACTTTAAGCAAAACACTATTGGCTAATAAATTTTTGTCATTTTTTCGTATGTATATCAGCCATTTACTATCTTCATTTTTACAATAATGAGGGCCCTTTAAACTTTTTGGAATAGTAACCTCTAAAACTGTTTTTCCGTTAATATTGTGATTTTGGATAGTAAAATAAATTTCCGGCTTACAATAAAGTTTTGCAGCAGCATCTAACATATAAAACTCTTCTTCGGAACGTATTCCTGCTATTACACCGTTATCTTTAACGCCAATAAGCAACTTGCCTCCGTCGGTATTAGCAAAAGCAGCTAAACTTTTTGCAATTTTCTTTGAATCGCTAATTTCAAATTTGAAATCAAGTATTTGGCTTTCACCTTTTTCAATTAATTTTATGAGATAGTTTTTACTCACTGTAATTAATTACACAATATTATTTATGGTGTTTAATAAACCCATTCAGCACCAGTTCGGCAGTTGCCGGATTAGTAGCTAAAGGTATATTATGAACATCGCATAAGCGCATTAGCATAGCAATATCTGGTTCATGCGGATGCTTATCCAACGGATCTCTGAAAAAGAAAACTATATCAACTTCATGATTAGCCACTTGTGCAGCAATTTGAGCATCACCCCCAAGTGGGCCTGACAGCATTCTTTCAACTTTTAAACCGGCATCCATAGCATGTTTTCCTGTTGTGCCGGTTGCAATTAAATGAATGTTCTTTTTATTTAAAATATTCAGATTATTCTTTAAAAAAGCTACCATTTCAGCTTTTTTACCATCGTGTGCTATTACAGCTATTTTCATGTTATTAATTAGTTAGAAAATTAAAAGTGAGCGTGAACATGTGAGAAAGAATTAAGTGTAAAAAAGGCTTGCGTGTTTGTTAAATATAATTTTATGCAAAATAAAGCAATTAATATTCAATATAATAACCGGGTAAAGTTAAATTAACATTAATTAATCGACAATAAAGAATGGTATTTATTAAATTTGTACAAATATAAAATATAGTATCATGGAAAAACAAATAAATCAATTAGAACCCAGTGCAGTTTGGAAATATTTTGAACAAATTCTTCAAATACCACGTCCTTCAAAGAAAGAAGATAAAATAATTGAATTCCTCTTAAAGTTTGGCAAAGAAAATAATTTAGAAACAAACAGAGATAAAATTGGTAACGTACTTATTAAAAAGCCTGCTACTAAAGGAAAAGAAAATTTAAAATCGGTTATATTACAAAGTCATGTTGATATGGTTTGTGAAAAAAACAGCGATATTCAATTTGATTTTGAAAAAGATGCTATTCAAGCTTTTGTTGACGGTGAATGGGTTACAGCCAAAGGGACTACGCTTGGTGGCGATGATGGAATTGGCGTTGCAGCCCAAATGGCTATCTTAACTTCTAAGGATATTGAGCATGGCCCTATTGAATGTTTGTTTACTGTTGATGAAGAAACCGGACTAAGCGGTGCTTTTGCTTTAAAAAAAGGCTTTTTCGATAGTAAATTGCTATTAAATCTGGATTCGGAAGATGAGGGCGAGCTATTTATTGGCTGTGCAGGCGGAGTTGACACCGTTGCTACTTTTAAGTATAAACCAAAAGCGGTAAAAAAAGATATTATTGCTTTTAAAATTAATATTTCAGGGTTAAAAGGAGGCCATTCCGGTGATGATATAGAAAAAGGCCTGGGAAATTCAAATAAAATTATAAATCGTTTTCTATGGAATGCTACCAATAAATTTAGTATAAATTTAGCTTTATTTGATGGTGGTAATTTAAGAAATGCTATTGCTCGTGAAGCACATGCTGTTTTTACTGTAAAAACAAAATTTAAAGAAAAGCTTATAAAGTATTTCAACGAATTTGAAAAGATAATTAAAAAGGAACTAACTGTTACAGAACCTAATCTTATAATAACTCTTGAAAAAGTTAAAAAACCAAAATTCACCATCGACAAGAATATACAATTTAATTTACTGAATTCACTATATGCCTGTCCACATGGCGTTTATGAATGGAGCCGTGAGATTGAAGGATTGGTTCAAACATCCACTAACCTGGCATCGGTAAAATTTAAAAAGAAAAATATTATTGAAGTAACAACCAGTCAGAGAAGTTCTGTAGATTCAGCCAAGGTAAATATTGCTGATAAGGTTGATAGTGTTTTCAGGTTAGCCGGTGCCGAAGTATTTCATTCAGATGGTTATCCGGGTTGGTCGCCTAACCTTGATTCGGAAATTATGAACATTACAAAGAATGCTTATAAAAAATTATTCAAGACAGAACCTGTTGTTCGGGCTATTCATGCCGGGTTAGAATGTGGGTTATTTCTTGAAAAATATCCTGACCTGGATATGATTTCATTTGGCCCTACGATAAAAGGTGCCCATTCACCCGACGAAAGATTAAATATTGAAACTGTTGACAAATTCTGGAAATTACTTTTGGAAGTATTGAATAACATTCCTGAGAAATAATAAAGAGTGAAGTGATGGTTTTAGAATAGAAATGAAGGACAAAGAATATGAAACAATTAATAGTTACTGCTCACTAATTACTAATTTAAACTAACAAATAATGATACAGCGTAAACAAAGTTTATATTTACTTATAATTTTTATTTTGCTAAGTACAATGTTTTTTTTGCCTCTGGCTCAATTTGTAGTAAATAATGAGATTTACAAATTCATTTTTAATGGAATAGTACCCTTAAATAATCCGGAAAGCTCTTTAATAGTTTCAACTTATCCGGTTACTATTTTAATCTCATTTACTGCTTTATTAAGTTTTATAACCATTTTTCTTTTTAAAAACAGGCTGCTTCAATTAAGATTATGCCGATTAAATATCCTTTTGTTAATTGGCTTTAATGTTTTATTAGGGTTTTATATTTATCATTTTATTACAAAAGATAATGCAATTTGGCAATTTTCTATTGCTTCCTTTTTTCCTTTAATTTCAATAATATTATACTATTTGGCATATAAAGGAATAAAAAAGGACGAGGATTTAGTAAAATCAATTGACAGAATTAGATAGTTAGCGGCAAGCAAAAAAAGCATAGAGATAGGTAAAGTTGGATTTTAAATTTTGTATCTTTGTTTATAAATAGATTGTTATGAGAACAATACAATTAAACATACCTGACAGTGTTGATTTGAAAGACTATGATTTTTCAATGATAATAGCAACTAAACTTTATGAAGATAGTAAATTGTCATCTGGACAAGCAGCACAGATTGCTGGATTATCAAAAAGAGCTTTTATAGAGCTTATGGGAAGATACGGTGTTTCGGTATTTAGTAATTCAGTTTCGGATTTACACTCAGATATTGCCAATGCCTAAAATAGTAATATCAGATACGAGTACTTTGATTCTTTTTCATAAAATTGAACACTGTGATTTATTAAGAAAAGTTTACAAAAAATTATTTACAACACCAGAAATAGCAAATGAATTTGAAGACCCATTATTACTTTTGGATGATTTGAAAGCAAGAAAATTGGCGAACAGATTAAATTTGAGAATAACAGGGACTCTTGGGGTGATTCATAAAGCAAAACAAATGGGGATTATTGATAAGGTAAAACCTCTTATTGATAGACTTTTAGAAACGGATTTTAGAATTTCTAAGACGATAATAAATGAGATTTTAAAGCTGAATAAGGAAAATGCCAGCCGCTAATACACGCTAAATTTAATTGCCGGTTTGAAGCTATATGAAAGTTTATTACATTTGGTAAAACAATAACTGATTGAAAAGGCATTACAAGAAAACGGTAACTAAAAGTTAGCGCAATCCGTTGAAAGTATATAGTTTTAGTATAATCATAAAAGTTCAAATATGAAACAATTAATTTTTATTTCGGTTATTATCAGTTTAATGATTTCTTGTACAAACATTGAGAATCAAAAATATTCCGAAAAAATTGACAGCTTAATAAATATTGCACAAACAACACATAATGAATTACTTAATGCAAAACTGGATAGTATCGTTACTGCTTATCAAGATGTTAATAACAACATAGAATTTTTTAAGAAAAAATTAAATGATTCTAAATATGACAGTAATTTCTTAAAAGACTATAGCAAATATTCGCGTTTAGACAAAAAGCTAAAATCTTTAAATAAGGAATTTAAAAAAATGATTAGAGAAGTAGAATATTCCAAATCACAATTAGACAATTTAAAAAAAGATATTAAAAACAAAGTACTTGAATTTGAAAAGATTAAAGAATATTTTAAAAGTGAAAAAAAAGCATTGGATAATTTAACCAAAGAGCTTAGCCCTGTTTTAACTAAAACAAAAAAAGACCTTAAATTATATAAACAGTTACAGGCAAAAATGGATAGTATTAGAAAAAAAATAGAAACCAAGTAAACCTGTTATTTAAAATATGAACAAAAAACTATTTGTATATCAATGTATTATAGTAATAACAGGTTTAATAATTCACCCTAATTTCAGTATTGCACAAAACGAAAATACAAACAGGCAACTGGCACAGCAATATTACAGAAACAAAGAATTTGATAAAGCAGCCGTTCTTTACGGCGAGTTATTTCAAAAATCGTATTCAAAAGTCTATTTTACTTATTATTTAAAATCATTAATCGAGATTAAGGAATATACTGAAGCTGAAAGAGTTATAAAAAAGCAAATAAGACGTCATAAAGCTGAAATGAACTATCATGTAGAACTGGGTTATTTGTATAAAATTGAGGGTAAAATTGAGAAATCAGGCCAGGAATACAATTATGCTATTAAAAATGTAGTTTTAGACCACCAGCAAATTGTAAGGTTAGCTAACACATTTCTTGCAAAAAGAGAATATGCTTATGCTGAAAAACTTTATTTAACCGCTTCGAAAAAATTAGGCGATATGTACGATTTTAGTTTTGAAATAGCCAATTTATACTATTATTCCAGAGATTTTGATAAAATGATAGATACCTATCTTTCCATATTGGCAAAAAACAAAAATTATATTCAAACCGTACAGAACCGTTTGCAAAATTCTATTTATAGCGATGTAAACGATAACTTGAAAGATTTACTTAAACAAAAACTAATTGAACAAATACAAAAACACCCCAATAAACTGGTTCTTAATGAATTATTAATATGGCTTTATGTTCAGCAAAAAGAATTTGACAAAGCCCTTATTCAGGTAATTGCCCTTGATAAACGTAATAATGAAGACGGAGAAAGAGTTATAGCCCTGGCCAGATTAGCCAATAGCAATAAAAATTACAAAGTTGCCGTCAATGCTTATAAGTATATTCTTGAAAAAGGAAGAAATAATTACTACTACTACACAGCAAATAATGAATACTTAAATTTATTATTCAATCAAATAGTTACAAAAAAGAACTATAATGATATTAATATTAATGAATTAGAATCAAAATATAAAGAAACAATAAAAGAACTGGGTTTAAATTCCGGAACTGCAATCATGATGAAAAACATGGCTCATTTGCAAGCCTTTTATTTAAATAATTCTGATGAAGCAATTAAAAATCTTGAAAACACTTTAAAGGTTGGCAATTTAAGTGTAACTACAATAGCTGACTGCAAACTTGAACTGGCTGATATTTACTTATTGCAAAACAGGGTTTGGGATGCCACTATGCTTTATGCACAAGTTGAATTGGAAAATAAAAATAACCCAACCGGCTCAAATGCTAAGTTTAAAAAAGCAACTTTGGCTTACTATTTAGGTGATTTTTTATGGGCTAAAGCTCAATTAGATGTTTTAAAAGCAAGCACTTCTAAACTAATTGCAAATGATGCGTTTGCTCTTTCAAAACTTATTGAAGACAACAGTATTTTAGATGAAAATGACGAAGCATTACAAAAATATGCACGTGCACAATTATTGCATTATCAAAATAAAGATTCTCTGTCTATTGAGAGCCTTGACAGTATTTTTGCTGATTATAGCGGACACCCGTTAATTGATGAAGCTTATTTTTTCAAGGCTAAAATTTTTGATAGCCAAAAACAATATGGCCAAGCATTAAAATTGTATAATAAAGTTTACCAAAATTACGGTTATGAAAATTTGGGTGACGATGCTTTATTCAGAATGGCTGAGATAAATGAAAAATATTTACACGATAAGGAAAAAGCTCAGAAATTTTATGAAGAAATTTTGTTAAAATATCCTGAAAGCAGCTTTACTGTTATTGCGCGTGAAAGATTCAGGCTATTAAGGGGCGATAAACTTCAATAAGAAAACTACGTTGCTTTAATATTTAATTTCTCTTTTTCCCGGCATTATGTTATTACAATAATTGTGGATAATAAAAGATTAAAAAATGCTAACAAAACAAAGTAAAATTTTGATTGTATTAATTCTACCTTATTACATGAAAGAATTATGATTCTAATATTTTACCTAAATTAGTATTCAACCATAAAAATAAATTAAAGATGAAACAAGCATGATAAAAATAATTATTAACACATAAGGCAATGATTATTTTTTTATGCGGTTCCATCCGGCCTAAGAAAATTAAAAAATAAACAGATGAATGATAATTTAAAAATTACTTTGGTACAGAGTAATTTAAAATGGCACGATAAAGATGCTAATATGAATCACTTCAATAAATTACTAACAGAAAACACTTTAAATACCGACATTGTTATTTTGCCCGAAATGTTTACTACCGGTTTTTCAATGAACTCAAAACAATTAGCTGAAAAAATGGACGGGGAAAGTATAAAATGGATGCAAAATCTATCCGCTAAAATTGACACTGTTCTTGTAGGAAGTTTAATTATTGAAGAAAATGGCAAATATTATAACCGTTTGCTTTGGGTTTATCCTGATGGAAATATACTAAAATACGATAAAAGGCATTTATTTAGAATGGCAGGCGAAAATAATTTTTACACACAGGGTAATACTAAAATTATTATTGAATACAAAGATTGGAGAATTTGTCCATTGGTTTGTTATGACTTACGATTTCCGGTTTGGAGCCGAAATACTGAAGATTACGATTTACTAATTTTTATAGCCAATTGGCCTGAACAGCGCAAAAAAGCCTGGAATACTTTACTAATGGCAAGAGCAATTGAAAATCAGGCTTATGTTGCCGGAGTAAACAGAATTGGAAAAGACAATAATGGAATCAACTATTCAGGAAACAGCGTTCTTATTGACCCTAAAGGAATAATTAAGAGCTCAATTAATGAATATGAAGAATCAATGGAAACCATTGAGCTTTCAATGATTGAATTAAACAATTTTCGACAAACTTTTCCTGTAAAAATGGATAGTGATAATTTTCAGATATTGTAGTTTTTATTAATTTATTGAACTATTAAGTTTTAAATTTTGAAAATATTAATCATAGATAATTTTGATTCTTTTACCTATAATTTATCGCATATTGTTGAACAATTTGTTGAAGAAGTTAAAGTTTTAAGGTATAATAAACTTAATTTCAACACAATACATTCCTTTGACAAAATAATAATATCTCCCGGCCCCGGTTTGCCACAAGATTATCCCGACTTAAAAAAGATTATTCTTCACTATGGAAAAATAAAGCCAATATTAGGCATATGCCTCGGAATGCAATCAATAGCAGAAGCATTTGGAGGTAAATTGAAAAATTTAAATCAAACATTACATGGCGTGGCTCGAGAGACTTTTTTAACTTCCAACCATGATTTAATTTTTAAAGGTTTACCAAAAGAATTTCTTACAGGAAGATATCATTCATGGGTTGTTGATGAACATAATTTATCGCACGACTTAATAATTTCTGCCAGGGGTAAGCATAGTAATATTATGGCTATTTACCATAAAGAATACAACATTAAAGGAGTACAATTTCATCCTGAATCTGTTTTAACACCACACGGAAAACAAATTATTAGCAACTGGATAGACAATACATAAAATATTTTTGTTTAAATAAATATTTAATGAAGGCAGTTTTCAAATTCTTTCGTAATATTGCCGAAATTTTAAATTTCCTAAGTTATTTATGAATAGGCAAACACGAAATATCATTCAATATATTCTGTTTTTAACCATCGGAATTTATTTGTTTTATATTACTTATAAAGATTTTAATTTAGAAGAACTTAAAACAGAACTTTACAATATAAATTATTGGTGGGTTTTGCTGGCTTTATTATTTGGTATAATCAGCCATATAAGCAGGGCTGTGCGTTGGCGCATGCTAATTGAGCCTTTAGGATATAAACCAGGGTTTGTAAATACTTTTCTATCTGTTTTAATGCTATATTTTGTAAATATACTAATTCCCCGAGGTGGTGAAATTGCCAGGTGTACAGCCATTACCAAATATGAGAAAGTTCCAATTTCCAAACTTCTGGGAACAGTAGTAACCGAACGAATTGTTGATATTATTGTACTTTTTTTGATGGTAATACTTGTTTTAATTCTGCAACTAAGTAAAATGGATCAGTTCTTATTAACACACCCCGAAATACAGAATAAAATATCTAACTTTTTTATTTTAAAGAATTTTATATACATATTTTTCGCATTGGCAATACTCATAGTTTTATTCTTCATATTTCGTATTATCTTGATTAAAACAGGGTTGTGGGGAAAGATAAAAGTTTATATTCATAACTTTAAAGAAGGAATTCTCACCATAAGAAAATTAGAAAAAAAAGGATGGTTCATTTTTCATTCTCTTTTTATTTACTTTCTCTATTTTTCAATGTTTTATGTGGTGTTTTTTAGCTATAAACCAACTTCGCATATAACAATAGTTGCCAGTTTAAGTGCATTTATAGCAGGCGGATTAGCCATGCTTGCACCAGTTCAAGCCGGTATTGGAGCCTGGCATTTCATGGTTTTTGAAACACTATATTTATTTGGAATCGATAAACATGATGGAAAAATATTTGCTCTTATTTCGCACACTTCTACTAATTTACTAATACTTTTTGCCGGTTTATTGGCTTTTATTTTACTTCCTGTTCTAAATTCTTCAAAAAAAGTAAGCCGGAAAGATTAAAAAATAGTAAAATATCCATTACAATAAATTATAAAAAGCTGATATAAAACAGCTTTTTTCATGTCATTAGCATTCCCCATTTTTATATATTTGTTGCTTCAATTTATAATCAACATATATTTAAATTTAAAGTTCAGAAAATCAAATTATTACAATTAATACTAAAGCCACTTTTTCAATTTATGCAAACGTTTGAAATTTAGTTTTAAATTTCAAAGATAAAAAGTAGATTTAGGGTTTATAATTATTATTAATTAATACGAATCGAAATATGAGTATAAGTATTATTGGAAGATCAATTGCTGAATCGGCCACACTTAAGCTTAACGAAACTTTCGCTATTCTTAAAGCCAAAGGTGAACCGGTGATTCATCTTGGAGGTGGAGAGCCAAAGAGTAAAACACCGATTGATGCAATAACCAACTTCACCGGTTTGATTAATTCAGGTGAAGTACGTTACGCTCCCGTTGACGGTACGGTTGAAATGAAACAGGCTATAATCCGTTATACGGAAGAGTTTTATGGAAGAAAAGTTACGCCACAAAATGTAATTGCTTCCAGTGGAGCAAAACAAGCTATAATGGTTGCTTTACAAACCATACTTAACCCACAAGATGAAGTTATTTATCCTGCACCTTACTGGGTTAGTTATCCTGAAATGGTAAAATTATGCGGAGCTATTCCTGTTCCGGTATTTGCAGAAGATGGCACATTTTATCCAAGTATGCTGGATATTGAGCGTCATTTTACTTCATATACAAAAGCCATAATGTTAAACAGTCCAAATAATCCATCAGGAGCTGTATATTCTGAGGAGTTTATTGCAAACATTGTTGAATTTTGTGAAAAGAAAGGTATTTATCTTATAATGGATGATATCTATCATCGCCTTGTTTTTGAAGGTAAAAAAGTACCTAATGTTTATGATTATGCAAAAGACCATACTGAGAATTCAAAAATAATTGTTGTAAACAGCGTTTCTAAACAGTACGCTATGACAGGTTTCAGAATTGGCTGGGCAGTTGCAAACAAGAAATTAATTGAAGTGATGGCCAATATTCAGGGACATCAAACTTCAGGAACATCAGTATTGTTGCAAAAAGCTGCTGCAGGTGCTATTAATGGTATTCAATCAAGTGTTGACAGCTTAAGAGAAACACTTGAAAATAACCGCAGGGTTATGCTTCAGCAACTGAACGCATTTGATGGCTTACATGTTACTCCTCCTGACGGAACTTTTTACACATTTGTAGATTTTAGCAAATACGATAAAAATTCAACCAGGTTATCAAAGTTTTTATTAGATAAAGTACGGGTATTAACCATGCCTGGTGTAGAGTTTGGCATGGATGGATATTTAAGATTATCTTATTGTGGATCAATAAAAGATATTATAAAGGGTATTGAAAGGATAAAATGGGCAATTGACCCTAATTCTCCTAACGAATTATATATTGGTGAACGTAAATTAGTAAGAGACTGGATATGAGCAAATATTTAAAATTTGATACACCCGCTCAAAAGCAAGCCGGTGATCTGAAAAGCGATTTTGGTATAGAAAACCACGGACTTAGACATTTAGACAGAGTTTACTGGAATCTCCCGGAAGCTGCTCTTTATGAAGAAGCCATTTTTAGAAATGAAGCAAAAGTTGTGAATGGCGGTGCCCTACTGGTAAATACAGGTAAATGGACTGCAAGGGCTGCCAACGACAAATATTTTGTACGGGAATCTTCTACTGAAAACAAGATTAATTGGGGGGAATATAACCGTCCGATGACTCCTGAAAAATTCAATGGAATGTTATATCGCCTTCAGGCATTTTTGCAAGGTGAAGAATTGTTTGTACAAGATGTATATGCCGGTGCCGACCCTGAAAACAGGTTAGCTGTCAGGATAATAACAGACAAAGCCTGGCAAAGCCTGTTTGCCCGAAATATGCTAATTACTATTCCCGACCAGGCAAGTTTAAAATCATTTGTACCTGATTTTACATTAATAGCTTCTCCTTCTTTTAAAGCCGATCCAAGAATTGATGGTACCTTAAGCGAAACTGCCATTGTTGTCGATTTTTCTAAAAATATGGCTGTAGTTGCCGGTTCAAGCTATGGTGGAGAAATAAAGAAAACTATTTTTTCAATTATGAACTATTTAATGCCACTAAATAATGTAATGTCGATGCACTGCTCTGCAAATGTTGGTAAAAAAGACGATGTTGCCCTGTTTTTTGGATTAAGTGGAACAGGCAAAACAACTTTATCGGCAGACCCTACCCGGCAATTGATAGGTGATGATGAACATGGCTGGAGCGATGATGGCGTTTTTAACTACGAAGGTGGATGCTATGCAAAAGCTATACGGCTTTCATCTGAAGCTGAGCCTGAAATTCACGATTGTACACACCGGTTTGGAACCATTCTGGAAAATGTTGTTTTCGATTTGGCTTCAAGGCATATTGACCTCGATGATGAAAAATATACAGAAAATACCAGGCTTTCATACCCGCTTGAGTTTATTCCCAATGCGGTTCATGAAAAAATGGTACGCTCACAACCCAAAAACATCATTTTCCTAACTGCTGATGCACAGGGGGTTATGCCTCCTATTGCCAGATTGAATATGAATCAGGCAATTTATCATTTCATTAGTGGTTACACTTCAAAAATTGCAGGAACAGAATTGGGCTTAGGCATTGAACCTGAAATAACATTCAGTGCTTGTTTTGGAGCACCTTTTATGGTTCATCACCCTTTCTTTTATGCTGATTTATTAAGGCATAAAGCTGAAAAAGTTAATGCAAATATTTGGCTGGTAAATACCGGTTGGGTTGGCGGAAAATTCGGTGTTGGCAAACGTATAAGCATCAGGCATACAAGAAATATGTTAAATGCCGCTTTAGAAGGAAAGTTAGATAATGTAGAATACAGAAAAGATGAGTTATTCGGTTTTAATATTCCGCTTACTTGTCCTAATGTTCCTGAAGAAGTCTTTATCCCGGAAAATGCATGGGGAGACAAAGATGAATATTGGATGAAATACGATGCTCTGGCAGCACGCTACATTGAAAACTTTAAATTGTTTAAAGACGGGGTTCCCGATGAAGTAATTAATGCAGGGCCTAAAAGATTAAAGAAAAAATAATTTTGAAATATTAATTGATAGAATAATACTCAAAAGCCGGGCAAAAAAATTGTCCGGCTTTTATTATTTTATGTTCAAATTTAATTATCAAAACATGCATAAATTGCATTTTTTGATAATTTATGTAATTGTGCAGTTTGCTGTTTTCAATGACCACAACGGTTAGTATATGAAAAGTTGCCGATTTCGAAGTACATATTTTCCAATTCATGACAAAGTTCAAACAGACTACAACACTTGATTTCACTACTGTTTTGGTATTTTTTTATAAACATTGTTATGTCCTTTATTGAATTATCAGTTTAACAGTTGCGTAAACTTCTCTACTTGTGCTTACTTGGCAATAGTACATTCCAGGTGATAAGTTGTTTTTTTTGATTATTACCTTATTAGTTTGGATATTTCTTATTTTTAGTACAAGCTTTCCTTGTGCATTAAAAATACTTAGTGTGTAATCTTTTTGTTTCGGATTCTCAAACTCCAAAGTAGAACTTTCAGTCATTGGGTTTGGGTAAATAGTTATTTCCGAACAATTTTGAAATAAAAAACCATTTACACTTAGAGTTATTGACGAATCAATGGCGAGTCCAGTATCCCAATAAGGAATAGTAGGCCAAACACAATTCGTATCATTAATGCATGAGTCTTGACCTGTGTACCACATATAAAGATTGTTGTTGATGTATTCTATAGAAACAAGCCCAACTGATGCGTCATCCCAACTTCCGGGTATTCCCTTTTCTAAAACAGGGGTTGCATATCGTGTCCAGTTATGGATATCTGTGTCTAAAGCCCATGCATAACCTACGCTGTAATGCCATCCTCCCCCTGCTGTTTGATAAGTACTATCGCTGGCTGTTCCCGTATAAAACATATGAAACGTATCTCCAATTTTAATTACATCAGGAGTTTGTACAAATAAAGAATCCCATCCGTTTTGACTTATCTTAAATGCAGGCTCATCCGTTTTTTTTATCCAATTGATACCATCTGACGAAGATGCATAGGCAATATTAATCCAACCATCCCAATATTGAAGATTATTGTATATAGGAATACAACTATACCACATATGATAAGTTGAACCATCAAAAACAATAGAAGGTCCTTCAAAACCAAGTACATCTATTCCTGTTGATGTAGTTTTAGCTGATAGTACAGGGTTAGAAGAGGATTTTGCCCAATTAATTCCGTCAGGTGAAAAAGCATAACCCATATTATGATACAGTATTTGATTAGGGTCATTAGTACCTACATACCACATTTTATATCTTTCAGACAAAGGAGCCATAGTATCAACTAATACTGAAACCGTTTCAACTGCTAATGAATCCCAATCTCCACTTGTCCCTTCAAATACAGGTGAACCATGCTTTGTCCAACTCACTCCGTCTAATGACCAAGCATAACCTATTCTAGGATATGAATATTGAGGTGGGATTCCTGCACTTGTATACCACAACCTAAATGTGTCTTTATAAAAAACAACTTCAGCATCTGCTGCCACCGTAAAATCCCAATCGGTTAAATTAGTTGATTTTTCTAAAACCGGAGCTACTCCATTATTGTATTTTATAAAATTAATTTGCCCTATCATTTTATTTGTTACAATAAAACAAATAATTAAAATAGTTATTTTTCTTATAGTATATGTTTTCATATTGTATGTTGTTTAATTCCAACTAAAGTCAAAGTTAATCGCCTTATATTTAATCAGTTAATTTTTTTCTTTTTATTCATTTTTAAAAAAAATCTATCCTACGTTAGCTTAAAAACACAACTGTTTTTCCGCAGAAGGTAGATTGGGTATAACTAACTTTTAAACCATATTATATTCTCAAATTAAGCTAATTCTAAAGCAATATCAACCTCACTACTCTTAATATAAGGAGACAACTTATTTATTTGTCCTGCTTTTTTCCAAATAGCATTTACAGCTACTTCCCACTTTAAGGCTGAAACACCCGGTTGAGTACCAATAATACGATATGCTTCATTGTTATAAAATATTTCAAGCCTTTCCTGCAACTGAGGATTAATGGTTTGCAAAGTATCAAAGTCCAAAGAAATTATCTCTGTCTTGTTTACATAATCTATTACTATTCTGTTAATAAACAGCTTTACATCAGCAATATCAATAAAATTCAAATTATCTTTTTCATAGCTATGGTATATTTTTGATTTTTTATCTTCAAAAATTACTTCATTACTATTTTCATCAAATCTATCAGAAACAAATTTCATTAACCAATTTTCTTCCCAATCATACCAATCGCGAATATTATCAAAAAATAACTTCCCTTCAGTTTTTCGTTCAAAAAAACCATATTTATTTATATGAATATCGTAGTTACAATTTGTACAGAAAAAGCTATTACCCGCACATTTAAAACTATCAATTGACTTGCATTCAGGGCAAACATACAAAGTATGGCTGATATGCTCAGCCTTATGCGAAGAATAAATTTTATTCTTATGTTTTCGCTGATACTCTACCTCGTCATGCTTTAAAGTTTCAAGAAGCCTTTTATAAATTTCATCATCCGCTAATATTTTTGTTTCCGTTTCGTTTAAAAGTAAATTATATTCTACTTCAACTTTTGTATAGCGAAGCCGTTTCGACCAACGGGGATTAAATAAGTTCATCCCTTTTAAAATAGGAACAACCACCGGAACATTAAGCATTTTTATCAATTTTACTATTGATTTTTCAATTGGAAAACTTGTCCCCGACCAGTTTCTAACCGCTTCAGGAAAAATACCCACGCATTCGCCACTATTAATAACAGAAATTATATCGCGAATTACTTTTGTATCTCTAATATTTTTCTTCTTGGGGATGACACCCAATCTTGTCAAAAAAAATCGAACTAATTTGCTTCTTAGCACAGCATCAGATGAAACAAAATGCGTAAAATGAGGTAAAAAATGTCCGGCAATAAAAGGATCAAACGTACCAACATGGTTACTGAGAACAAGGTATGGAGGCTTCAGTTTTTTAATTTTCCGGGGAAGTTTCTTCTTTATTCTGAAAATAAAAATGAAAAGAGAAAATACCAAAAAAGTAAAGAAACGAATATAATATTTTGTCTCAAAATTTTGTTTCGCCATAAAAGCACATTTTGTATCATAACAAATAAAGTGAAAAAAATTTATTTCACCATACAGTATTTTAATAGAAAGGAATTAAGAAAAATTTATTCAGTTTCCCGGTGAATAATGAACGGTGGACTAAAAGCCATATACCTCATTGTATCAATAGTTTATATAATATCTATAAGATTAACCTAAAATTATAAATCATAGTTTTACATTTTACACCTTGATTCTCCAAAGGAAAGCTTCTCATTAATTTATGTTATTATCTTTGCAGAAAAAACATAAAATGATTGACGATACAACAATTACCGCTATTTCAACACCTGCAGGAAGTGGGGCAATTTCAATAATTCGTTTAAGTGGAAAAAAATCAATTTCAATAATTGATTCTGTCTTTACAGGAATTAAAAATGTAAAAATTTCAAAGCAAAAAGCCAATACTATTCATTTAGGAGTCATAAAAGACAAAGAGAATATTATTGATGAAGTTTTAGTAAGTATTTTTAAAAATCCGAATTCTTATACCGGGGAAGATTTAATTGAGGTTTCGTGTCATGGCTCAATATATATTCAGCAGGAAATATTGAAACTATTTATAACAAAAGGCGCGGTTTTGGCACAACCCGGAGAATTTACCATGCGTGCATTTTTAAATGGGAAATTGGATTTATCGCAGGCAGAGGCTGTTGCCGATTTAATTTCCTCATCTTCAGCAGCAATGCATAAGCTGGCTATGAACCAAATGAGAGGTGGATTCTCAACAGAAATAAAAAATCTTCGGCAAAAATTACTGAAATTAATTTCACTAATAGAGTTAGAATTGGATTTTAGCGAAGAAGATGTAGAATTTGCAGATAGAAACGAATTAAAGAACCTGTTAGCTTCTATTCAAAAAATGGTTTCACGTCTTGTAAAATCGTTTGATGCAGGAAATGCAATTAAAAATGGAATTCCAATAACTATTGCAGGAAAGACCAATGTTGGAAAATCGACTTTGTTAAATGTATTATTGAATGAGGAAAAGGCAATTGTTTCAGACATTGCCGGAACTACCAGGGATATAATTGAAGATACCATTAATTTAAATGGTGTAAGCTTCAGATTTATTGATACAGCAGGACTTAGAGACACAACAGACACTATTGAAAGTATAGGAATTGAAAGAACAATACAGAAAATAGAACAAGCAAATATTGTTCTATTTATGGTTGATGCTGAAGAAGAAAAAGAAGAAATTAGAAATGATTTGAATCGATTAAGTAATAAAATTATTGACAGAGACAAAAAAATTATTTTGCTTATAAATAAGATTGATAAACTACAATCATATGAATTGAACTACAAATTTTCTGATGTCTGGAAAAAAAGTTTACCACAGAATATTTCAGTTTCTTTAATATCAGCTTCAAAAAACACCGGAATTGATATTTTAATACAAAAGCTTTTGAAAATTGCCAATATCAACTCTATAGCCAATCAGGATGTTGTTATAACTAATATGCGTCATTACGAAGCACTTGTAAAAATTAATGAAGGAATAAATCGTGTATTTGAAGGTTTAGAATCCGGATTAAGCAGTGATTTTCTGGCAATGGATATTCGTGATATTCTTCATTACCTTGGTGAAATTACAGGGGAAATAACTACTGATGAAATTTTAGGAAATATTTTTGAGAATTTTTGTATTGGAAAGTAACCACCGCAAAACAAACAATAAGTAAACATATTAAAAACAACTACAATCCTTGATTAACAATTGTTTAATTAAAAAACGAAGTTAATAAATAATGTTGATGACCTTGCAGAAATGTACGAAGTAGAAACAAGGGTTTTCAATCAAGCGGTAAAACGTAATATAACATGTTTCCCAAAAGATTTTATGTTTGAATTAACACGTGACGAGTATAATTCTCTAAGGTCACAAATTGTGACCTTAGAAAATGCCAGAGGTAAATACAGCAAATACAATCCTTTTGCATTTACGGAGCAAGGCGTTGCAATGCTTTCGAGTGTATTAAATAGCCCTAAGGCCATCGAAGTAAACATTCAAATAATACGAGTCTTTGTATTTATCAGGCAATATGCTTTAACTCATAAAGATTTAACCGATAAGTTAAAAGAACCGGAAACTAAGTATCCTATTAACTTACTCACTCTTTTCATTGTTTTTATTTTAAATTGTTATACACTATATTAAGTTAAGGCTAAAAAATTATTTCGTTAATATTTCTATTTGTGCAAATCCTTTGAAGATTTCGTAATTCGTATATATTAGATTCTTCTCCATAGAATACTTTTTAAGGTACTGTTCTTTAGTCCATCTTTTGGCTCCTTTTTTTGTTGCATTATACCAAACATAAATTCCTTTGTTTTTTAATGAGAAAAAATGTCTTGTTAGATTGATAAGGTCGCCTTTTCCAGTGGGTGTTAGAATAACTATTTTTCCGTTTGGTTTTAATACTCTTAGTGCTTCTGACAGTATTTGATTTATCGCTTCTTTTTCCTTCAAATTGAAAAGAACGCTACAAATAGTTACACTATCAAAACTTTCATTCTTAAAAAAATAGTTTTTACCTGCATCTATTTGGTATAATTGAATAGGTGTATTAGTTAATTTCTTTTTTGCCTCATCTAACATTGATTGCTCCGTATCTATACCTACACCAGTAACTTGCTTTTCTTTATGGAGAATTTGTAGCATTTTTCCGGCACCTGTTCCAATATCTAAAATTCTTGAACTATTGTCTATTTCATTTATAACAGGATTTAAAAAATCACAATACCAAGGGGCCTCTTGAAGATTTGAAAAAAAAG
>JAADFW010000169.1 GCA_013152655.1 Chlorobiota bacterium
TTATCCTTTAAACTCAATTCCATAGTAGCACGTTCTATTCTTTTTTGTAAATCTGATTTTCCTTCTGTGTTTCTATTTTTAAGTCTTCTCGTTAATTCTTCTATGCTCGGTGGTACAATATAAATAAGAGCAGCATCAGGATAAATCTTTTTTAACTTTAAAGCCCCGTACACATCAATTTCAAGAATAATTGATTTACCTTGATTTATCACATCTTCTACAAAACTTTTATATGTACCGTAGTAATAATCATAAAATTTCTCCCATTCAATAAATTCATTGTTTTCAATCTTCTTTTTGAATTCCTCTTCAGTAATAAAATAATAATGTTTTCCCTCAACTTCATCCTCTCTTCTCGCTCTTGTAGTAGCTGAAACAGAAAAAACAATTTCCGGGAAAGATTTTAAAACCCGTCTTATGATTGTTGTTTTTCCGGTTCCGCTTGGAGCAGATACAGCTATTAGTTTCCCTTTTTTCAATATTATTATTCACTCTATATTTTGAATTTGTTCCCGTATCTTTTCTATTTCTTCTTTTATAAAAATAGATTTATGCGATATTTCAGACGATAATGTTTTTGAAGCTATTGTATTGGCTTCCCTGTTTATTTCCTGACATAAAAAATTTAGTTTTCTTCCGTTAGATTCTTCCGTATTTAAACAATCGTTAAAAAATTTCAAATGACTTTTTAACCTTACACATTCTTCAGTAATATCTGCTTTATCGGATAGAATAGCCAATTCAGTTTCCAATCTTTCTTCATTTATATTTACATCATCAATTAAGTTTTTTATTCTTTCTTTTAATAATGAATGATATTCTTCTACACTGTCTTTTGCATTCTCTTCAATTTCATCAACCTTTGTTTCAATTTCTTTAGTCCTTTTTTGAAGGTCTTTCGCAAGTTCCGAGCCTTCATTGGTCTTCATTATATTTAGTTCGTCAATGGCTTTATTAAGTGCCTTTTTTATGAATTCAAAATCTTCTTCGCTTATTTCAATTTTATTACCTGAAAATAAATCTTTGTTTGAAAGTAGGTGATTTAATTTCAGCTCATCATTAATGTTGCTCAGTTTTTTTATATCTTCTATTGTTTGAAGAAAATCATTTAACTTCTCGGTATTTATTCCCCAAGGAGAATCTTTTGGATCTTTAAAGTTTACCTGAAGAGTAACGTTAATTTTACCTCTTTTAATCCCATTTTTAATTACACCCTTTAATTCAAATTCTCTTAAACTTAAAAAGTTAGGTAAACGAAAAAAAGCATCTAAAAAACGGCTGTTCACGCTTTTTAGTTCTATATCTACTGAAATTCTTTCGTTTTCGGCAAAAGATTTGCCGAATCCTGTCATACTTTTTAACATAAAAAAACCTTTTAAAGATTATAAATTTAACGATTTTTCAATTGTGAACCAATGAAAAAATTACTGAACAGACAATGCGGATTCAATCCGGCCCGCCTTCCATAGCCTGTCTGCACAAAGTCCCGCCTCTCAAAGTCCTACGGCGGGCAGGCGTTTCGACATAGGCAGGTACGAAGTACGGCGGATAGGCAAGCGACGAATGTGACAGTTAATAAGAAAAATTTTAAAAACACAATTCAATTCTATTTTAGAAGGCTTCACCAATTCCAAACTGAATTACAAAATTACTCCAAACTTTTTTATCAAAAATAAACCTTCTGTCATTCGGGTCATAAAATTTAAAACCAAGGTCTATTCTGAAAGGAGCAATCAGTGTATAATATCTAAAGCCTATGCCTACAGCTACAGCCGTATCGTCCCACCGGAATTGCTTATATCCCAGCCAAGTGTTTCCGACATCGGTAAAAAAAACAATACCATAGTTATTAAGAAATCTGTATCTGTATTCAAGAGAAGTCTCAAGTAAAAAAGTTCCCCCTTTAACGTTCGGTCCTCGTCTTATTCCGGCTCTTAAAATAGGTGTACCTTTTGGGACAAGCTCATTTGCTCTCCAACCTCTTATTGAGTTGCTTCCGCCGGCATAAAAAGTTTTATTAATTGGTATGCCTGAATAATCACCAACAAAAGGCTGAACATAACCTGTTTTTACTTTAAACGCTAAAATTGAATTCCTTTTGTGTGAAAGATTAAAATACATTGAGTTGGTAATTAGTATTTTATAAAAGAGCGCCCCGCCGTATTTATTACCCCGGATTTTTGTAACTAGGTAAGGAATTGAGTTTGCTTCTTCCAATTGAAATGAAAGATTATATCCTTTGGTGGGAAATAATAAACTGTCAATTGTTGTTGAACCAAAATTAACACCCACAGAAGAAATAGTTTTAATAGATAAACTATCATTGTAAGTTCTGTAGATTTCATTTGACTGCTCAATTCTATAAAAAATACTTAGAAAATTAATTAATGTATATCTTGGTAATTCAAATTCAAAATTTAGTTTTGTACCATAAATAGTATTGTTATAAGCCTTCTGTTTATTGATAGTGGCATAATTTTCCCACGTGCCGAAGATATTTTTACCGAATAAATACGGCTGTTCAAATTTTACTCGTGCATCAACATAACCCAAAAATGTTGTATCCCTGAAAGAAAACTTCTTAAAAATTTCCCTAAAATCTACTTGGAAAATATCCTGTATACCAAAGGATGTACTTATCGTCATTTTCCTTGCTTCTCCAAAGAAATTTCTTCTTATGTAGGTTGCACCGAGACCAAGATTAAATGCATTTTGCTGATTGTTAATAATAATTTCAGGAGAAAGTTCATTCATTAACCCAATATTCCCTTGTAGAATTAGAGGTACGTGATTACCTGATGTATCTTTTTTAACTCCGGAAAGAGAAACCGTATTAAATAAACCTGTACGGAAAAGTCTTATCTGGTTCAATCTTATTTTTTCAAGATCATAATAATCACCCGGTTTAAAACCACTGATTTTTTTAAGAAGTTTATTTTCTACAACATCAGCCCCCACACCACTTTTTTCAATTAATACGGAATCAATTGTATAGCGTTTACCGGTAGTGAAATAAACATTAATGTTTGCTTTGTTTTTAAGGGTATCAAGATAAATTAATGTGCTGTCAAAAGATGCAAACATATAACCGGTATTAAGCAAAGTACTAAAGGCTCTGTCAATATTGTTTGATAACAAACCTTGTGAATAAATTTTTGTGGAATCTACTATGATATCATTACGTATTGATGACTTAATATCAGGAGCTAAATTATTAATACCGATTATTTTAATGTAACCATAGTGTGACGGTTGATTCTCATTAATGTAATAAGTAAGGTTAACGCTTTTACTTGAAGTATCAATTTCTGTTTTGCTTGTTACATTTACTTTAAAAAAACCATTTGAAAAATAATAACCCTTAAGAGCATCTATATCTTTTTGCACATTAGTTGAATCAAAATATGAAGCCCCCCTTGAAAAACCCGTAATTGAATGTATAAATTTCCAGAACCACATGGGGCTTTCTTGTGAGTATATAACATAATCGAGTACAGAAGATGAGTATTCCTCATTCCCTTCAAAGTTTATTGATTTCAGTTCATATTTCTCGACTTTCTGAGCATTTATATTTATGCTTAGAAACAAAAGTATTGATAATATTATATATAATTTGTTTTTCATTTATTAGCGGAAATGTCAATAGTTATTAAAGATTATTGTCATCTAAATTCATGTCTCTTACACTGACCCTGATATTCGGGAAATCTCTTT
>JAADFW010000170.1 GCA_013152655.1 Chlorobiota bacterium
ATTTACTTATAGATGAACTACTCAAAAACCTTAAATTTTTATGATTAAAACTGTTGCCTCCATATGTAAAAGAACTAATACATTTATCGTCCACCTTTTGTTTTTTACCAAGTATCATTAATATTAACCAAATAGCAACCTTTTTTTCTTTATTAACTTTATTATTGCCTCTTTTGTTTATATCATAATATAAATTTCTGAAATGTAAGAAGTAAGCATTTTTTATGGAAGTTTCAATATGTGGGTCAAGCTTGGGTTTAGTATATTCAATACCTTTTCTTTTGTTTTGAAAATAAAGGCGCTTCAGTTTTTTGAGCAGTTCATCTATAAGTAAATTAATAAAGCTATCTAAATCAATTATAAAATCTGGTTTAAACAAATTGTTAACCAATGGGTTTTCTGTATTAGTAATTATTATTGCTCGTATTATATAAGGTAATTCATCTAATGTTATATCATTAGTAATTAGTTCGTTAAACGACCATTGTGCATCTTTGTTTATTAATTTAAAATAATCTTTAATAAGTTGCCAACTGTCAATAAAACAATCTAATTCAATTTTAAATTCATCGGTTTTTAAAAAGTTATATAACTCGTATAGCTCTTCATTTGTATTATTTACAAATGAGGGGGCCGATGGTTTAATCGTAAAATAGTTTATTCCGGTTCCAAAAAAAGGATCAATGTAACGGTGATATTGTGGAATCAGTTCATTAATTCTATTTACTTTTTTTTGCTCTCCATTACACCATTTTTGAACAGAATAGAGAGTTTTATATAAATATTTGTTCGAGTCTGTACTCATTGGAATAATTTGTATAAGTTGGAAATTTAAAATTACACATTTTTTCAATTATGAAAATTATTGAAGGTAATAAATCTTTTTATGCAAAATCAAATTACTTTAAAACAGTATCAGTTATGCTAATTTTTTATCTTTATAGTTTAAAATAGCGGTAAAATAAAATATGCAGATTATTGGATAAAAAATAGATTCAAAACATATATCTCCTGAAATTAGCGAATTATTTTAAAATATATAAAATGAAAAAATTAAACTTACTAATTATTTTTGTTCTTAGCGGAACTATATTACTTGCTCAAAAAATACCTGTTGCTACAAATGCTTCTGCAAGAATTAATAATATTGAGAAGCATAAACTGATTCTGGAAAAATCATTGGTGAGTGAAGTTAAATTTCGTTCAGTAGGCCCAACTATTATGAGTGGGCGTGTTACTGACATTGCAATTGACCCGAATGATGCAACCCATTTTTATGTGGCTTATGCTTCAGGTGGTTTATGGGAAACACATAATAATGGTATGTCATTTTCTTCATTGTTTGATAACGAACAGGTGATGAGTATTGGTGCAATTGCTATAAACTGGAAAGATAGTATTATTTGGATTGGCACAGGAGAGGCTAATTCAAGCCGGTCGTCATATTCAGGTTTTGGGATATATAAGAGTACAAACAATGGTAAAACATGGGAAAATAAGGGACTGTATGATTCACAACATATTGCTAATATAGTTTTAAGCCCTGCTGATTCAAACATTATATTGGTGGCTGCTCTTGGGCATTTGTATTCAAAAAATACAGAAAGAGGTGTTTTTAAATCTACTGATGGCGGTGAATCATGGAATAAAACACTGTATATTAATAACGAAACCGGTGCAGTTGATTTGGTATTTGACCCTAATAATTCAAATATTATTTATGCGTCAACCTGGGATAAAGACCGAAAGGCCTGGAATTTTACCGAATCAGGGAGTGGTTCCGGAATTTATAAAAGTGTAGATGCCGGCGATAATTGGACTTTAATTTCAACCAATGAAAGTGGTTTGCCTACTGGCGAAGGAATGGGTAGAATAGGACTTGCTATTTCAAAAAACAATAGTAATGTGATTTATGCTTATATCGATAATCAAAATCATCGGCCTGTTGAATCAGAAAAAGAAGCGAAAGATGTATTGACTAAAGATGAGCTTAGCAAAATGTCGAAAAATGAGTTCCTTAAATTAGACAGCGAAATAGTATTTGCTTACCTTGAAAAATACCAGTTTCCAAAAGAGTATGGATATAAAGAAATAAGAGAGATGATAGAAACCGGACAAATTATGCCAATTGCACTGGCTGATTATGTGGAAGATGCAAATCGTGCATTATTTGATACTCCTGTAATTGGGGCTGAAATATATAAATCGGTTGATGGTGGTATTCATTGGCTGAAAACACACGAAGGGTTTTTAGATGATTTGGTTTATTCTTATGGATATTATTTTGGCGGAATTAAAGTATCTCCGTTTAATGATGATGAAATTTATGTATTAGGTGTTCCTATTTTGAAATCTATTGATGGAGGAAAAACTTTTAAGTCGTTAAGTAAAGAAAACGTTCATTCCGATCATCATGCTTTATGGATAGACCCGAATTATAAAGGCCATTTGATAAATGGGAATGACGGTGGTATTAATATTACTTACGATGATGGTAAAACATGGCTTAAAGCTAATACACCTGCTGTTGGCCAGTTTTATTCTGTTAATTTCGACATGGAAGAACCTTATAATGTGTATGGTGGCATACAAGATAATGGTGTTTGGGTTGGCCCGTCAAATTATAAAGCGAATTTAAGTTGGCAGGCTTCCGGGAAATATCCTTACAAAGCCCTTTTGGGTGGAGATGGTATGCAAGTGGAAGTTGATACAAGAGACAATAATACAATTTATGCAGGATTTCAGTTTGGAAATTATTTTAGAATTGACCGCTCAACAGGCAAAACGCAAAAAATAAAACCTATACATAAATTAGGCGAAAAACCTTTGCGATTTAACTGGCAAACACCTATTCATTTATCAAAACACAACCAGGATATTTTATACATGGGTTCAAATAAATTTCATCGTTCTATGGATAAAGGAGACCACTTTGAAACATTATCCGGTGATCTTACGAAGGGTTACAAAGAAGGTGACGTTGCCTATGGCACAATTACAACTATTGATGAATCTCCATTGCATTTCGGTTTAATTTATATTGGAACTGATGATGGATATATCCAAAAATCAACTGATGGGGGATACAGTTGGGAAAATATTACCGGAAATTTACCGCCAAATTTATGGGTGAGCCGCGTAACTGCTTCTACACATAACGAAAAAGTTGTCTTTGCTTCATTAAATGGTTACAGATGGGACGATTTTGATTCATACCTGTTCCGTTCGGTTGATTACGGAAATACATGGCAACGCATTGGTTTTGATTTGCCAATGGAACCCGTTAATGTTGTAAAAGAAGACCCTAATAACCAAAATATACTATATGTTGGGACTGACCATGGTTTGTATATTTCAATTGATTGGGGCGAAAGTTTTATGGCAATGAATAATGGGCTGCCTGCTGTTGCTATACATGACCTTGCCGTTCAGCCACGCGATAAAGATCTGATTGTTGGAACCCATGGCCGCTCAATTTATATTGCTAATGTTGATGAGATTGAATTACTTACTGATAGTATTTTAGATAAAGGAGTTTATCTGTTTAAAATTGAACCTATTACATATTCAAAAAGATGGGGAAGTGCTACATGGAGTAAATGGTACGGCTATTATGAACCTTCGGTTGAAATAGCCTGCTATTTGAATTCAGCTGATAGTATTGAGTTTAAAATTACAGATATGGACAATATGTTGTTGTTCGAGAAAAAGTTTAATGGGGTAAACGGTTTAAATTATTTGAATTATGACCTTACGGTAAACCCTGAAATTGTTGAGTCATATCAGGCTTCATTAAATGAAGAACTGGAAACAAAAGTGGAAATAAAAAAAGCTGACAATGGTAAATATTATTTGCATCCGGGTAATTATAATATTATTGTTTCTTCAGGGAATTATAACATTAAGAAGGAATTTAAGATTGTAAATAAAAATTTTAATAAAAGGCCTAATATCCGCAAGTGATTTTATAATATGTTCTGTTTTAGGCCATACGGATTTAAAGAAAAATAAAAAATGTAACTTTTCAGGTAATATATACGTCACTATTTTATAATTCTTTAAAAACCATAATATTTAATGATAAATATAAATTTCTTAATAGTTTCACAAATAATACATTACTTAATTTTAACCTATGGAAAATAGTAAATTAAACCTTTTATTCTTAATTAGCTTTATAATTATAGTTTTTAGCTTTTCATCCTGCACTTTCGAATATCATTCAAATAGTAATGATGATGAGAAAGTAATTGATAAATCATTTAAAGAAATTGAAGTTACTGAAAATGATAGTGATGAAACAACTGATGGCCAACAATTACAAAAATCGAATAAATCAATTAAAAAGGTTAAGGCAGATTTTGTTGATGTTTCTATAAAAGCCAGAAGCGGTAAATTGTTTATTAATGATGGTGCTTCCCGTTTTGTTGATGCTGAATTTATTTATGATAAAGATGAATTGAAGCCAATAATGGCGTATATGGAAAATAGAGAACGAGGTGATTTAACGATTGATTTTACAAGCAAAGATGATAATCATGTAAATATTGATACCGATGATGATAATACAAAATGTTTGTTAGAATTTAGTAATAAAATCGCGATGAATATGCGAATTGAATTTGGTGCCGGACAGGGAAAACTTAATATTAGTGATTTAGATTTAGAAGATATTGAACTTAGGTTCGGAGCCGGTAAATTTGATATTGATTTGTCAAATTCAATGGTAAAAAATATAGATATTGAGGCTGGTTTTGGTGAAGTTAACCTTGATTTAAGCGGGAAACGAAATAGAAATTTAAATGCAGAAATAATAGGTGGAATTGGTAAGTTAGATGTAAAACTACCAAAAGATACAGGTGTAAAAGTTGTAGTAAAAGGAATATTAGGCGATATTGATGCGTACGGATTTATTAAAAATAATAAAGTTTATACCAATAAAGCTTACGGAAATTCAAAATATACAATTCATCTGGATGTTAAAGCCGCATTGGGCGATGTTAACCTTTTTTTAGTTGATTAGTGGGAAGCAAAGCCTGCCTGTAGTGGCAGACAGGCGGAACCCGGCCAAAGGGAGCTCTCGTAAGCAAACCCCCTCCAATAGCTATCAGCTTTTTTTGTAATTTTGACGGTGAAATATAAATTACAATGAAAACAATTATTATTACCGGAAGCACCAAAGGAATTGGTTTTGGACTTTTGGACTGGCATATGAATTCTTAAAACAAGGCCACCAAGTGACTATTAACAGCCGGTCAGAAGAAAATATAAACAAAGCCTTAGAAAAGCTTTCCAAATACAAAGGCCAACTATTAGCTTTACCGGGAAATGTGAGCAATAGCAGTTTTTTAGAAGGACTATTTGATAAAACAGTTGAACATTTTGGCAGGGTTGATATCTGGATTAACTGTGCAGGGCTTACAAACGAATACAAACAAACCTATAATGTAAGTTTTGAAAATATTAAAAATGTTTTTGATGTAAACATTTATGCAACAGTTACCGGCACTATTGTGGCTTACAATAAAATGGAAAAGCAAGGCTTTGGAAAAATATTCAACTTTGAAGGCCTTGGCAGCGATGGCAGGATAATAAATAAGTTAAGTATTTATGGAACATCAAAACGTGCTGTCAATTATTTTACAAAAGCATTTGCCAGGGAAATTGATGATTCAAAAGTACAGATTGGAGTAATTCAACCAGGAATGGTTTTAACCGATTTATTGATGAAGCCTATGGAAGAAAATACAGAAGAGGAGCTTAAAAGATTTAAAAAAGTATTTAATCTGCTTGGCAATAAAGTAGAAGTAGTTACACCCTGGATTTCTGATAAAATATTAAAAAGCAACAAGAATTATGATCGCATCAAATATTCGAGTACCTTTAAAATATTGAAAAACTTAGTAACAAATAGAAAGATTATTTAAATACTTTTTATAGCAAAATATTTTCATTCCTAAGATGAGAACAGCATTAAATATTAATAAGCTGAATACCGTTTACAATAAAACTGCACGGTATTATGATTTTTACCACCGGATTGGCACATTTGGGCTTGATGAAAAAGGAAGAAATTATTTGATTCAGCATCTTGTTAAAGAGAATGACTTTATACTGGATGCAGGAGGAGGAACAGGAAGAAGCTCTTTTTTATCATTAAAATTAACTCGCGGGCATGCAAAAGCAGTAGTATTAGACCAAAGTGAATTAATGCTTGAAAAAGGCAGGGAAATTGCTAAAAAAGCGGGGTTGTCTGATAAAATTGAATTTATAAATGCCGATATGTACAGCATTCCGTTTAACGACAATACTTTTGATAAGGTTATTTCCACTTACAGTACCTGCCCGTTAGACAATCCGGCAAATGCAGTTATAGAGATGCTCAGGGTTTTAAAGCCGGGTGGATTACTGGGAATTGCCCACTCAACAAATCCTGAAAATAAAATCACCCGCTGGATAAGTACAAAATTTGAAAATCTTCTTTGGAAATTTCCGCGTTTATCACTTGGATGCCGCAATATTGAGTTAGTAAGCGATATTCAAAAACTGAATGTTTCAATTGAAACAAACAAAACAATTGGCTTTATTCCGTTTTATTTTAAAATTTTAATTATTAGAAAACCTTAAAGGTACTTCTATTCAACGCATTCAGAATTGCATTTCAAGAATTGCATTTGTACATTTACCATTATGAAACAAGCATGATAAAAATAATTATTAACACTTAAAACAATAATTATTTTTTTTATGCGGTTCCATCTGGCCTATTAAAATTAAAAAATAAACAGATGAAAAAATATTGGAATAAAATTTCAAAACTTGGTATTAACAGTCAAATGCGACATTTTGAGAGGCGTTCAATAATATTAGTAAATCAACTTTCAATAATAATTGGAATAATACTACTAATTTATATGCCCCTGTCAGCTTTTGAAAATGTCATTTTCTTTCCCATATTAATTACAGCAATTTTATTCTATTTTATTGTTCCTGTCTTAAATTACCGACAGCACTATCTGTTTTCAAGATTATATTTCTTCTTTATAAGTTTAGTGCTTATTGCCATATTAAGCATATTGCCGGGAAAAGGCTCGGGCGAAAGGTATTTTTTTATTGCTACAGGAATTCTTCCTTTACTTCTTTTTCATAAGCCCCGTTTTATTTATGGCTTATCTGTACTAAATGCTTTAAGCTTTATATTTATTTGTTACGTTCAATATAACTTTGCGCCAATTATAAAAACTCCCAATGAAACCAAAATTTTATATTTAATAATAAATATTATATCTGTTTTAATTCTTGTTTTTCTGAGCTTGCAATATTTTAAAAAAGATAACGACAATTTTGAAACCCAATTATTACATACAAATACAATTCTTGATAAAAAAAATAAAGAAATACTGGCAAGTATTACATACGCACAAAGAATTCAACAAGCCATCTTGCCACCTGACAAATTGATACAAAAACTAATTCCGCAAAATTTTGTTTTATTCAAGCCAAAAGACATAGTTTCGGGTGATTTTTATTGGTTCGAAAAGGTAAATAATTTAATTTATTTTGCTGCGGTTGACTGCACCGGGCATGGCGTACCGGGTGCTTTAGTTAGCATTGTGGGATACAATGGATTAAACCAGGCTTTAAAAGAATTTAAACTTGAAAAACCTTCTGAAATTCTCGATAAACTAAATGAACTTGTCGAACAAACCTTTATTAAAAGTGAGTTTGAAGTTAAAGATGGAATGGATATTGCCCTTTGTTGTATTGACTTAGAAAATTATAAACTTTCTTATGTAGGTGCTCACAATCCGCTTTATATTGTCCATAATTCATGTTTAACCGAAATAAAAGCCGACAGGCAGCCTATTGGCAAATATCAAAACCGGTTTCCTTTTAAGAACCATGTAGTAGATTTAGAAAAAAACGATTGTTGTTATATTTTTAGTGATGGATTTGCCGACCAGTTTGGTGGTGAAAAAAACAGGAAATTTAAATATAAAGCCCTCAAACAATTGCTGATTGACAACAGCCAAAAATTGATGAAAGAACAAAAAGAAATATTAAACCAAACATTTGAAGCCTGGAAAGGAAATTACGAGCAAATTGACGATGTATTGATTATTGGCATAAAAGTTTAACCCGGAAAATGTATGAATCTCCTTCTTTCAATTTACTATACCTTTTATTTATTTTTACAAAAATTAACTTAACAGCCAATTGCCCAACAACTTATGTGCATTGTGATTAGTGTAGCTTTTCACATATACATCTAAATCCAATCCAATTTGTTGGTTTTTCATATCTAAAATCCTTCTTTATATCAATTTTTCCATTCCCTTTCACAATTAAAACAATAATAACTTTTTCTAAATATTGGTATTGGAATCCAAAATAATAATAATGAAATTATTAATAATAATCCGGGTGTTTTTTTCTTTGAATAATTTTTAGATCCACAGTATGGACATTTATCTATTTCAAGAAATTTTTCATTTACTTTCTCAATTTTCCTATGTCCCGATTTAATTATAAATCCACCATCAATTAATATCTGTTCAGCTTTTTCTTTATCATTCTCGTTTATTAATAATTTAACTCCCCCAATTGCATTTGAATAAAAGTTATTTACTTGAGTTGTCAACTCATTTTGAATTATTGTATTAATTCCTTCTGATTCCAACCTGCCTTTCGCAATCTGAGCTTCATGCGGTAATATGAATGTTATAATTGTTATCCAATTGCTCATTTTTTTAGTTTAAATGCCCCAACTTATTTATATCTGCAAGTCAATTCGTAAAATACTTATTTTCAAAACATTAACTAAACTCAATTATTAATTTCCCCTTGCTTTCATAAAGCAGCTTCTGCAAAGAGGTTCGTAAGCATCTTTTTCACCTAAAAGCACTAATTTATCGGTTTCGGATAAGCGGTGAGAATAATGAGCCAGGTTACCACATTTTACACAAATGGCGTGTACCTTGGTTACATACTCGGCCGTTGCCAGTAATGCAGGCATAGGGCCAAAAGGCTTTCCGGCAAAATCCATATCCAAGCCGGCAGCAATAACCCTTATTCCTCTTTTAGCCAGCTCGTTACAAACATCTACAATTCCATTATCAAAAAACTGGGCTTCGTCTATTCCAACTACTTCCACATCGTTGGCTAACAATAAAATATTTCTCGATGTACTCACAGGTGTTGAAAGTATGGAATTATCATCGTGCGATACTACTTCTTCTTCCGAATACCTTACATCAATCTGAGGCTTAAATATCTCTACATTTTGCCGGGCAATTTTCGCCCTTTTCATTCTACGGATTAATTCTTCCGTTTTCCCCGAAAACATTGAACCCACAATAACTTCAATCCAACCTTTTTTTTCACTGCCTTTTAAAGAATTTTCGAGGAACATTCTATACTAATTTTATTAATTTTAAGTTTCTATCATTACTTTTACAAATGTAAAAAAAGCTTCAGTAAATAAAACTAAATAATCCGCTATGGATAAAAAAACATTATTAAAACTTATAAACAATAATATTCAGGAAATAGAAATTTTACTTGAATCATATAGTTCATCATACGCTATTCCTGAAATGGAAGTTAATCTCATTCTTTCAAAAATTAAAGTATTGAAAGACGAATTTGCCATTTTAAGCGATTTAAAAATGGAAAATGTAGTTCCTGAACCATCACAGAAACTTGAAAAGATTGAGGAAGTTAAGCATGAAGAACAAATTGAAAATGAAGTAATGACAGAAGAAAAAGAGATTCCTGTGATAGAAGATGCTGCTCCTGAACCGGAAACAAAAGAGGAAACAGGCCTTAAAAAACCTGAACGAAAAAGAGTTAAAAAATCAAAATTAAAAGAACGAAAAGAAAAAAAAGTGGTAACCACCAGGGCCGACCTTGAAAAAATGTCGCCACCAAACGAAATAATTGAAGTTATTTCAGCGGAAAAGCCCAAAATTGAAAAAATCGAAAAACCGATTTCTCAAAAAAAACAGGCAAAAGATAAAAGTTCTATCATGGCCGATAAGTTTGAAGTTACCAAACAGTCAATTAACGACCTTATTGCCAGCTCGAAAAAAACCCGCGATTTAGCTACCAAACTAAAAGATGCTCCTATTGCCAACTTGAAAAAAGCCATTAACTTAAACGATAAAATACGGTTTATAAAAGAGCTTTTTAACGGGCAAAATGAAAAATACCAGCAAGCTGTTGACGAATTAAATAAGTGCAAAAACTTGGATGAAGCATTAGAATATTTAAACAAAAATTATACGTGGAATCAGGAAAAAGAAAGCTTTCGCGATTTTCTTGAATTAATTTACAGGCGTTTTATTAATACTTAAAATCTGATGCGTTACTTTCATTTATTTATTTTTCTGTTTTATTATATTTTTCAGCCTAACGTTAACGCACAGGATGTTAGTTATGCTAAACAGATTATAAATGAACTTTGTTCATCAAAATATTATGGCCGTGGTTATGTGAAAAATGCTGATTTAAAGGCTGCTAAATATTTACGCAAAGAATTAAAATTAAACGGAGTTAGTAAATACGGCAAAAGCTATTTTCAACATTTTCATTTTCCTATAAACACATTTCCTTCTCATGTTAGTTTTGCCTTAGGTAATAAATTATGCCAACCGGGGAAAGATTATCTCGTAATGCCTGTTTCAAGTAAATTAAAAGGTAATTTCGATGTATTTTATATTAACAAAGCAATTTTGCATGACAAAAACATTTTTGAAAACATCGATTTTAGTAATAAAGCCATTCTTTTCAACCCAAAGGGAGTTAACGATACACTCAGGGAAGTTATTTTAGAAAATATTTTAGGAGCAAAAGCTATTATTGAACTAATTGACAATAAATTAATTTACAGAAAATCGCAAATTGAAGCTAATTTTATATCTATCCGGTTAAAAAAAGAAGCTGCCGACACCAATGCACAAACAGCTTCATTCAATATTAAAAACAAGTTTATAACAAACAACAAAACACAAAATGTAATTGGATTTATTCCCGGACAAACCGATAGTTTAATTGTTTTTACTGCTCATTACGACCACCTCGGAATGATGGGAAAAACTGTTTATTTCCCGGGAGCTAACGATAACGGAAGTGGCACCTCAATGGTTTTAAATCTGGCAAAATATTATGCTTCTTTTAAAAGCAAACCTAAATACAGTATGGCTTTTATTTTTTTTAGTGGTGAAGAAGTGGGCTTGCTGGGTTCAAAATATTTTACCGAAAATCCACTGTTCCCTCTTGAAAAAATTAAGTTTTTAATTAATCTTGATTTAGTTGGAACAGGTGAAAAGGGCATTATGCTTGTAAATGGCAAAGTATTTAAAAAGGTTTATGAAAGATTTCAAAGAATAAATGCACAAAACAATTACCTGTCAAAAATTGCAGCAAGAGGTAAAGCTGCCAACAGCGACCATTATTATTTCTCTGAAAAAGGAGTAAAAGCTTTTTTTATTTATACCATGGGAGGAATTGCAGAATATCATAACATTTATGATAAAGCCGAAACGCTGCCTTTAACTGAGTACAGTGATTTATTTAGTTTGTTAACCGATTTTGTAAAAAGCTATGAGTAAACTAATTATAGTACCTACGCCTATTGGGAATTTGAAAGATATTACATTGCGTGCTTTGGATGCTTTAAGCAAAGCGGATATCATTCTTGCGGAAGATACACGGACAACTGCCAAGCTTTTAAATCATTATCAAATAAGCACCAAAATGATGGCATACCATAAGTTTAACGAACATAAAGTCTTACATCAACTAATTGAAAAAATACAAGAAAACAGCATGGTTGCTTTGGTGTCTGATGCAGGCACGCCAGGTATTTCTGACCCGGGTTATTTAATTGTAAAAAAGTGTATTGAAAACAATATTGAAATTGAAAGCCTGCCTGGGGCAACTGCACTAATTCCTGCTTTAATTAATTCAGGCTTGCCAAATAATAAATTTTGTTTTGAGGGATTTTTACCGCAAAAAAAAGGACGAAGTAAGCGGTTAAAAGAATTAGCTGACGAAACAAGAACAATGGTTTTTTACGAATCGCCTCACCGGTTAATCAAATTATTAAAGCAATTTGTTGAATTTTTTGGACAGGAAAGAGAAGTATCTGTTTCGCGTGAATTAACTAAAATTCATGAAGAAAACTTCAGAGGAAAACTACCGGATGCTATTCAGCATTTTGAATCAAAAACCATAAAAGGCGAAATAGTAGTTGTTGTGGAAGGGAAAAAGTGAATAGTATGAATTGTGAACTCTTATTTTAGGCTGATAAATAATCTTTATAAAAATGTATCCAAAAAATAAAAAATCTCAATTATTTTCATCTTTTATAATTGCAATTTTATTAATGGGCCCAATTCATTTTTCACAGGCACAAAACAAAATAATTGATTTTTTCAAGCTCTCTGTTCACGAAAAAACATGGGTTGCTTTTCATCCGTTTATTGCCAAAAAAGCCTGGAATATTACTAACTATGCCAGGCAGGTTACCGGTTCTGTAAAGTCTGATACCGTTTTAGGCAAAAATGAAAATGGAGGCCAATTAGATGCTTTTCGCCATGCTTTCTGGATGGCTAATTTGAGTAGGGAGATTAAATATAAAAAAGCATATAAATTAGGTAGGGCACACGAACGCAAAAACAAAGCTGATTATAGGAAAAATAAATATGAAGAAGGGAAATTACCTGATGCAATAAGCTGTAAAATGGATTTACTGAATAATAAAATAGGATTAAATTTAGGAATAGAAAACCCCGAAATTTCAAATACGGAATTAAGACAATTAATAATTGAAAAAATCATAGCCGGAGATATGTGGATAATTAAAACCGACCGGCAGGGAAACTACCTCGATGAATATGATAGTATATTACAACAATCTGATTACCAGGGTAAATGGAATAACAGCAAATGCCTTGTAAAATCTAATTTCTATAAATAGACTAATCCAATTTTTACAGGTTGCAACATTTCATTTGTCATATACACAAGGGTGTCTGAATTAATAAATTCTAACTTTTTCAGGTTAATCTTTTTGCCTGAACTTGAAAAAGTTTTTTTATTGTCGTGCCTTTTCCACCAATCATTATTTAAACAAATTTTCATTGTGTTAAAATGCTCAACATTGGTAATTATTAAATTCCAATTGGTTACAAAAACTACTATTTTCGAATCAGGCGACCAAATGGTTTTTTGCACCGATTCAATATCTTCAGGTAAATTTTCAACCAATTTAAATTTATTTGTTCCTCTTTCTGCTATAAACATGCTTTGGTTAGGCGGGTCAAGAGAAGGGTTTTCAGTTACATATGCCTCGAAAATTGTATTAGGCGAATTGACTGACAATACAACTTTAGGTTTTGAATTTAGCCCGAAAAGAAAAAATTCAATTCCTAAAATAACAACCGCAGTTGCTATAATTGCAATACTCAAATTTAGAATCCTGATTTTCATTGCTCTCTTGTTTTATAAGTAAAATCAAAAATAAAACTATTATTTCAATGTTTTTTTTATTAGTAAATCACCATAATCTTAAAACTATTCCTCATTTTACTTCATCGCTTTTTCACTACTCATTATTTGCCGTTCACTCATAACTAACTGTCAATCAATTATTAATCCATTTGCTTAAATCCACATTTATTAACCCGGCAGTATTTTCAATATCGGTTTTATAAACGTCTAACAACCGATTTTTAGTATTCTTATCTAATTTAATATCAGTATTTTCTTTAAATGCCTTTTGTTTCATTTTTTCAAACAATATTTCGGGCAAAATAGTTTTGCTAAGATTTTTTATTCCTGAGTTAACAACCAATTTATTTAACTTTTTCATTTTCGGAACTTTCGCTTTGTTATGAATTTCATTCAAATTTGTATTAAAAAAAGAAATATTTAAAAACTTAAAAATTGATTGATAGAAAGCTTCTGGGTTTTTCTCCAATTCATCAAACAAAAAAACACCGATATTTTCTTTTGGAAAAACTTCATAATAACGTTTTACCTGTTTGTAGTACTCACCCAATTCAATAAATAATTCTGATATTCCCCACCCTTTCTTTTCTTTCTGAATATCTTTTTCTAAAGCCTCTTTAAACGAAAGTGTAGTAAAACCATACCGCAAAGCCATTAAATAATGTGAGAATGCCCTTTCTACAGGATTCCTTAACAATATAATTATTTTAGAACCGGGATTATAATTATAAATATTTTTGGCAGCTACAGCCGAGTATAAATAGGAAGTACTGCTTTCAGCCCGGTATTTTTCTTTTTTTGATGCTTCAAAAAGCTGCTTATAATAATCTTCATTTCTAATAAAAGCCAATTGTTTATTTCCTAAAGGAACTTTGGCAAAATACTTCTTTTCATTTAATGATGATTGCTTTTTATAAGTATGGCTGAACAATTCCGGCTTAATATCGGCAGAGAAAAAGTTGGGCTCTTTAACAGGGCTGTGATATACATCAGCAGAAGCTTCTAATATTCTGTAAAGTGAAGTAGTTCCGGCTTTTGCTGCTCCGACAATAAATAAATTTGGTTTTTTTTCTACCATATTTTTAATCCAAACGGAAAAGTTGTAAAATGATGTTTTTTATAAATTGAAATATGTGCTAAAACATTCCATGTTATAGTTGAAAATGCGGTAGCAAAAGCTGCACCTTCAATTCCATAAACAGGAATTAAAATAAAGTTTAAAATAAAATTCAAAATAGCTCCAAAAAGTATAATATTTCTACCGGTTTTTTCCTGCCCTGTCATATTTATTAAATGCATGGTTGAACCGGAAAGCGAATTGAACATTTGCCCTGCTACTAAAATTAACAATGCTCCTGAACCACTAACAAATTCACCGCCAAAAATTGATAATAAGTCTTTAGGGAAAATAACTATAAGCAAAAAAATTGGCAATGAAATTGCTACATTTAATAAACTGGTATGTTTTACAAATCGCTTAAATTTTGACTTATAGTTTTGTGCATATAATTCGGCAAATTTAGGAGATGCAATACTGTTAATAGCAATTAAGGCAACCGAATTTATTCCTGCAATTTTTACACAAGTATTATAAATTCCCACCATCGATTCGTCTTTAAAATAACTTAACATTAAAATATCAATCCAGTTCATAACAAAAAAGAGTGAATTGGATAACATCATTGGCCATGATGTTTTTAAGATTTTTCCTGATGTGAAGTATTTTTCTTTACTGTAACCCGGCAAATATTTTGCTAATCCGTTTCGTAAAATTAAAAAACTAAAAAGCATTAATACCAATACTGATAATGTCAACGATTCAATAACTCCTTCTTTTGAAGAATTAAAAACACCGGCATATAAAAAAAGTAACATCAACAAATAGATACTGCCATTTTGAAAAAAACTATAAAAGGTAATTCGCTTTAAACCTCTTAGTATTTCAGCATTATAGCCCAAAATAACAAATGTAAAAACAGCATACGAAACTAATTTCATGTAATGTTGTGCATCGGGTGTATTGAAAAAAACCCTGCTCAGATAACCGGAAGTTAAATAAATGAGCATAGCAACCAGTAACCCAGATATGAATACTAATTTAAATCCGGTGATATAGGTAATAAATATAAAATTGTCCTTTTTAATGGCTTTAAGCTGTGCTATAAATTTTACAATGGAAGTATCTAATCCGAGTTTCCCGAAAACCGAACCTATTAATAAAATAGTAAAGCACGTTGAAAAAATACCCAGCATTTCAGAGCCATATTTCCTGGCAATATAAAAAAACAACAGATATTGCATTAATATTCCAAAACTTTTAAAAACCAATGCAATAGATGAACCCTTGAATAATTCCTTCAGGTGAAAGTCTCTTTTAAAATATCTTATTTGCTTTTTTATCAAGAATTAAAAAATTTAATTTAAAGAATGCTAATTTAGCAATACAATATATAAATAGAAATCTATTTATATCACAAAATAAATAAAACGTAACTAATTAGCGATAGTATTAATTAGTTAAACAATATAAAAGCCACATATTCTTAAATTTAAGAATTGCAGTAAACATCATGTTATAAAAATTGAAAACTAAGTATAACAAATGAAATTACAAATTATTCTACTAATTGTTATTTTAAGTGCTTGTTCACATAAAGAATCTAAAAATGACAAAACACTAAGTGTGCGATATTTTAAAGACACTATTGGTTTTGCACATACAGCTACACAAACCGATAGTCTGATGAATCGAATTGAGCGGTATCAAAATAATGTTTTGGCACAGTTTGAAATAAATAACATATTCACAAAAAAAATTAAAGCCTGCATTTGCCCGCACGATGATTATTCCTATGTTGGCTATCTTTATCCGTTAACGTTGAAATCAATAAAAGCTAACACAATTGTTTTAATAGGTGTTGCCCATAAAGCAAAGTTATTAGGCCTTGAAAATATAATAGTTTTTGATAATTATGATTTTTGGAATGCTCCTTACGGGAAAATAAAAGTTTCTGATTATAGAGATTCACTAATAGCTGATTTACCTCAACAAATATTTGTTGTAAATGATTCAATGCAAAAAATGGAACATTCTTTAGAAGCCATGCTGCCTTTTTTACAATATTACAACCGAAAAATTGAAATCCTGCCAATTTTAATCCCATATATGCCTTATTCTAAGATTGATGAAATTTCAAAAAAAATGGCTAAATCATTAAGTAAAATAATGATTAACAATAATTTAGATTGGGGTAAAGATATAGCTATTGTTATTTCAAACGATGCTGTTCATTATGGCGATGAAGATTGGGGCGGAAAAAACTTTGCCCGCTATGGTGCCGATTCTTCAGGTTATAAAAAAGCGATTGCCCACGAAATGGAAATTATTAATACTTGCTTGACTGAGAAAATAATACCTGAAAAAATTAAAAAATTTACTGAATATACCGTTGATAAAAATGATTTTAAACAATATACATGGACATGGTGTGGCAGGTATTCAGTACCTTTTGGCTTAAGTACTTCTTATTATTTAGGGCAATTCCTAAAATCGAACAATTTAACCGGTTACTTCATAGATTACTCAACCAGTATAAAGAATGACACTATTCCGGTTTCTGACCTGAATATGGGGCTAACAGCACCGGCCAACCTACGCCATTGGGTAGGTTATGTTGGTTTATTATATTATGAATAGTTAAATTGGCTCGTTTTACTAAAAATACTTTTAAAAACAGCAGAGCGAGGCTCTTCAAAACTACGTTATTAATTAATTCTTTTTAATATGAAAAATGCATTACTGATATCTTTTTCTATCATTTTATTTTCTTCTTTTTCTTTTGCTCAAAACAAAAATAATTTACCAGAACCCGAAAGTTTTTTTGGTTTTAAGCCCGGTTCCGACGGCAACTTGTTCCATTATGAAAAGTTAATAGCCTATTTTTCTCAACTTGATAATGCTTCACCAATGGTACATATGGAGCAAATTGGCAATTCACCTATGGGTAAGCCTATGTATATTGTATTTATTTCTAATGCAAATAATATATCAAAACTGGAAGATTTTAAAAAGATAAATCGTGAATTGGCATTAAATCCTGTGCTTTCAAAAAAAGAGAAACAAGAATTAATACAACAGGGCAAAGTATTTGTGTTAGCAACTTTATCAATGCACTCCAATGAAGTAGGCCCTGCACAAGCTTTCCCAACAATAGCATACAACTTAATAACTTCCGAAGACAAGGAATTGCAAAATGCACTTAACAATGTAGTTTACATGGTAGTTCCATGTCATAATCCTGATGGGATGGATATGATTGTTGACCACTTTTATAAATACAAAGGAACTATGTTTGATGGTGCTTCTATGCCCGATGTCTATCACAAATATGTTGGACACGATAATAATCGTGACTTTATTACCCTTTCGCAGGACGACACCAAAGCAATTTCTGCTATAACAAGCCAAACATGGTTTCCGCAGGTAATGGTTGAAAAACATCAAATGGGCAGTACCGGAGTTCGTTATTTTGTACCGCCAAACCATGACCCGATTGCTGAAAATATTGACGCACGGCTATGGAACTGGCTTGGGGTTTTTGGTACTAACATGGCTAACGACATGACTTCTCAGGGATTGGAAGGTGTGGCTCAACATTATTTATTTGATAATTACTGGCCGGGTTCAACCGAAACCTGTCTTTGGAAAAATGTAATTGCCTTTTTAACTGAAGCGGCAAGTGCCAATTATGCCAACCCGGTTTACGTTGAGCCTACTGAACTGGGTGTTTACGGGAAAGGATTATCGGAATACAAAAAAAGTGTTAATATGACTATGCCCTGGACTGGTGGTTGGTGGCAATTAAGTGATATAGTAAATTATGAAATTTCATCAACTTTTTCAATTTTAAAAACTGCGGCAAGGTATAAGGAAAAAATATTGACAGTTCGCAACAATCTTTGTGTAACTGAGGTAAACGCAGGTAAAAATGAAGCTCCATATTACTATGTTTTCCCGAAAGAACAACACGATATTAGTGAATTATATAAGCTGCTAAACCTTTTAAAAGAACATGGCGTTCATGTTTTTGAAGCTGAAAATGAAATTTCATATAATCAAAAAACAATAAATAAAGGCGATTATATTGTTCCTTTAGCTCAACCTTTCAGAGCTTTCATTAAAGAATCATTAGAAAAGCAGGAATATCCGGCACGCCATTACACACCTAACGGTAGTTTAATTAAGCCATACGACATTACTTCATGGTCGCTACCCTTGCATATGGGTGTACAATATTTTGACTTAAGTGATAAATATGTGGATATTTCCGATGCAATTAAACCCTATAATTATAGTTCAGATGTTAAAACAATTAACAATATTGAAGATGGAGTAAAATATATTGCACTTACTTCTAATTCCAATGAATCGTACAATATTGTGTTTCATTTATTAAATAATGGCATTCCTGTTAACAGAATACCGGAAGAAATTCAAATTAATAATACTCTTCTTCCAAAAGGAAGTTTTGTTGTTGTATTAAATGAAAAATCAAAAAATTTCATACAGAATAATAACATTTTGAACAATTATAACTATTTGCCGGTTAGTAATTTAACAATAAAACAAGAAGCTATAAAAGTACCTGAAATTGGTTTATTTGAAACTCATTTCCATGATATGGATGCCGGTTGGACCAGATATGTTTTTGATAGTTACGGAATAAAATATACTGTTATTCATCCTGAGGATTTTGAAAAATTAGATTTAACTAAATTCAACATAATCATATTTCCGAACAGTAATAAATCGGTAATTTTAGAAGGGAAATATAAAAAAGCTGACGGGCAATATTCTCCTACACATTATCCCCCTGAGTTTACAAAAGGAATTGGAAAAGACGGAGTTAAAAAAATTATGGAATTTGTAAATAAGGGTGGAGAAATAATTTCATGGGGGAGCTCAACCGGCCTTTTTACCGGATTAATGAGCGAAGAGTATAAAAAAGGCGAAACCTTAGAATATGAGCTTCCTTTTAAAAACATAAGTAAAAATATGCAGAAGAAAGGGCTGTATTGCCCGGGCTCTCTGGTTAAAGTTGAGTTAGACAATAATTTACCGATTGCATATGGAATGCCGGATGAAATTAATGTTTTTTATCGTGGCAATCCTGTTTTTAAAACCTCGTTGCCCTATTTTGATATGGACAGAAAAGTGATTGCCAAATTCCCTGAAAAGGGAATTTTAACAAGCGGATATATCGAAAAAGAAGAACTATTAGGCAATAAAGCTGCGGCAATTTCTATTGATAAAGGGAAAGGAAAATTATATCTTTTTGCTTTTAATCCACAATTCAGAGCTTCAACTCATAACTCGTTTAAATTAATTTTTAATGCTTTGTTTTTCCCGGCTCCATAAAGTGGTTGTCTTATTTTTGGGATTTTAAAATTCAAGTAGTAAAAGCAACAATTTCCTTTCAAAATTATCATATATAGATTCAGAATTTATACCCTCTTTGTCTAAAATTCCGGTCTAAATATGTACTCAATGGTGTTTTTACTGAATAATAAATCAGGAGCAAAAATAGCAGTAATACTCTTCTATAAAAAAATACTTTAATCCTTATTTTTTGAAGTGTTGTAAAACATTTTTTGAAGTGTTTAAAATCAAATAATCTAAATATATAATTATGTACATTTGCAACATAATTGCATTAAAAATAACTATATTCTAATTTTATGAAAATTTTAAAGTTTTTTAACGTAATAATTCCCCTGATTTTCTTTTTCACAGGAATTTTTTCGGCATATAGTGAAAATGAACCCACCTTGCCTGACAACACTTACTGTTTGCGTTGTCATGGGATGAAAACATTAAGTTATATAGAAGAATCGACAGGAGTTATAAAAAACCTTTTTGTTGACTCAATAAAATTCAATCATTCAAATCATCAGAAATTAAAATGTGCTGTATGTCACGATAAAGGATTTGACATATACCCGCATAATTTTTCGTTAGAAACTAAAAAATTACAATGTACTAAATGTCATAAAGACGATCCTAAGTTTGATAAATTTCATTTTAATGAAGTTGAAAAAGAATTTTATAATAGCGTCCATTATAAAAATTTAAAAGACAAATTTGATTGTTATTCATGTCACGACCCACATAAATTTGAAATTTCGCAAGGAAATAAATCAATTGAAGATGCGATTAAAACGGATAATGAAATTTGTCTTAAATGTCATAAATCTACTTTAGCATTCAGCAATTTAAGTGACAAAAAATATATTGACTTGGAAATAGCACACAGCTGGTTGCCAAATTTGGAGATTCATTGGAAAACGGTAATGTGTATTGATTGCCATACCCCAACTACCAATGATATTTCACACCAGTCTCATGAGATTGTAGGTGCTGACAAAGCTGAAAAAAATTGTGTAAGCTGCCATAGCACAAATTCAATATTAATGACCAAACTGTACAAATATCAAACAAAACAATCTAACCAAAAAAACGGCTTTATTAATAGCAGAGCTTTGAATGAAGCTTACACTATTGGCATGACACGAAATATTTATCTTGACAAATTAAGTATTCTTATAGCAGTTCTGACATTAGCAGGAATATTTATACATGCATTTGGTATTTGGATTGGTAAAAAAGCAAGGCAAAAAAATAAGTAATAAGAAAAATAAAAACATTTAAAAACTGAATCGATGGGAAAGAAAATTTATATATATCCACTGTGGCTAAGAATATGGCACTGGAGTAATGCTTTGGCATTTTTACTATTAATAGTTTCAGGCATTTCTTTGCATTATGCTAATATTAATTCTCCTTTAATACCTTTTAATACAGCAAGAATTATTCATAATATAACAGGTGTTTTCTTAAGCATTATTTACATAGGATACCTTATAGGGAATTTTATAAGTGGCAACTGGCGACAATATTTTCCTGTTTTCAAAGGATTACTTAAAAGGTTAATTATTCAAACCCGATTTTATATTTATGGTATCTTTAAAGGAGAACCGCATCCATATCATGTATCGGAAGAACAAAAATTCAATCCTTTACAACAAATTACCTATTTGTCAGTAGTTTATTTTTTTATGATTCTTTTAATAGTATCGGGCTTATTTTTACTTTTTCCGGCAATAGCTCCTCATAAAATATTTAACATGGGAGGTATTTGGCCAATGGCTGTATTGCATGCAGCTGTTGCGTTTTTCTTGTCGATTTTTATGGTTGCACATATTTACCTTGCCACTTTAAGTGGAAAAATATGGTGGGAAGATTTTAAAAATATGGTAACAGGTTGGCATGAAATAGAAGATAATGAACATGAACAAGATAATAACCAAAATAATAACAAATAAAATATTCTAACTTTAATATCAATATAAAAAATGAAAAAAATAGGGAAGTGGTTTAAAACCAAATTTGGCAAAACAATTACTATTGTTGTATTAACGGTTTTTGTTTTATGGATTGCTTATATCATATTTTACCCAATACTTTTTGAATCGTACACAGGCTTAACCAATGCTAAGCTAACTTATGATTCAAGTGTAAAATTATCAGATACCGAATTTAATGCACTTGCAAAAGAGTTGACTTATTCAACCAGGTATGCTGAAGCAAAGAAAGTTACAGCGGATGAAACAAACGATTTTACAAGACAGTTAAAAACTAAAATGTTAATGAATACCAAATCGTTCACAAAATCAGTTGATTTTCCTCACATAAAATATTTTAGAGATGCAGGAATTCGTCAATATAAAGGCCCTGAAACTTGTTTGAAATGCCATAAAACAATGAAAGTTCAAACTCCAAATGGTGAGATAAAAGAAGTTAACACCATGGAAGATGTTGTGAATTCTATTCATTTTAAATTTTTTAAAATGAGTTCCGGCTTTAGTACATATGGCTATAATGCAAAAGAAGTAAACGCTAAAGGAACAAGGCCTATACCTGTTGGTAAAATTGACCGTGCTTGCGGTATTCCGGGTAGTTTTTCATGGACAGGCTGGGCAGCAATGATAAATACCAAACCGGAAAGCAAAAATGGTGAAATTGAGGTGAGAAGCGAAGGTTGCGGACAATGTCATATTGGTGGTAATTACCAGCCTGCCACTGAAAAGATGATGCCTATTGGCGATGTTCCGGTTGAAGCTAAAAATGGCATTGACTGCTTGATTTGCCACTCACAAACTTATGATATGGATTACCGTTATGTGATAAAAGATAAACACGGATTGCGATGGAATCATGATATGACATTGTCTTCAGCTATGACTGTAACAGCACCTACTTCATACAATTGTTTAATGTGCCACCAACACGACTTAGGCGGCGATGCTTACAAACACAATTATGCAGCTCAACACCTTGGTTATAAAAACAAAAGAATAATCCATCCCGGAACAAAAAGAGGAACTGCCTTTGCTCCTGAAGATGACGTTCACGCCAAAGCCGGCTTGCAGTGTACCGATTGCCATGTGCCGGAAGGTCATAAAATTCCTCGCGGAAATCTGGGTTCTGACTTAGTTTCAAACGATTTACCGGGAAAATCGGTTTCTTGTGAAAATTGCCATACTTCAGCTCCGCATACCGAGTCAAAAGACCGGGTAATATTAAATGGACACGTTAACCGCTTAGCTTGTGAAACTTGTCATATTACACACTTACAAAAAGAAAATGTGGTTTTAAGAGATTGGGTAAATCCTACATGGAATGAAGAAGAGGGCATGTATGTCCCTACTGATATTTTGCGTTCAGGAGAAACTAATATTGGATTTACTTTCCTTTGGTATAATGGCACAGGTACTTTTCTTGCCAATGCCATGGGCGATAATCCTTTACACAATGGTTTATACAAGCCTTTTGAAAATCAGTTGGTTCACTATGACAAAGAATTGGTTAGGAAATCATTGCCTGTAGAATTTGTAAAACAATTACAAGAAAAAGGAGTGGACATTGAACAGTATCTTGAAAATGTAACAAATACTACAGTTGTACTTTCACCGGAAATGATGAAGAAAAGAAAAAAAATGATAAAGAATTTACAGCCTTTAATGGATAAAGGAGAGAGTAAAATATATCCGTTTAAGCTATTTAATGCATACATGTACGAAGACATGTCGAACCAGGGCCCATTTGGAGGCATGATCCTTCCATTTGACTATCCCACATATTACGAAACAGGAAACTCGATTGCATCAGTAGCCCAGGCTGTTAAAACACCGATAGTAAAACGAATGTATGAATTACCTTTTAAAGAATATATGATGGATGATTTTATGCACTATTTTGGTGTTAGTGAATGGCACACCGTTTATCCTATAGATGACAATGGAAATTTAAGAAATGTTAAACCGTTTTGGATGCGCCAAATGGGTACACTTATGATAAACCATGGCATTACTAAAGAAGGGCGCACCTGTGCCGAATGCCATACCGACAAGGGAATATTGGATTTTAAAGCACTTGGTTACCCTCCTGAGCGAGTGAAAGAATTACAAAATTTACCGGAATTAAAATATTTGAAAAAGGAATAATATACCTGATTTAATATTAACAAAAAGTAAAGAGTGAAGCCCGAAAAGTAATTTTCGGGCTTAATTGGCTTAATTATTTAAAACAAAGTTGAATATGTAATTCTGCTAAACTTATAAAATGAGTTAATATTTCTTATTAGTAAGCATTTGGCATACAAGACAAAACATAACACAAATAGCAAATATTAATAACAAACCTTTATATATAATTTTTCAACCTTTTGATTTGGAATAACTTATAACTAATTGTATAACTCTAATAATCATATAATTCTCAATTAAACTATTAAAATTCAATATTTTTTATAGCTTTATACAACAATATTCTGTTTAGTTAAAATTATTTTAATTATTTAGTTTAATATTTAAAGCATGTTAATCACTAATATTCAAAGTAATAGCCGAATAAAAATTAAACATGTCTTTGCCTTTTTTTTTCTCCTAATATTAAATTTAAATTCATATTGCAATACTGACAGTCTTAAAGTTATATTAAAAAACACTAATAATATTAATTTATATTTAGAGTTAATTGAGGAATATTACGGACAAAATAATATTAGCGAGTGTGTACATTATTCTGATAGTTTAATAAATAGCAAAACCAATTTTACGCCATATCAAAAATCTGAACTATATTATTATTATGGTTTAGGAAATCATAAATTAGCAAATGAAGATACTGCCATTGAATACTTGCAAAAAAGTATAGCTATAAAAGAAAATATTTATAAAAACGATACGACTGATATTACTAATAACGAAAAACTTTCTATTGCTTATTATATTCTTGGCATAATTACTGAAAAATATAAACAAAGTTTTTATAATTCACTCATTTATTATAAGAAAGCATTAAAATTTGCAGAACATACAAACAACAACCGGATAAAACTAATTGCATACAATGCGCTGGGTTACATTCAGGTTGACATTGGCGAAATTAGTAAAGCAATTAAAACACTTTTAAAAGGCTTAGCTTTAGCTGAAAAAAGCAAAGATACGCTTTCAATAGCAAAAATGTCGCTTGCCGTAGGATACACATATTATTTTAACGAAGATTTAGAGAATGCACTTAAATATTACAAAAATGCGCTTTATTTTGCGAAAAAAATTAAAGCCAAAGCAGGCGTATCTATTTCATTAATTAATATAGGGAATATTTATCAAGACAAAAAAGAATACAACGAAGCCCTTAATAATTATAAAAAAGCCTTAACTATTCAAGAAAATTTTATAAAAGATAAAGCTACTATTGCAAGTATTTATAATAATTACGGGAATATTTACACAGAGAAAAAGCAATATGAGCAATCGCTTAAATACTTTAACAAAGCATTAGAGTTGGCCAGAGAAATAAAGAATAATACACAAATTGCACTGGCATTATCTGATATTGGCTCAGTTCATATTCATTTAAAAAACTACAATAAAGCACTAAAATATATTTCTAAAGCATTAAAAATAGCTGTATCAGACGGACAAGTACAAATGCAAAAAAAAATATATAAAGATTTTTATAAATTATATTCTAATAAGGGTGATGATAAACAGGCATTAGCATATTTTAAAAAGTTTACCGAATTGAAAGATTCAATGATTTCGATAGAAAGCAAAGAAAAAATATCAGAAATTGAAACAAAATATCAGTTAGAAAAAAAAGAACAGTTAATAGCACTTCAGAAAAAAGTTATTGAACAAAAAGAATTAATAATAAAGCGTAAAAAGCATGAGCGAATTATTTTTATAGGAAGTTATGCCCTTTTAGTTATTGCGTTAGCAGTCATTATATTTAGTTTAGTTCAAATTAAGCGACACAGAAATGCCATACTTGTAAAAAATGAAGTTTTGAAACAACAAAAAGAAGAGTTGTCTGCCCAATCTGAAAAATTAGATTATACAAATAAAGAATTACGACGAAATTCAAAACTGAAAGAATTATTTTTTGCAAATACAAGCCACGAAATTCGTACGCCGGTTAGCATAATTTCAGGCTTTGCCGAATTGGTATTAAAAACCAAATTAACCGGCAAACAAAAAGAATATATCACCAATATTAAAAATTCAAGTAAAAACCTGCTTGTTATAATAAATGATATTCTTGACTTCTCGAAGATTGAAGCCAAAAAAATGAAAGTTGAAAATATTGATTTTGACTTAGAGAAACTAATAAACAGTTTTTTTAATAATATGCTTATTAAAGCAAAAGAAAAAAACCTTGAATTAAAGCTTAATAAAGATGTTAATCTTCCACATTTTCTTCCACATTTTGTAAAAGGCGACCCTGTTCGTTTAAATCAAATTTTAACTAATCTTGTGGCAAATGCCATAAAATTTACCAATGAAAGAGGAAAGATTGCCATCAATATTGAAAATCAAGCACGAAAAGAAAATGTATATTTTTTAAAATTCAGCATAAGCGATACAGGTATTGGCATTCCGGAAAATAAGCTAAATAATATTTTTGAAAACTACACACAAGCCGATATTGAAACAACACGAAAATATGGTGGTACCGGCCTCGGCTTATCTATAGTAAAAAAACTTATCGATTTACAAAATGGAACTATTTCGGTAGTAAGTGAAGTTAACAAAGGAAGCACCTTTACATTCACAATTCCATTTGGGTTTTCATCTGTTACTGAAATAAATGCAACAGATAAACTGTTAAAAGTTAAACATTTAAATGATTTTGATAAATTAAGTATCCTTCTTGTTGATGATAACCCTGTAAACAGAGCTTTAACCATTGATACAATTACAATGGAAAACAATAAAATTTCTGTTGACGAAGCTGATAACGGCAAAATTGCCATTGAAAAGCTGCAAAAAAAAGCTTACGACATTATACTAATGGATTTATTAATGCCGGTTATGGATGGATATGAAACAACTCAATTTATAAGAAATAAATTAAAAGTTCCTGTTAGTCAAATTCCAATTTTGGGGTTTACAGCCAACTCTATTCACGAAGAACTTGAAACATGTGTTGAGAAAGGACTTAATGATTGTATTTCAAAACCCTTTCAACCGGAAGAATTATTTAATAAAATTATTAGCTTAATACAACATAAGAATTAAGACGTAACAATACTTTTAGCCTTTTCAATAGCTTTTTCAATGCCAGCTCCGTTTTTTCCTCCTGCTGTTGCAAAAAACGGTTGTCCTCCTCCTCCTCCGTGTATTTCTTTTGAAATCTCACGAATTATATTGCTTGCATTCAAGCCTTTGCTTTTTACCAGGTTATCTGAAATCATAATAGCCAGGTTAGCTTTTTGATTTATTTCTGCTCCTATAACTAAAACCAAATTCTCAACCTCCCCTTTTAACTGGTATGCAATGTCCTTTAAATCACCTGCCGAATTAACAACCAATTTTTTACCAAGAAAATTAATCCCATTAACGTGCTCTATTTCAGATTTTAACTCTTGTTTTTTAGCCAACAGTTTTTCCCTGTTCATACCTTCAATTAGTTTAGCTAATTCAATATTTTTGTTTAACAACACTTCAACATTATTCAGTACATCGCCCTGCCCTTTAAACAACTGTTCTATTTTATGTATTTTTGATAGTTTTTCAAGAATATAATCTTCTGCTTTAACACCTGTAATTGCCTCTATTCTCCTAATTCCTGCTGCTACCGACCCTTCTGAGATAATTTTAAAAAATCCGATTTCACCCGTAGCATTTACGTGCGTTCCACCGCAAAGCTCAACAGAGTCGCCATATTTAATAACCCGTACAATATCGCCATATTTTTCTCCAAATAAAGCCATAGCACCCATGTTCTTAGCTTCATCAATTGGAATAGCTCTTTTTTCTTCCAGTACAAAATTCTCTCTTATTCTTTTATTTACACGATGTTCAATTTCTATTATTTCCTCTTCTGCTATTCTCTGAAAATGTGAGAAATCAAACCTCAAATAATCAGGATGCACTAATGAACCTTTTTGTTCTACATGTGTACCCAAAATTTCTCTAAGTGCCTGATGCAACAAATGAGTTCCAGAATGATTATTCGCTGTGCTGACCCGCGCTTCTTTATTAACCAATGCATGATATTTAGCCTCTATATTTTTAGGTAATTTTTTAGCTAAATGAATAATTACATTATTCTCTTTTTGCGTATCAATTATGTCAATTTTATCGTTATTAGCTATAATATAACCAGTATCGCCGACCTGGCCTCCGCTTTCAGCGTAGAAAGGAGTATAATTGAAAACCAAATGATAGTACTCATTATTTTTTTCTTTAATCTTTCTGTAACGTGTAATTAAAATATCTGCTTCTAAATAATCATATCCTACAAACTCTTCTATTTCATCTTCAGCTACAATAATCCAATCACCTGAATCAAGTTTTGAAGCACTTCTTGATCTTTCTTTCTGAACATTCATTTCAACATCGAATTCTCTTTTACTTACAATCAAATCGTTTTCTCTAAGAATTAGTTCAGTTAAGTCAAAAGGAAATCCATAAGTATCATACAATTCAAAAGCTATTTTCCCATTTACAACCTTATAGCCATTCTTTTTAGTATCTGTAATTATCTGTTCAAGCATCCTGATGCCTGTATCCAGTGTCTTTAAAAATGCTTTTTCTTCAACAGTAATAACTTTTGCAATTAGTTCGCTATTTGACTTTAGTTCAGGATATTGCTCGCCCATTGATGCATTTAAGACAGGTAATAATTTGTACAAAAAAGGTTCGTTTTGGCCAAGAAAAGTATAAGCATACCTGACGGCTCTTCTTAAAATTCTTCGAATAACATAACCCGCTTTTACATTAGAAGGCAATTGTCCGTCAGCAATTGCAAATGCAATAGTTCGTATATGGTCAGCAATAACACGCATGGCAATATCCCATTGCTCTTTTTCACCATAATTTTTTCCTGAAAGTTTACCAATTTCAGTTAACAGTGGCTGAAAAACATCTGTATCGTAATTCGATTGTTTGTGTTGTAATACCATGCTGAGGCGTTCTAAACCCATTCCGGTATCTACATGTTTCATAGGCAAAACTTCCAGGCTGTTATCTGCTTTTCTGTTGTATTGAATAAAAACCAGATTCCAAATTTCAATTACCTGTGGATGATCCTTATTAACCAATTCGCTACCTTGAATTTTTTTTCGCTCATTCTCATTTCTAATATCAATATGAATTTCAGAGCAAGGGCCGCATGGGCCTGTATTGCCCATTTCCCAAAAATTATCTTTTTTAGATCCCATTAAAACCTGATCTTTAGGCAAGTATTTAAGCCAGTAATTATAAGACTCCTTGTCCATTTCTAATTTATCAGAGCTATCTCCTTCAAATACAGTGGCATATAGCCTATTCTTATCAATACCCAATTTGTTGACTAAAAATTCAACGGCAAATTCAATGGCTTCTTTTTTAAAATAATCGCCAAACGACCAGTTGCCAAGCATTTCAAACATAGTATGATGGTATGTATCATGCCCGACTTCTTCAAGGTCATTATGTTTGCCCGAAACACGCAAACATTTTTGCGAATTAGCAATTCTCTTATATTTGATTTCAGCATTTCCTAAAAAGATATCTTTAAATTGATTCATTCCTGCATTAGTAAACATTAAAGTAGGGTCGTTCTTCACTACCATTGGTGCAGATGCAACAATATGATGGCTTTTTGAATGGAAAAAATCAAGAAATGCCTGGCGAATTTGTTTTGTAGTCATTTAAAAAGTTATTAACAAGTTATCAACAGTTCAGTGGTTAATTAGTTGTAAAATTAAATTTTTTAATTTAGATTTGTGAGTGGATAACGTTTTTTTTAGCTTTGTCCCATTAAATTACATTTAAAGATGCCAAAAACTAAATACAAATTTAACAGTGAAAGTTTAAGCTTTGAACCTGTTGAAAGAACTAAAAGACAAAAATTCTGGCGACTTACCTCCACTATTTTTGCACTCCTGTTTTCAGCTATATTTTTAATATCCATTTTCTCATTGTTTTTTGACTTACCTAAAGAAAAACAACTTAAACGAGAAATTACAGAGTTATTGACAAAATATGAATTGCTGAATAAACAATTAGATAATATTGAAACTGTTTTGGGAGATATACAAGATAGAGATGACAACATTTATCGTGTTGTTTTTGAAACAAAACCAATTCCTGAAGCAATAAGAAAAGCAGGTATTGGCGGTATTAACCGGTATAAAGAACTTGAAGGATTTAATAACTCTCAAATTGTGATTAATACTTTTAAGAAACTTGATCAAATTAGAGGGCAACTTAAAATTCAATCGCAGTCGTATAAAGAAGTTTTAAGTATGGCAGAAAAAAAAGATGAGATGTGGTCTTCAATACCTGCCATTCAACCCATTGCCGACCGAGATGTTACACGCTTTGCATCTGGCTTCGGATACCGGATTCATCCTATTTATAAGACCCGTAAAATGCATACAGGTGTTGATTTAACAGCACCTATTGGCACAAAAGTTTATGCTACCGGAAACGGAACTGTTTTAAAAGCAAACTTATCTCGCGGCGGTTATGGTAAAAGAATTATTATTGACCATGGCTACGGTTATAAAACATTATACGGACATTTAAGTAAAATACTGGTAAAACGAGGACAAAAAGTAAAACGTGGTGATTTAATTGGCGAAGTTGGAAGTACCGGCCGTTCTACTGCTCCGCATTTACATTATGAAGTGCGTAAAAACAACAAAGCTCAAGACCCCATTAATTATTATTTTAATGATTTAACACCTGAGGAATACGATAAAATGATTGAAATTTCCTCCAGGCCAAACCAAAGTTTTGACTAATAAAGTTTTCTTTTTTAAAATATTTATAAAAAAACAGCATTTAAAGGTTTTTCTTTTTGCTGTTTTTTTTATGCTATTTATTACGGCTATTCATAGTCAGGCACAGAATTCAGATTCGCTTATAATTAATACAAAGAATAATAAGTTAATAAGTATTATTGGTGTTGGCGATATAATGCTGGGAACAAATTATCCTTCTGCAAAATATCTTCCACCCAATGGCGATTGCTTTCCTCTTCTTGCAAATGTAATTCCTATTTTACAAAATGCCGATATAACTTTTGGAAATATTGAAGGGTCGTTTTCTGATACAGCTAAATTGGTAAAACATTGTAAGGATACTACTAAATGTTACGCTTTTAGAATGCCTGAAAAATATTTTAACTGCCTGGTTAAGTCCGGTTTTGACATATTCAGCCTTGCTAATAACCATTCTGGCGATTTTGGCGAAAAAGGCAGGGATAAAACGATGGAACTTATTGATAGTGCCGGGTTATATTATGCCGGATTACTGAATCATCCTTATTCAATATTTAGTAAAGACAGTATAATTTATGGGTTTTGTGCCTTTTCACCCAATAGAGGTACTTGCAGCATTACTGATACAATTTCAGCAAAACAAATTGTAAAAAAACTGAACGATACATGCGATATAGTGATTGTTTCTTTTCATGGTGGTGCTGAAGGGAAAGATTTTCAGCATGTAAAAAGAGAAACTGAAACTTTTTATGGTGAGAACAGGGGGAATGTGTATGAGTTTGCTCATTCAATGATTAATGCAGGAGCTGATGTAGTTTTTGGTCACGGGCCACATGTTACCCGTGCAATTGATGTGTATAAAAAGAAATTCATTATTTACAGCCTTGGAAATTTTTGTACATATGGACGGTTTAATTTAATTGGCCCTAATGGTATTGCTCCTATTGTAAAAATTAATATTAATTCAGAAGGCGATTTTGTTAACGGTAAAATTTATCCGGTTATGCAATACAATGGTAAAACAGAAATTGACACTTTAAAAAGAGTTATAAAAAAACTAAAAGAATTAACAGAATTTGATTTTCCGGATTTAGATATTTATATTAGTGATGATGGTTTGATTCATTTTAAATAGTATCTTAAGCGTCAGACTTTTATACAGAAGGCCTTTAGTAAAATAAAAAAAACAGAATAAAATGCCATACAAAGAAAAACCTATTGAAAAATTATACTATTCAATTAGTGAAGTTGCCGGAATGTTTGATGTTAACACTTCACTAATACGTTATTGGGAGAACCAATTCGATATTATTAAACCTAAAAAGAACAAAAAAGGCAACCGGTTATTTACAAAAAATGATATTGATAATTTTCATATTATTTATTACCTCGTAAAAGAGCGGGGAATGACTCTAAAAGGTGCCAAAGCAAAAATGAAGGAAAATAAAGAGGATACAATTAATAATTTTGAAGTAATTAAATCTCTTAAAGGAATTAAAGAAATGCTGTTAGAAATAAAAGAGAATCTACCATCATCTGAATAATTATTCCATATTCAATTCGTTCCACAAAATAAATTTTCAATTCATTACAAATTGCACTATTTACCGGCTTGTAAATGGTTATAATACCAAATACGAAAAAATGGAAAATGGAAAATTTAAATCTGTTAATAATATCATTTTTTTTGATGGTATATGTAATTTGTGTACTTGGTCTGTTCAATTTGTTGTAAAAAGAGATAAAAAAGGTATATTTAAATTCTCTTCATTACAATCTGATTTTGCCAAAATATTTTTTAAAGAATCACGCTTTAATATTGAAAATCAAGACTCTATCATTTTATTGGCAAATAATATATTGTTTACAGAATCGGATGCCATTTTAGAAATTATTAAAAAATTGAAAGGAATTTGGCCTGTTTTATATCTGTTTAAAATATTTCCTAAAAAAATTCGTGATAAAATATATCAGTTTATAGCAAAAAACAGGTATTGCTGGTTTGGAAAAAGAAATGAATGCTATATTCCGGAGCAAAATAATTTCAATATATTTATTGAAAGCTAATTTTATAAAACCTCCAATAAAAAATTGTGAAAAATCGAATTTGTGAGATTTATAAATTTATTTAAATTTACAAAGCGCAATTCTATTGCATTATTTAAACTTTAAAATACGAATTATGAAAAAAATTATTTTTTACTTAACTGTTTTTCTATTTGTTATAAATAGTAGCTGTACACAAAAATCAACTACAGAAAATACTTCCGATAAACCTTCAGGCGAGGACATGAAGCTTATTGAAAAAGCAAAAACAATTATGCCTGCGTTACCGGTTGTTAATATTACTCCTAAAGACGAAGCATTAATTACACTTGGCAAATCGCTTTATTTTGACACCCGATTATCATTAAACAATACAATTAGTTGCAACAGTTGCCATAATTTATCAACCTACGGCGTTGATAACAATAGCCTTTCATTTGGTGTAGGAGGCAAGCTTGGTGTAAGAAATTCACCAACCGTGCTAAATGCTTTTTTACACATATCTCAATTTTGGGACGGAAGAGAGCCTGATGTTGAAGCACAAGCCAAAGGGCCGGTTTTAAATCCGGTTGAGATGGCCATGCACGACAGCATTATGGTAGTTGATAGAATTTCAAGCATACCCGGATATAATAGTACTTTTGAAAAAACATTTGGCGAAACGGGAGTAACATACGATAAAATTGCAAAGGCAATTGGTGCTTTTGAAAGAACTTTAGTAACACCATCACCTTATGATGAATTTATAAACGGCAATGGAAATGCATTAACTGCTGCAGAAAAAAAAGGACTTGAAACATTTATTAATGCAGGTTGTATTACATGTCATATTAGTACTACAATTGGTGGAAATATGTTTCAAAAATTCGGTTTGGTAAAACAACCTTACTGGGAATATACAAAAAGTGAAAAAATTGATAATGGCAGATTTGATGTAACTAAAAATGAAAATGATAAATATTTTTTCAAAGTTCCTTCTTTAAGAAATATAGTTCACACTTATCCTTATTTTCATGACGGCAGCGTTTGGGATTTAAAAGAAGCAGTAAAAATTATGGCTTTATTAGAACTGGGAAAAGAGCTTAATAATGAAGAAACTGAATCAATTGTTACTTTTTTAAATGCTTTAACCGGAGAAATTCCCAAAAGTGCACTTGAGTTGCCTCTTTTGCCTGTATATCAGGAAAAATTATAAATCAAATTGTAATTATGAAAAAAGCTGTCTGAAAAAAGTCAAATTTCTGCTATTTCGAATAGAATAAAGTGAGAAGTCCTAAACATTGCTAAGCAATAGTTAATAATCTTAGATGTTTTCCCTATTCGGTTAGAAAGACACTTTTTAGACAGCCTTTATATAGTTGCAAGTTCGAAGAATAAATATTCTGCGAAACTTTTAATTCTAAATTATTTAGACAACTTTTTTCTTAAGGTACTTAGCCCAAAAGGCAAATAAAGTGGACAAGAGCTAATAAAACTTGTTAATAAGAAAACAATTCCTAAAATAAGCAATACAATGCCCCATGCACCTGTAACAACATGAGTGAAATAAAGTACGCCAAAAACAATGGCTACTATTACCCTAATTATTCTGTCTGCTGAACCCATATTCTTTTTCATTTTCATAAAATTTTAGTTAAACAATAAATATATGCTCAAAAATAAAGGTTAAATTAAACTATATTGGTGACTACGGTCACATCTTACAAAATTTCAATACCATCCGATAATTGTTTTACAATATTTTCTTTTTCAAGTTTCTTAAGAATTCTGCTAATAACCTCGCGGGCTGTTCCCAGTTCATTGGCAATTTGTTTGTGTGTTATCTTAATTTTTTTTGATTCTGTCATTTTGCTTTTATTCACTAAATAATCAAATAACCTTTTGTCCAGTTTGCTGAAAAGTAACGAATTAATAGTGTCTAATAACTCACTGTACCGCATATTGTACTGCATAAAAAAAAGTGAGTTTAAGTTTGGATATTGTTTAATCCATTTAGAAACATAATCAACAGGCAATAATAGTGCTTTTGTATTTTCTTCGGTAATAGCAACTACCCTGCTGGGCTCATTTTTTAAACTTGCCGAGAAAGACATAATACAACTTTCGCCCGGTTGAATATAATATAGCAACAATTCTTTGTCTTAACAATTCTTTGTCTTCGTAAATTGAAAATACTTTAATCAATCCTTCAATTACAAGCGGAATTACCTTTACATATTGTCCTTCGTGTAAAATTTCTGTATTTTTATTAATGTTTAATATTTTTCCTTCTTTAAAAAAAACATCTAATAAATCTTTGCCGAGGTAAGAAAATTGATGTTTTATTTTTTCTATATCAGTCATTTTGTAAAATTAACTTGAAAATCTGCACTTCTTATAAAAAATATTTATTTTTTAATTTCTTTGCTTAAAAATTCAGGAATCATATTTAAAAAATCTAAATATGGAATTAGTTCAAATACATCATATACGTTTTCTTCTGACTTTTCTAATCTCGATTTTAAAATTTCTTTACGTTCTTCAATAATTTCTTTTTCAAAGCCTTTAGCTCCCATTTTACTTACGGCTTTAAAGAATTCTCTTGTGCGGTAGCTATTCAGTTCTTTTAAATACCGATGATAATAAATTAGTAAATTATTTCCTTCATTATCAATTTCGCTAAAATTAGATTTTGCCATAAAAAGCAGTCTAATAATCAATAAAACAATGTTATATCCAAATTTATCTTTCGATGATTTTTTAGTTCTTTCTAAAAAGGAATTCAATTCAAAACTCGAATCAATATTGGGTAAATATTTAAATAATTCAGAATAATTGTGTGCTTTAAATATAAAATAGAGATATGCTTCACGAATTGCCCAGGCTGACTTATCATAATTATCGAGCAATTCAAATTGAGGAACACAAAAAGTTTCATAAAGTATTTCACCGGCATCAGTATATTTTTTTTGCTTTATTTTTACTTCAAAAAGCAATTGTTGAACCTGGAATTTATTAAAAGCTCTATAATCAGATAATTCAAGACATTTGTGCAAGTATTCTTCAGCTATATCTACTTTTCTAATATTTCGGTAATACAACGCATAAGCATAATTAATTTCGAGTAATAATTGTTGGCTTTTTACAAAATGATAATCTTGTGTAAGTTTGTTTAAACTATTAATGGTTTCAAAAAATTTTTGATTATCGTTTTGCTGGTCATATTTTATACTGCTTATTTTATAAAAATATAGACGCATAAAAGGTGAATCGTATTCATGCAGCCACTGTTTTATAATTTCAGAATAATGATACGCTTCAAAAATAAACTCAGGAATTTTTGCAATGGTATATTTTGTTTTACTATATAAAACTTCCCACATTCCTTTTGCTTCGTTATAATATTGTTGATATTTGGTTAATTGTTTTACTTTATTATCATACTTCTCGGTTTCAGCCGGAAAGCCTTTCAATGCATAAACCGACCTGAATTTTTTAGCTGCAGATACCTGAACGTCAATTAAATAATATTTTTCGGCCATATGCTCAACTTTAGCAATAATTTTAGTTGGATTATGATAAACATTTTCAAGAATTAATTTTTCAGCAATATTTAATTCACGTTCAACTCTAAACTGAATATTTACATAGTTTTCCTCATAAGGAACAACATAATCTTCCATAAACACCAACTCAGAAAGTTTTTGGATTAAATTTCGCTTTAGCATTAAATATTTCTTATCAGCCTTGCCTGTGTTATATATTTCGTGTGCAGCTACATCGTCAGACAATACTTCTTTCTGAGTTACAAGGTCGTACAGTTTTCTTATTTTTGAATTAGCCGGTAAATAAGAATCAAATCTGGCAGACTTTTTTTTTGATAAAATATAGGCTAATTCGTTTATTAAATCCATTTATGTTTTTTATTGAACGATATTAATTCATTAATAACAATTAATCTTTAAGTTTTGTGAAAATCATATTTTACTTATAACCTAAAATTGTAATTTTTGCAGTTTGTTGGTTTTTATTGCCCCTTTATTATTTTATGATTTTACAAAATACTGTTTGTTAATATCTTACAGTTATGTTAATAGCTTAATTTTATATGAAAAGTTTAAAATATTCTTATTCATCAATACTTTTTGCCTTAAAATAGGAAAACTTTTGTTTGTTTGCAATTTACTATGCTTTCCTTTTTGTAATTGACCTTTTAAATATTACGCAATAACTTGCTGGAAATTTTAAACCTGACTAATTATGAAAAATCTAAACATTACTTTCAAAAGATTATTATCGTTACTTTTTTTTCTGTTTTTTCTTCAAACAGTTTTTTCGCAAACACCACCACCTGATTTAAATGGTTCTGCCTTACAAACCTGGTTAAAGCAAAACTTCTATGATGGCAAACATACGCAATTAGGCTATAATACTGCTCGTATGTATATGTATAATTATATTGACAACCATAATAATATAATTACTGGTGTTTATTCCGGCTTACAAGTAAGCTGGACTTATGGAGGCACCGGAACTAATCCTGCACCTATAAATTGTGAACATACTGTTCCGCAAAGTTTTTTTGGTTCTGCCGAACCTATGAAATCAGATATTCATCATCTGTTTCCTACTTACCAGAATTGGAATAGTACACGCTCTAATTATCCGTTTGCCGAAATTGACGATAATACAACCGCTAAATGGATGTATTTAGATCAATCACAAACCACAATCCCAACTAGTAATATTGACCTGTACAGTGAATATGCAAATTCAACTTTTGAACCTCGTGAAGACCATAAAGGAGATTGTGCAAGGGCTATTTTTTATTTTTATACTATGTATCCTACGCAAGCAGGAGATATAAGTGCCGTTGCAGACCCAAATACATTATACCAATGGCATTTAGCCGATCCGGTAAGCGCATCGGAAATTGCCAGAAATAATGAAATTGAAACATACCAGGGCGATCGCAACCCGTATGTTGACCAACCTGATTTGGTTGCCAGGGCATGGGGATTTACTCCAACCAACCCGACCGTACCATCAACTCCTGCTCTAACACTTAATGCAACTGTTTCTTCACTTGATTTAAGCTGGAACGATGTTGCAACCGAAGATGGTTATAAACTTTATAAATCAACCGATGGAACTAATTATAGTTTGTTAGCCGACCTTGTTGCCAACAGTTCCAATTATCAAGATAATGCTGTAAGTTCCGGACTAACGTATTCATACTATATGATTGCTTATAATGCACAAGGAAACAGCAATAATAGCAATATCGTCAGTGGTCAATTATCAACTGGTGGAGGTGGTAGTGCCACTGCTACCGATTTAATTTTATCAGAATATATTGAAGGTTCTTCTTATAATAAGGCTTTAGAGATAGCTAATTTCACAGGCTCAACGGTTGATTTATCAGCATATTCAATAATGAAACAAACTAATGGAGCCGGTAGCTGGGGAAGCGAATTAGTACTTAGCGGCACATTGGTTGATGGCGATGTTTATGTAATCGGCAATGCTTCAGCAGGTACAGAAATTAAAGCTGTGGCAGATTTGCTAACCTCTTCACAAGCTATGGGCTTTAACGGAAACGACCCGGTAGCACTGTTTAAAAGTGGCCAATTAATAGATGTTATTGGTAACTTTAACAATGCTTCTAATTATGCAAAAGATGTAACTCTGGTTAGGGTTTCTTCTGTAAACACACCAAACACTAATTATACTACTGCCGAATGGGATACCTATGGAACTGATACTTTCTCTTATCTGGGAACACATTCCATGGATGCAGGCACAGTTGCTGATACTGAAACTCCTTCAATTCCTTCGGGACTTACAGCTTCTAATATTCTTGAAACAAACTTTACTCTAAACTGGAATGCATCAACTGACAATGTTGGTGTTACAGGTTATGATGTGTTTAAGGATGGAATATTGTATGGTTCTACGGCAAGTACATCTTATAGTATAACGGGCCTTACAGGTGGCTTAACTTATGCTATGACTGTAAAAGCAAAAGATGCTGCGGGTAATATTTCATCAGCAAGTGTCGCGTTAAATGTTACTACTCCTGCTCCGGATACTCAGGCACCAACTGTCCCTGATGGCTTACTTGCTTCAAGTATTACCGAAACAGGCTTCAACTTAAGTTGGAATACATCAACCGATAATGTTGCGGTTACCGGATATGATATTTATAAAGATGGTTCTTATTTAGCAACATCTGCTTCAACTAATTATAATGTTAGCGGATTAGCTCCCTGGACTACATATTCAATGGCCGTAAAAGCAAAAGATGCCGCAGGAAATATTTCTGCTTCAAGTATTACATTAAATGTGACTACGACTGATATTACTGCTCCAACTACACCATCGGGATTAACTGCATCTAACATTACCGAAACTTCTTTTATAGTTGACTGGAGTGCTTCATCTGACAATGCCGGTGTTACTGATTATGATGTTTATCAAGACGGCTCATTTATTGGAACAAGTGCTGTAACCACGTTTAATGTGAGTGGCTTGGCCGCAGGGTTAACTTATACAATGACTGTTATTGCCAACGATGCGGCTGGAAATGCTTCTCTGGAAAGTAATGCCTTGTTTGTTACTACACTTTCTTCAAATCCTGGTTCAGGCTCAGCCAGCGATTTAATTATTTCAGAATATATTGAAGGTTCTTCTTATAATAAAGCTCTTGAAATTGCAAACTTCACCGGAACCTCAGTTGACTTGTCAAATTATTCTATTATGAAACAAACCAATGGTGCCGGAAGTTGGGGGAGTGAATTATTGTTAAGCGGAACTCTGGCCGACGGACAGGTTTATGTTATTGCAAATTCATCAGCCGGAACTGCCTTAAGTGCTGCTGCTGATTTACTAACATCTTCTCAAGCATTAATTTTTAACGGGAACGACCCGGTTGGCTTGTTCAAAAACAGTTCATTATTAGATGTTGTTGGAACATTCAACAGCACTGCCAATTATGGTAAAGATGTGACTATGGTGCGTTTATCTTCAGTAACAAGTCCGTCAACATCCTATAATTCGGCAAATTGGACAGTTTATGCTACCGATGAATTTGGTTATATTGGTAGCCATACAATGGACGGTGGTACCTCAAGCGGGCCTGTTGAATTATTCTTTACTGATTTTGAAGGAGGATTTGATATTTGGAAAGATGGTGGCGGTGATTGCTCTTTATACACGAAAGGAAAATACGCTACACAAGGTTCAAAAGCTGCTGATATTCAGGATAATTCCGGCATATCATCTTCTTTCTACCTGAAAAACGGTATTGATATACAAACTCCGGGTTATACTAATTTAAGCCTCGACTTTAATTTTATACCCGTAAGTATGGAATATGGCGAAGATTTCTTTGTGGAATATTTCGATGGAAGTATTTGGAATATAGTTGCTTCGTTTGCTCGTGGAACTGATTTTTCAAATAACAATACGTATGCTATAAATGTACCTATTTCAAATGTAGATTATAATTTCCCGACTGATATGAATATTCGCTTCCGTTGCGATGCAAGTGGCAACAAAGATGATATTTATATTGACGAAGTAAGATTAACCGCTTCAACCGGTTCTGCTTTAAAGTCAGGAGTCTTGGGGGCAACTTCTTCAATAAGTTATTTAGGGAAAACTATTGTGCCTGATGTTAATGACCTGGAATTAGATGTTAGTTTATATCCATTGCCGGCAGTTGATTATACTAACTTAACTGTTAATTTTGAAGAGAAACTTGGTGATGTATTGATTCAAATGGTTGATATGCAAGGTAGAATTGTTTATTCTGAATTGAAGTTAAATGCTGATGCAACATTAAATGTTGAATTAGATGTTTCGCAATTGGATAAAGGAATATATATAGTTACAACAAGCAATGAACAGTTTAAGATTAGCAAAAAGCTAATTGTACACTAAAGCAGATTATTGATAGGATAAAAAAAAAGCCCGGTATTTTTATATCGGGCTTTTTATAATAATAATGCCTTCCGGTGTTAATAAGTTTCAAAGTATTTTGCAGATTATTTATTCAATGAAATTAGAATGAATCCTTTTTAAAAAGCAAAAACAATCAATCTTTTTTTGCAATAATTTCACGAATTTGTTTTACTTCTTCTAATAATTGATTCAAAATAATATTATCTGTCATTATTTTTCCTTCATTAAGAGTTGTTGAAGCAGAAACAGGGTGTAAAACTTTAATTTTTGCTCTTAATTCGGCAAGAATTTGCTCAAAGTTAATTAACCCGGATAGACTTCCTTCGTAACCTGTGGCATTTCTTGATTGTCCGGCAGTTTGTATATTAATTGTGCCAATTCCAAGAATTCTGTCATAAAATCCTCTTTTTAAAGCAAAATCAGTAATAGCCCTATATGGTATATTTTGCTGTGTTTTAACAATAATGCCTTTATGTACTGTTATCCTGTCTTCTTCAATATGATAACTAAGATTGTTCAACCATAAACGAACCAAAGGATAAATAATAATCCACAAAATTGCACATAGTGCTATACATAATATCCAGATTACTTTAACTGCCTGAGAGTCGCCACCTGATAAATTAATTGTTAAATTTATTATTGCAGTTAACAAAATAATTGCAACAAATATGGTTAAATGAATCCATGTGGTGGCAATAAAATACTTCCTGTCAGGTTTAAGCTGTTTTTCCATGATTAAGATAGATTTATGAATATTTTAGAATTTCAAATGACTAAGAAAATTGATAAATGTTTAAAATTTAATTCCTATAACCAATACATCATCAACCTGAAAATTATCACCTTTCCAATTACTAAATTCATTTTGTATAGCTGCTTTTTGTTCATTCATTGGTAAATGATAAATACTGATTAAATATTTTTTAAACCTGCTATACAAATATTTTTTATCGTTATTTCCCCCAAACTGATCGGCAAACCCATCGGTAAAAATATAAAAGCAATCATTGGGCTTAATGTTAATAGTATGATTGGTATAAGTTGTTTCTGAAGATTTAAATATTTCTATTCCTTTCTTATCTGCTTTGTTCTCCTGAAGTTTACCATCTCTAATCCAATATAGTGGATTGTATGCTCCTGCGTATTCCATTATTGAATTTTTTAAATCAATTCTTAATATTGAAATATCCATTCCATCGCTATTAACTTCCGATGATTTATAATAGTCTTTTGATAAATATTCTAAAATTTCATTAGGCTTGGTAATGCCGTTTTGTTCAATTGCCCTGTTCAATAAATTACTGGATACTAATGAGACTAATGCACCAGGAACGCCATGGCCTGTACAATCTACTGCTGCAATTATTGCATAATCTTCCATTTTTTTAAACCAGTAAAAATCACCGCTAATAATATCTTTCGGCAGATAAAAAATAAAATACTCAGGTAAAACAGAACTTATTTGTCTTTCGTCAGGTAAAATAGTTTTCTGAATTCTTTTTGCATAATGAATGCTATCGGTTACATCTTTATATAATTGGCTTATCTCTATATTTTTATTGTTTAGTTCAAGTGTCCTTTCTTTTACTTTTTTCTCTAAATTATTTGCCAAATTCTCTTCTGTGGTTAAGGCGGTTGCAAACCTTTTGGCAATTATAAAAAACTGTAATACCAGAAAAATTCCAAAAGCCAGCGGGATTAATTCATGGTCTGGTGTTAATTCAATTCCTTTTGAGTACAAGGCATCGTTTAATCCGGCAAAAATCATCACAATTATACCTGAAAATTGCAGTCTGGTTTCAGGCCTTTTTCTTATAGTAGCTAATAAAATGGCGTAAAACAGATAACCAATCCCCAAAAAATTTATAACCTGAAAATAAGTTAATGTGGGTGTATATAACCCGGGAGGGGTAACTAAAACATATAGGCTATAAGCTAATGTTATATAAAATAAGAAATTTGCTATTTTGCGTTTTACTTCCTTATAATATAGCGATTCAACATAATATAACCCAATTGGAACAAGCATAAATGTTGAAATGTAATACAACGTACTTTGCCATTTAAAACTTAATAAACCGGAAATTTTTAAATATTCGTAAAAATAGTGGTCGCCATAAACTACTTGCTTTATAAATATTAAAAATGCTATAATGGCAAAGAAAAGTGTTGATTTATTCTTTTTTCTGAATAGATAAAGAAGAATATGATAAAAAGCCATTAATAAAACACACGCAATCCACATCAGAGAACCAATTGAATGCAATTCAAAATGATGTTTTACAATCTTAAAATATCCTACTTTAAACGATTCAGGAATTCCGGCAATAAATAAGCTGAAATTGGCTACCTGTACCACAATTTTAATTTCTTTTGCAGGTGGAATTTCTATTAATTTGGCTACAATAAAATTTTTAAAAACTTCTTTGGGGCCAACAATTCCACGTTCACAAACCAGTTTATTATTTATCCAGATTTTATTTGCCGACCAAATCATTGGAATAAACAAGCCAAGATTATCATATTCCTTATCTAATTTTATATTTATGGAATAAGTTGCATATCCATAAGCCGGATACGATTTATTGTCGGAATTTTTATAATTAGTCCACGAATCGGGTATTTTAACTACTTGTGGTTGAAAATGACTTGAGTCAATATCAGCAGGAACAAGCAATTGGTTCCAGTAAAAATCCCAATTTCCATCTAAGGTTGTTTCTTTTTTTAATTGAGCTTCACTTAATTTAATATATGAAGTTGCCTGTAAATTGTTGAATTGAAAAAACAGGATTAAAAATAAAGAAATATGAAAGGTTTTTTTCATCTATTATTACCCGATAAAAGAATCTAAATTCAATATTATTAATAATTTAACCACTTTACAAACTATTATTAGTTTTATTGTGTTTAGAGTAAACATAAGTTACAGATTAATTAATAAATTTGATTGAAATTTTTTAAAAGCAAAATGAATAAAATCAGATGTGAGTGGGCAGGAAATAATCAATTGTATATTGATTACCATGATACAGAATGGGGCGTTCCGGTATATGACGATGCCAAATTATTTGAATTTTTAACATTAGAAGGATTTCAGGCAGGTTTAAGTTGGCTAACCATATTAAAAAAACGTAAAAACTTCAGAAAGGCATTTGATAATTTTGATTATAAAAAAATAAGCACTTACACTGATGATAAAGTAGCTGAATTAATGAATGATGCCGGAATTGTTAGAAATAAATTAAAAATTCAGGCAACTATCAATAATGCTAATGCGTTTATTCAAGTGCAACAAGAATTTGGCACTTTTAGTAAATTTGTTTGGAGTTTTACCAATGGAAAACCTGTTCAAAACATGTTTAATTCATTAGCAGAACTTCCTGCAAAAACCAAATTATCTGATAAATTAAGTAATGAATTAAAAAAGCGGGGTTTCAAATTTGTGGGTTCAACCATTGTTTATGCTCACATGCAGGCAACTGGAATGGTAAATGATCATATAGTAACTTGTTTCAGGCATAAAGAAGTTTCAAAATTATGACACAACAGAGTAAAATATTGGAAGAAAAGGAAGTAATGAATCTTTTTCAAAAATCATTTCCTGATTTCCCGAAAGGGAAACTTAAAAAATCCGAATCGCCTGATTTTATTTTGCAAATAACCCCTAAAAAATCAATTGGCATTGAACTAACCAAATTATACAACCACAAAGCAATTGATCAGAATTATTCATTAGAACAAATTAAATGGCTGATTCACAAAAAAGAAGAAAAAATAAAGCTTTATCGTAAAAAAAAGATAAATATAATTTGGCTTATTATTACTATTGATTCTGAAAATACGATAAATATTAATCGCTTGAATTGCCAGTTGGAAAAACTTTTTTTTACTTCATTGTTTCAAAAAGTGTTTCTGTTTGAAACAAAAGATAATAAAATTATAGAATTAGTGAACAGTGAATAGTGAAGGGTGAATAGTGAAGGATGAAGGGTGAATAGTGAATAGTGAATGATTGTTAATTGTCTGAATAATATGCCAAATACATTATTGAAATCATCGATATTAACGGGCATTACATAAAAAAGCAGGAAATTAACAGCACGAATAGTCAAGTCGTAAAAACAGATATGTCAGATTTTAAAAATGGAGTCTATTTTCTTAATATTTATCAAAAGGAGAAAAAAATTATAACTCAAAAAATATTAGTAACGAAATAAATTATAAAGCTAAAGTAATGCTGAAAAAGTATATCCTTTCTAGGAACGAAGCAATCTGTTTCTTTATAGTATAACAGTTGGAGATTGCTTCACTTTGTTTGCAATGACGTTTGAAAAATCGAGGTAAATTACTATTCATTAACCAAAACAATTACTTATGAAAATAGCTAATTTACTTCATGCTTCATGTTACAAAACACGAATAATAATTTTGTAATTAGGTATTCGTTTATGTACTTTTATTCTGGTTTATGGTAATATTCTTATTAGCTGTATGATAAAAAAAATGAAACAACTGCTCCAAATCGCATCTGTAATTTTAATGTACCTGTTTCTTTCAACAAGCTCAATTAATGCCCAAATAACAAGGGGTGCAGTTGAAGATGAAATTTATATTTCAATAAGTTCTTATTGGGACTTTAGTAATTTTCATATGGTTATATTACATTCAACAGATAATGGTGAAAATCTTTCCTTACAATATGAAAATATTGATAATTCTCCTGAAGGAGAAATGCAAATTAGAAAAATAATAGGAGATGCAACTCCTGGTGTTATCTATAATTATAGTTTTGGAAATGGACTATGGGTAAGTTTTGATTATGGTGTAAATTGGATATTTAAGGATAATTCCAGCCTCTATGCAAGATATTGGGGAGGCGAAACTGAAGGTGTAATTTACAGAGCAGATTCTGGCTTATTATATAAAAGTAATGATTATGCTCAAAGTTATGAGGTAGTTGCATCACCGCCTTATGGTCAAATTTCAGATGTAGGTTTTACAGATGGTGAGTTTTTTGGTATTTATGGGTTTGCCGGAGAGGGATATTATATTCATCATTCCATTGATTACGATAATACATATACAGAAATTCCAATAGATAGTTCCGTAGCATTTTATTCAGTAAGTGGACTTTCTCCAAAAATATGCAGAGGTGCAGAATCGGGTGAAATATACCTGCTTTCATGGTGGCCTAATTATCATTATAAAATATTCCATAGTGTTGATACCGGATATACATGGACAGAAATGTATGAATCTGATGATATTGATACCTATTTTGGGGGACTAGGATTTATTGCAGGAAGGAAAGAGGGATCATTTTATGTAATACGAGGAAGAATTGACCCTTTTTGTAATTACACTTTACTGTACATTGATTATAGCGAAGATTACGGAGAAACATTTACCACTTATTTCCATAGATTAGATGAATATTTCCCGGAGGGCAGTTATCATAATGATATTCTTTCATTCAATTTTAATGATTTTGAGCCACCGGTAATAGGTGAAATAGATGAAGAAAACCATAAAGTGTTTTTTACAGTTTCCTACGGAACCGATTTTACTTCTTTGGTGCCTACAATAACCGTTTCACAGTATGCAAGTGTTGAGCCTGCCTCGGGCATTGTCAATGATTTCAGCATTCCGGTTAC
>JAADFW010000171.1 GCA_013152655.1 Chlorobiota bacterium
CACGTACAATTCCTTCCAGCCTTATTTTCTCTTGTTCAAGCCTTCTTGTATATAATTTTACAATAATATAAACAATAAAAAAAGCAAAAATCACATAAGCTATATAGGCAACAATAGTTTGATACCATGGTGGCAAAATAGTAAATTTAAAACTTGCAATTTCGCTCTCAACTTCATAAATATTTTTTGCTTTAACTTTAAAGATGTAATCACCTTGATTTAAGTTTGTATATCCTTTTTCAGCTTTTTCAGACCATTTTGACCATTTATTATTATAGCCTTTAAGCATATAGCTATATTGTGTAGAATTTTCATTTTCAAAATAGGGTGCCGCATAGAAAAAATATACAGCATTGTTTTGATGACTGAATTCGGGTTTTAATGATTCTGGTTGCTTTTCGATAACGTATCTTTCTCCATTTAAATTCTCATCAAAAAAAGTTCCTTTAAAAATTATTGAATCATCTTTATAAATTACTTTTCTGATTAAACAATTAAATTTTTGCTTATAGTTTTTTCTAAAATTCCGATTATAACTGTACAAAATATTTGAAATACCTATCCAGGTTATGCTGTCCTTATTACTGTATATTGCTTCTGGCTGATCATCAATTAATCTTTTAAACGGAATATTATCAATTACATATTTATTATTGATATTTATAATTCTCTCAACACGTTTGTTTTTACCATTTTTATCCTGGGCACTTATCCAATAATCACCTTTAATATCTTCTGAAAACCTAAATATGCCAGTTGAGCCATCACTATATACATTAGGGAAAATACTATCCGGATAAAACATTTCTTGTTTTTCGTTAAAACTGTACAAACCTTGTTGAGTAGCAAAAACTAGTTGACTATCAATTTCTTTTATTAAAATATTTACAAGTGAAGGTAAGCCATCTTCTAATCCGAAGTGCTTGAATGATGTATCTTTAGAGGTAAAATTTACTCTAAATAATCCATTTAATCCGGTTCCAAGCCAAACATTCCCTTTTCTATCTTCTTGAATACTTCTAATTTCACCTTTATAAAATTGATAATTTTCATTTATCGACCATTTACCATTACTAAAATTTAATGTCCCTAAACCATCATGCTTGCCTACATAAATTCTCGTTTTGTCAACAAAAGAGTTTGCAAGCTTATAACTATACAATCTTTTTCCTTTAAATTCAAGATTACTGCATAGTTCTTCAATATTTATAGCCTTATTATCAATTATTTCATAAATACCTTTTATACTACCAATAAATAATTTATTGTTATGTATTAGAAATGACCAAGACATTCTATCAATGTTTTCGACAGCTTTAAAAATTGGTAATTCATTTTCATAGTCTAAATAGAAAACCCCGGCACTTGTTGCAATAAATAATATATTTTTGAATTCAATAATATCCAAAATACTCCCCTCTAAACCACTTTCTTCACTAAAAGACCGGAAAGGACTAAAAATTTCTACTTTAGCAATTCCAATGTTAAGTGATAACCACAAAGGAAAATTTTGTCTTTTATTATAAACATTAATTACTGCGTTATCATTTAAGCCATTGTCTCTGTTTATCCACTCATTAATTTTACCATTATCGCCTAATATAAATGCACCGCTATTAATTGTTGATAATACAAATTGCTTATCTTTTATTTTAATTCCGTTATAAACAAATGCATTTCTTATTGTTTTATTGGTAAAAGAATCATAAAAATTATTATCTATTATACCACTTTTAATATTATAATTGTTTAGTCTCGAAACCCCATTTTGATCCATAGAACCAACCATAACATTATCCTGATCATCGTAAGGTAAGAAAATAAAAATATTATTGTTAGCATAAAATTCACCTCCTTTAGTATGTACAATGCTGCTATCTCCTATTTTATTTAAGCCTTCTAAAAAGTTTCCTAAGTAAATATTTGAATTTAGGTCAAATCCCAAAAATGCAGTTTTATATCTTGAAAGTGTTTGCTCGAGTTTTTTATTAGAATAAGTAAATACATAGCTTCTTGGTATAAAATATACTTTATTGTTAATAACAAGTATTTTTTCGACATTATTAAATTGTCTGGATGAAGAATCCAATTGCTCAGATAATGAAATGTATTTTAATTCACCAAAATTATCGGGTTCTAAATAACCAAAATCACCAACGCCACCAACATATATTACACCTTGTTTGTCGATAGCTAATGACCTGACAGAAGATTTATTTGAAATAGGTATTTGTCTCCAACTCTCTCCATCATATTCTAAAATACCATTGTCATTATTTCCAAAATACATTACCCCCCTATTATCCTGTACAATAGCCCAATTTTGTTCGCTTCCATTGTATTCTTGTGGAGTAAAATTTGTAATAAAAGGAATTCCATACCTATTAATTTGAGCCTGGAAATGAGGTAAAAAGAATAAATTAATTAAAAATAAGTAAATCAGTCTTTGCATTAAATTAAAATATCTTGAGTTCAGTAAAAGATAAAGATATAAAAAAAGACAAAACCTTATAAAAGAATTTTGTTTACATTTCAATTTAAATAATAATTACAAATATTATATAAAAATATTTTGACAACAATCATATGACTTTGATGTTTATAAAAACGAAGCCATTAAGAAGTTCTATTGGGTGGCATATAATACATGAGAAAGACAATTTTATGTCTTTTGAAAAAATAAAGTCTATATAATTTATAAGAATTCTCTTTCATTATTCTGAATAAAATAATGGCATATTATTTTTTAAAACTTCGTAGATTCGAATACATAATTATTCTCCGTACCTTCTCCAACTTTGTTTTTCAAAAGAAGTATCACGTATTTCATCTATTTCCTTATCTGTTTTTTTTGTAAAAGGAATTTGAAGAACCTTCATAAAACTTAACGTTGCATTTTGAAGTTTTTGTGCTATTACAACAGGTGGTAGTATATCATCAGTTTCACGAATTTTTGACAATGTTGATAATTCCACCAAAGCGTTCTTAAGAAATTTATTAGAATTTACCGACTCATTATTTAATGTTAAAGTTTCTTCAGAAGAGTGTGCCAGTTGTATCATAATATTTTGTGTAAAAACAGTAAGTAAATCTTCATTATTAGTTATTGATAAAAAATAGTACACAGTATTAATGTTTGCATCCCTGGGACAACCCTGCCAGACCCAAACTGCATAATTTATTTTATTTAAACCACTTAAGGCAATTTTTCTTGTTTCCTCTTTTGTCCTTTTTCTTTCAAACAACCAATCAACTATTACCACTGTTAAAACAATGCCTATTATTTCAGACCCAAGATTCATATAGATATCTGAAAGCGTTAAATTTTCATCTGCATGAAAAGAGTAACGTATTAAAAAAAAGGAAAGTAATAAAAATACTATTGATATTATCAGTCTTAACTTCATTCAGTATTGCATTAGCTTATTCAATATATTATATGCTGACAAAATAAATAAAATTATTTATGTATTTTAAGGATAATAATAATTTACTGGAATTTAACATTATATCTTTAATAAATATACTCTTTATCAAGAGTTATTGGTTATTCGGCATGAATTAGTTGTTTTATTTATAAAATTCGCAACTGGTTTTTTTTATTTTTAATTAATTACTTATCTTTGGTTATACAATAAAATTAAAATGATTTTATTAATTAGGTGAATTTTAATGGATGAAAACCTCAAAAGTTAAAAAAA
>JAADFW010000172.1 GCA_013152655.1 Chlorobiota bacterium
TAAAGGGAAGTCGAAAAAAGAAGAAAATATGTAAATTTGAAAGAACTATAAATAATTGATAATCAACAACTAATTTTGACGTTAGTTGGAAGTTTAAGAAATGAACACAATAAATCACATACTTAAGAATATTAAAAGTTTAACATTTCCTGAACTTTTTATTGAGATAGAAAGATTAGGCTTAAAAAATACAGCAGGTAATTTCATTAGACCTTTACGTAAAAATGGTGAAAAAGAAAGAATTTATCGAGCACGCCCAACTAGAGGGAAAATATTTAATCATGTCAGTCAATTATCTTACAACCCATGGCCAAATAAAATAGACCGAGCAAGTACACCTTGCTCTCCGATGTTTTATGGAGCCATATCTGCCAATGAAAATGATTATCCTATATTAACAAATTTCAGTGAACTGAATCAAATTTTACGAAGTAAATCTCTTGAATATGATGAGCAAGAAATAGCAATAGCAGAATTTGAAGTTAAGGAAGACTTCTTAGCCGCTGGTATTATTTTTTGTGAAAAATTTTTAAAAAAGAACAAACAATATGTTAAATTGTATGAAGAGGTTAAGCAAAATTCAATGCACGATTTTAATATTTTGACAGATTTTTCTAACATGTTTTCCTATACCGAAAAAGATAAATACTACGATAACAGAATAACAGCGACTTTTATGCATTTTCTATTAGCAAACAATGAAAAGATTGATGCAATAATATATCCTAGTGCAAGACTTGAAGGTGAAGGTACAAATATTGCTATCCATCCTCAGGCTGTTAAAGATAAATTAATTTGCAAGCGAGTTTTAATTACAAAAGCATACATGGACAAAGGGTATGTGATTTATGATGAAATTAAAAAAGCAGATACAATAAACACCGACGGTTCGTTTGAATTAATTGACATAAAAGACCCAAGAATCCATCTTGGAAGAGAACTGTGTTTAAGAACATTGTATGAAACTATTGAGCATGATAAATAAAAAACCAGCCCATAACAGCAAGGGTATAGTCCATGCCGCAAATCACGGCTTACAATGAAAATGAACGATAAAATAAATAATGTAACTTTATAGAAAATTTAAGTGGGGAATTGCGGCACGTGCCATACCCGCACACGTTGGCGGTAATTAAAAACACAGAAATTCAAAATCACAAAAAACCAAATAAAATGAAAAAGTTAATAGTTTTACTTTTAGTAACTGCTTTATTCAGTTGTTCTAACAACTCGAGAAAAACTGACAAAACAAAGGTTGTATCAAACAAACAAATTAAAACAGAGAATAAGATTGCAAATACGTTTGAAAACCAGTTTGACAAATCTAAAATTTCAAAATTCACAATTGAAAATGTTGAAAATTCAAGCTACAAAGCTATGACTAAGAATTTATCAGCCTATTCCACATCAGAGCTTGCCAATTTACCATTAGTTAAAAGACAAACGATTACAATTATTGTACCTTCTGAAATATCAAAGGAATCGCTTAAAAACACTCTCAAATATATTATAGCCAAAAGAATAAAAGAAGATAACGACATTGATGAAATAATAATCTTTGCGTATGACGATAAAAATGATATCGGAAAAATACAGTATACATGTGGCAGACTAATTTGGGCTCCAAATGGAGAGCTTGGTAATGTAACTCCTCAAATTGCAAAATATAACATACGCGACAATTACAAATTTAATATTGACATCAGAGATAGGGTTGGAAAATTAAAAGCAAGCAACAGACCAACAAAAAGAGAATTAGCTATTTACAATATGATTATGAGTGATAAATACATAAATTTATCTGATGCCCAACTGGATAAGCTTGTAATGAAAAAATTCAATCTAAAAAGTAAAAAAGAGCTTGACAAAATATTTTACAAGGTTGCAAAGTATAAAAACTAAAAATAACTACCGCCAACATCACCTATACTTCATGCCGCAAGTAATTGTAAATAAATGAATTAAGCTTTGATTAAATATATTGGTAAATACGAAAATAAAACAATAAAAAAGCGGCACGCAGCATAGCCCTGCACGTTGTAAGCCATTCCCCACATCAGAGTAAACAATAAATTTCTGATACTAACGATGAAAGAGGGATAAAAATGAGAGTAGATTTGAAGAATTTGATGAAAATATAAACAATTGAATATCAGTAGTTAACTATTACGTTAGTCTCAATTAAGGCTAAATTGGAAACTAGGACATAATTAAATATAGTATGGAAATATACATAAGCTATATCATCACAGGTCTAAGTTTGATAACAGCTCTTGTCGCTTGGATTGCGAAACTAAAATGGAGTCAAGAATTTTCAAAAGCGAAGGAGGAAATAATTAAATCAAAAGTTGCTGAAATAGATTTCCTGAAAAGTAAGATTAACTACTTAGAAAAATTTAATCCTGATAGTTATGGTAAATTTTTTGACAGGATAAGAAAAGACTTAGAAGAAACAATTGATTTCCTTGAAAAGAAAAATGATGATTACAAAACACAAATTAGAACTTTGGAAGGTAAGTTAAAAAAGTACAGGCTAGACAAAGAGGAAATTAAAAAGACAAGATACGAACTTGATAAGATACTTAATGAATACAGGAAGTTTAAGGAGAAAAGTGAAAATGAAATACAAAGTTTTAAGAATATTCAGCGCAATTTCGAAAAGAATATAGCAAGGTATGATAAGTTAGAATTTGAACCTTCTGCTTTTGATGATGGACCTTATTCCAATCCTAATTTAGATATTCATAAAGAATAACAGCTTACAACAGCAGGGTATAGTCCATGCCGCAAATCACGGTTTTATAAGAAAATGAACGATAAAATAAAAGATGTAACTTTATAGAAAATTTAAGTGGAATATTGCGGCACGTCCCATACCCGCACACGTTGGTGCAATTTTATGAGCCACAAGAAACAACATATTGTCTCAGAAACTTACCTTAAATATTTCTCAAAAGGAAATAGTGGAAAAGGAATATATGTTCTTCACCTGAATGATAATTTTAAAAAGGATATAAGAACATATAATTCTGGAGACAAGGTTTTTTGGTCTAAAAATTTTTACAATACATCTGAATTTAAGAACCCTAAAACTATTGAAATATTTCTTGGACAAAAAATTGAAAACAGTTATAATTCTTTAATCGAAAAAATTTCTAACCTGAATTCCATTGCTGACAATGAGTTTAAAGTTTTTATATTTCAGTGGGTTTTTTATTCAAAGCTTAGAAGTCCGATATGGAGGACATACCTACAATTTCTTTTAAATGAAAAAGGGTTGAATTTCGACTTGAATTCAAAAGAATTACGTGAGGAGCATATGCAGTTTTTTTCTGATTCAAATATCTTAGAAGCGTTTATTGAGTATTATAATGATTCTTTAATCGCAAAGAAATGGAGAATTTTGATTAGCCCAGAAAAGTATAATTGGATTACTTCTGACAATCCAGGATTCGCTGTTGCTACAAAAGAATTTGCTGAAAATCCTACAGAATATTTTCCTAATCCATTATGGACAGGTATAGAACATTATACGGCTTTATATTTTCCCTTAACAAAAAAATATTGTCTTGAAATTTGCCCATATAATCAGAATGATGATGTTAAAAGAAATTTTGGTAATGATTATATTGAATATGATAAATCACCAATAGGGACTGCTAAACTAATTAATAACTGGACCGTGTTGACAGCAGATAAAATCATAATTTCAAGTAGTGAATATGAACTACATGAGTATGAGGATAAAATAAAAAAAGCTCCTAACAATGTATAAAAATAATAGCCGAAATATTAGTAAATTCAAGGGTTTTAGCCCGCTTCAACTTCATCGTAAATTGAAAGTGAATAGTTCCGCAATCGGCTACTATTCTTATACTCACCGTTGTGCACAAGGCAAGAAAATAAGGAGTGAATATGTCAGAACAAAAAATTAAAACTGAATTCAATTGCCAGAATATTGCTCCAATTGAAAGTCTAAAAAAAGAAATTAGTTCAAGTTCTTTAAAATTTGGAGTATTTGCTAATAATGGTAGCGGAAAAACTTTTATTAGTCGAATGTTTAGACTTACTGAAAATTCAAAAGAAATTAGTCTTGATGAAGAAGGTAATAGCCCAACTGACAAACTAATAACTTTAGGTCAAACAAGCGGAAAGTTTTCTTTTAAAATAACGGATAAGCAAAATAATGTTCTTGAACAGTTTAACATAAATCTAAATAAACAAGTAGTTCCTACAATTCCAGACACAAATTACTTGTTTCATGTATTCAACGAAGATTATGTTGAAGATAATCTCCGTAGTTTAGATTATGACAAAGATGATGAAATTGATGGATTTATCTTAGGGAAAGTCAATATTGACCTATCTGATGATGAAGAAATATTAAAAAAGATTGAGAAGGAAGGTTCTGACCTATCAACTCAAATAGAAAACGAAATCAGTAAATACATAGTTGATAAAATAGATGGTATCCAGAATATTAAAAGATTATCTGAATATCGAGATTTATTAACGCCTCAAAAAATCATACAATCTGTTGACAAGAAATCATACGGAATTACAAAATCTTACAATGAACTTGTAACCGATTATAATAAAATTAAATCTGTTCCAGAAAACCTCTTAGATATTGAAAAAATCGATTCAGCAGAAATTAATTTGGAGTATCTTAAAGAAATATCTCAAAATTGCAAAAAGGAATATTCTTTAAGTGCATTGGCTGATAATTTCAAAAGAAAAATCAAAGAGAAACAAGATTTTATTGAAAAAGGTATTGACCTAATACATAAATCAAAAGAAGATTCGATTTGTCCATTTTGTGAACAAGAGTTACAACAAGATGCATTAGACTTAATTGATAAATACACCGCCTATATTAATGATGTTGAATCAACTACTATAAAACTACTAAAAAGTTATAAATCAGCTGTCGAAAATACTATTGAAAAAATAGAGAATATTAAGACTGACAATATTAAGAGAATAAATACTTTTAACACTTATAAAAATAAATATATTCCTTCAAGTAGTGATATCGAGTTAAAGGAGCTTCAAATTAGTAATTTGATTTCTGAACTTAAAAAAGTAATTACTTCGATTGAAATGAAATTAACGAATATTAGTTCAACTGTTGAAATACCAGACGAAATACTCGAATCTATTGAAAAGTATGAAACTATTTTAAATGGAGAGATTGAATCCAACAATAAAAAAATAGATGCAATTAATATAAAAAAAAATAGTATTAGCAATGAGAATAAATTAATTAGAAAACAAATTTGCAAAAGAACTGTTGATGATTTACTCGCTGAACATAAAACAAACATTAAAAGTTTAGAAAAATCACGAACTGATTTTCGTAAACTTAAAGCAGAGATTGAGAAGAAGAAGGAACAAGAAAAAGTCAGCAAGAAAAAGAAAGTGGCTTCAACAATTAAAACGGTCTTAAATTATTTTTTTGCAGACAAATACACTTTAGATGAAGATAGTTTTCGCTTGACTTTTAATACTAATGTATTGCAGAAAAAACAAGCGAAAGATATTTTAAGTGCGGGCGAGAAAAATATAGTTGCATTTGCATATTACATTGGAGATACCCATTTAAAAGTAAATAGTGAAGATGACTATAAAAAGTTATTTTTTGTAATTGACGACCCAATTTCAAGTATGGATTTCTCACACGTTTATACACTTTGTGGAGTTGTAAGAGATATAAAAAAGATAATAGACAAATTAGACAGAGAAAGATTGATGATATTTACTCATAATAATGATTTTATGAGAATTCTTAGCTCTAATAATATCGTTGACAAAAAATTACTATTGGCAAATGGTGAATTATCCGATTTTAATAATAACCTTACTGTTCCTTACATAACACATTTACTTGATATATATAGAATAGCACGAAAAGGAGAAATACCAACCCATACGACAGCTAATTCAATTAGACATATTTTAGAAACATTAACTAAATTTGAATCTATTGAATTGCATAGAGATAGTCTTGCGGAATATATCAAATTAAATATTCCAGATGACACTAAATCTTATACTTTAATTCAAGATTTATCTCACGGTGGATGGCGAACTGAACAAGCACCAATAACAAATCAAGATTACAAGGAAGTCTGTGAAATAATTATTAAACACATAGAAAAAAAATTCAATGGACAAATTGTTTATTGTGAAGATACGTGTAAGTAAGCCCAGTGCACAACAGCAGGGTATAACCCATGCCGCAGGTCACGGCTTACAATGAAAATGAACAGTAAAATAAAAGATGTAACTTTATAGAAAATTTAAGCGAAACAATGCGGCACGTGCCATACCCGCACACGTTAGGCGGCATCAAACGGAACGTCAAATTAGAGAGAAAACAATTCCTCAAACTTGATAAACATTAAAACTTTGAGGAATTTAAATTATCTTTGCAGAGTTAAATTAAAGATAATTATATGCCAAAAA
>JAADFW010000173.1 GCA_013152655.1 Chlorobiota bacterium
GAACAAAAAGAATACAAAGATAATTACTTTGACGTTCGCTTTAAAACGACTTTTAGGCCAGTATTGATTTATTCATTTTTAATTATAGTTTTAATTTATTAATATACCTAATGCTTTGGCAACACCTTCACCATAGGCTTTATCAGCTTTTAAACAGTTATTAATATGCTTTAGCTTAATTTCTTTTGGTGCATCACCCATATTTCTTGCTGTATTTTCAAAAAGAACTTGTTGTTGCTCTTTACTCATTATACGGAATAAATTACCTGCTTGAGTGTAATAATCATTATCTTCTCTATGGTTCCAGTGGTCAGCTGCACCTTCTAACTCTACAGGCGGTTCTTTGTATTCTTTTTGTTCTTGCCACTTTCCATAACTGTTAGGCTCATAACCTAATGTGGAGCCATAATTATTATCTGTGCGCATTAATCCATCACGATGGTAACCGGTAACAGGACATTTTGCTTTATTAACAGGAATAAGGTTATGATTTACTCCTAAGCGATAACGTTGTGCATCACCATAAGAAAATAACCTTCCCTGAAGCATTTTATCAGGTGAAAATCCTATGCCTGGCACAACATTAGCCGGATTAAAAGCTGATTGTTCAACATCTGCAAAATAGTTTTCCGGATTTCTATTAAGTTCAAGTACTCCAACATCGATAAGCGGATAGTCTTTATGCGACCATACTTTTGTCAAATCAAATGGATTAAAACTACATTCTTTTGCTTGTTTGTCTGTCATTACCTGAATTTTCATATTCCATTTTGGAAAATCTCCATTTTCAATACTTTCAAATAAATCACGCTGATGACTTTCTCTATCTTTTGCAATTATTGCTTCAGATTCCTGGTCAGTCAGATTTTTTATTCCTTGTTGAGTTTTAAAATGAAATTTCACCCAAATACGTTCGTTATTATTATCGATTAAACTATAAGTATGACTTCCATAGCCGTTCATATGACGGTAAGAATAAGGGATACCCCTATCGCTCATAGTAATAGTAACTTGATGTAGTGCTTCGGGTAGGGATGTCCAAAAATCCCAATTATTTTTTGCACTTCGCATATTTGTTTTTGGGTCTCTTTTTACAGCATGATTAAGGTCTGGAAACTTTAATGGGTCTTTAAGAAAAAATACAGGTGTATTATTTCCTACTAAGTCCCAATTACCTTCTTCGGTATAGAATTTTATGGCAAATCCCCTAATGTCACGTTCGGCATCGGCAGCACCCCTTTCTCCTGCTACGGTTGAAAAGCGAACAAAAACATCCGTCTTTTTACCTACTTCAGAAAATATTTTGGCTTTGGTATATTTGGTAATGTCGTGAGTTACAACAAAGTTGCCAAAAGCTCCTGAGCCTTTTGCGTGCATTCTTCTTTCAGGAATTACTTCCCTGTCAAAATGGGCTAATTTTTCTAAATACCAAACATCTTGCAATAGCATTGGCCCTTTTTTTCCTGCTGTTAGAACGTTCTGATTTTCTGAAACAGGAATTCCTACGTTATTTGTTAATTTTTGTTTTTTACTCATAGTACTTCTCCTTTATTATTATCTATTAAATTGTCCTTTTATTTGAAGCGTTATCTCTTCAATTCTAAAATTATTTATTTTCTTCTTATGAAAATAATCTTTAAGCATTTTATCAAGTTCATCATCTATATAGTCTTCAATCAAAACTGTTTTTGAACTATATAAATGGTGATGATGAATTATTAATCCATCGTATCTAATTACATCTTTATCTGTTGTAATTTTTTTAATTAATCCTTTTTTAACAAATGTTTCAAGTACTTTATACACGGTTCCTGTAGCTATATTTGAGTGTTTCTGCCTTATATGCTTAATTATATCATCCGCAGTAGGATGGCTTATGCTATAAATAGCCTCTAAAATGCTCAAACGCTGAGGGGTTATTTTTAATCCCGTTTCAAAAAGTTTGTTTTTTATATCAATCATATTTACTTTTTTACGAAATAATCCCAAATAAGAATATTTCTCTTTTAAGAACAATACGAAGTTACAATTAAAATTTTAATATCCAAATACTTATTATTTTTCATTAATCTTTACAATGGCGTTGTGGTAGTTAGCTGCCATGAACTTTATCTGCTTTGCCGGCTACAGTTTTCTTAGCTTTACTCTCAAAATAGCATATCCAATAATTGCAGAAATAAAAGACCCAATGAGTATTCCAATTTTAGCAGAATCAATATACGTTGGATTATTTTTAAAAGCTAAACTTGCAATAAAAATTGCCATAGTAAATCCAATACCAGCTAAAAATGAAACTCCTATAATTTGCTTATTACTAATATCTTTTGGAACATCAATAAGTTTAATTTTTTTTGCTAACAGAATAATTGATGAAATGCCAATACTATTACCTAAAACTAAACAAAAAGTGATATTCCTTATGAGGGGAATGTCTAAATCAATATCACTATTTATTAACACTCCTGCATTAGCTAATGCAAAAATTGGGATAATAAAATATGCAACCCAATCGTGCAACCTGTATTCTAAATGCTGAAGAGGCGATTGATATTTATCTGTCCAATTTTCTAAATCATCTATTTGTGCAATTTGTTCTTTAGATAAAATTGGTTTTTCCGAAATAGTTGCTTGTTGAATATTTTTAGTAATTAACACTAAATTATCAATGAATACCGGTGTGTTAATATTTTGTCTGATAGGAACTGAAAAGGCTAATAATATTCCGGCTAATGTAGGATGAATTCCTGATTTCAAGAAAAATATCCAAATGATTATTCCAAAAATTAAAATCAAATATTTAGAATAAAACCCTTTATATGATAAGATGTAAAGTATTCCTATTAGTATTAATGCCACAAATAATAACGTTATGTTAATATTTCCACTATAAAATATAGCAATTACTAACACAGCACCAATGTCATCAACAATTGCAAAGGCGGTTAAAAATATTTTCAAACTTAATGGAACACGATTCCCTAAAAGTTTTAAAATTGCTAATGAAAAAGCAATGTCAGTAGCCATTGGTATTCCCCAGCCTTTAACCGTTTCCGGATTTTGATTTAACAGAAAGAAAAACAAGACAGGAACTAACATACCAGCAAAAGCACCCAAAAGTGGGAAAGCTATTTTCTTAAAAGAATCTAATTCTCCAATGAAAAATTCTCTCTTAATTTCTAATCCAATTAGAAAAAAGAAAATAGCCATTAACCCGTCATTGATCCATAATATTAAAGGTTTATTGAGTTCAAAATGTTGAGATGTAAATCCAATTTTATATTGCCAAAGTAATTGGTAACTTTCTCCGAAGGATGAATTAGCCCAAACAAGAGCAATGATTGTTGCCATTAACAATAATATTCCACTAAAGCTTTCAATTTTTACAAATTTTTGAAATGGCGATAATATATTCTTTCGTAACATATTTTTAACTAATAATTTTTACTTTACGTTGCTAACAAATATTTGAATTCAGAATATGTTTTTACATTCCGACTGATGTCAAAGTTAATTATTTAATTTTCTGCTTGTTAAATATCTCTCTGTTTTTGTTCATCTCAAATCTTTATTTCCACTTTTTGTTAGCTTAGAAACTTAACTGTTTTTATACTCAATAGATCTTCGCCGTGAGATAACCATTCGGCACTG
>JAADFW010000174.1 GCA_013152655.1 Chlorobiota bacterium
AAAAAAACTTGTTGGTGACTACACTAACAAAGGCTATAAAATAGCAAGGCAAATTATTAATGACATAATTTATTTTACTTTCAACTTCTCACTTTTTAACTAATTTGCCACTGTAACTATACTTTTTATTGCCGGCTTTTACTATATAAATACCTGCCGGGTAGCTGCTTATATCTATATTGGTTTTAAAACGGTATTCTTTTTCCAGTAACTTTTTGCCTGCTGTATTATACAGTTCAAGTTTTGTTAAGTTCTTATAATCAAAATTGTTTTGCACGGTAACCATGTTAGTTGCAGGGTTGGGGTAAATAAACAAATTAGCAATTGGCTTTGTAAAAGCCTGCGGTTCAGTAACACCTGTTCCAACATTGTGTTTATACAAGCCTTTCAGGTAGCTTCCGAACCACATATTGCCCTCGGCATCTTGCGTTATGGCACGGTTGCTGGTTTCGGGGTAGCCTTCATCCTGTGTATGGTTCACCCAGTTTTCACCATCAAAAGTTGTACTGCCGAATTGTCCTTTTCCAAACCAAAGTAAACTGTCTTTGTCTTCATAAATATCAAAAACGGATTGATCGTGAAAAACCGAATCATCGTAAGGTAATTTATAAATTTCCCAACCATCATTGTAATTATACTTTGCTACAGAGTAATCTGAATTTGTAAACACATAACCAAACCAAATATTTCCTTTTGAGTCCTGTAAAATATCATTTACTTCTCCTTCAATTGGTGTAAATGAATTCCAGTTTTCGCCATCATAACTTACAATATATCCATCAAATAAACTAAATTTGTCGATTGTGCCAAACCACATGGTGTTATTATTATCTTGCATTATAGCATCTACACTTTTACTTATTAAACTATTTTCCGAATTGTAATACTTCCAGTTTTGCCCATTATACAAGGCTACACCTTTACTATAAGTTCCTACCCAAATGTTATCATTATTATCAGCAAATATTGAAAACGTGTTATTTTGAGGTAACCCTCCGTTTTCCGTAAAATCAGTAAATTCAAATCCATTATACATTGAAATACCATTAAAAGTTGAAATCCATATATTACCTTCATTGTCTTTATCTATATCGGTAATACTATTCGATAAAAAACCATTAGAAATGTTATAATTTTCCCAGTTTTCTCCATCATAAATTGATATGCCACCTACAATAGAACCAATAAATAGTTTATCGTCATAATATCTTAATACATCAATGGAATTCATTCCATTTCCTGTGTAATTAATAAATTCTGAACCATTATACTTATCAACACCATATATGATATAACCAATCCAAAGGTTTTGATTATAATCTTCAAATGTAGAAAGTATATAATTAGATTTTAAACCGGCGGCAGTATCCATAAATGAAAAATTACCTTCATTAAATTTTAATATACCGTAATCATCAGTAGCCACGTAAAGTGTATTGTCATGGCCTATGGTCATACTACTGGAGTACCCTTCATTTAAACTGTCGGGTAATGGAAAGTTCGTAAAACTTTGCCCGTCGAATTTTGAAAAACCCAGCCCGTTCATCATCCAGATATTGTTTTCAGAATCAACTTCAATGTAAAATACAAAATTATCAAGTAACCCGTCGTTGGTGGTAAACAGTTGCCAGGTAGTATCGTTGTAATACAAAACTCCGTTGTATGTGCCTGCCCAAATATGGTTATTACGGTCAACTTTTACTGCATCTATAAATTGATTTAACATCTCATGTTCAGTACTAATATCAACATAATCAGTACCATCGTATTTTTTAAGTCCTTCGGGTGTTGCCAGCCAAACATTATTAGTGCTGTCAATATCCATATCAAAAACTGTGATGTAATCAATTACCTCAATTTTTCCATTGCTAATTATGGAAAAACCACCACCCAAAATCCAGGTACTTATATAAACCCTGTATTCTTTACTAACAACAATTCTGTTATATATGTTATCCTGTCCATTATCATTTTCAGCAAAGTAGCTTTGCCATTTTTGCCCATTGTATTTGGTTACGCCATTTTCGGTGGAGAACCATAAATTACTGTCTTTATCTTGCGTTATATCAAATATATGACTGTTGCATGGCCCTGTTTGGGGTGTATTATTTGTGTTATAAATAGTCCATTCGTTAGTTTGGGAATGAATCAAGGAATAAAACAATAGAAAAAATATTGTAAGTTTTGTTTTCATAATTAATAAAAGTTAAGTTTCTATTTAAATAATTTAAACACATTAAATTCTACTTTGTTTTTTCAAACTTCTCCACTGCGTATTGAAGTAACAAAAATGAAAAACTTTTTATTTTCCTGCTTTTTTTCATCCGCTTCTATATATAATGTTTCCTTTTTGGGTAAAATCTTACCCTGTTTTGGCACTTTTTTTTCAACAATTTTGTTAATTTACTGATTATCAGTAAGAATAATTTTAATGTTTTTATTTGTGATAACACTTATAAGTGTTATAAATTCGAAATAGCCGGCTTATCTTATCAATATCATTTTTTTTGATATAGTTTTGTGTTTTGTTGTTATTCGGCAATAATAAATACCACTTGATAACAACTTACCATAATTGTTTTTTCCGTTCCATGTTATACTATGTCTTCCTTGTGTAATAATTCCATTTACAAGTATTGCAACTTTTTTACCGTGTTGGCTAAAAACCGAAATGTCAATTTGGGAGTTTTCATTCAGGCAATAATTAATGGTTGTTTTGTCAGAAAACGGATTAGGAACATTTTGATACAACTCTGTATTGTTTATACCATACGGGGTTATTAAACTTGTGCTAATTACGTCAATATTTACTTTTTGGCTTATTGAAGGGATTATACCGCCATTTAATGCCTGGTACAAAAAGCTATCGTCGCCCCGGTAGCCCGGCAAGGGGTAATATGCAAATGTCCCGTTTGAATTAAAATCAACTGTTCCGTGTGAAGGCTGGCTAACCAATTTTGCAGCAAGCCCAAAATATTCTTCGCAAGTATCATTTGCTAAAACACTATTATCTGTTGTTATAATCAGAAAACTGTCTTGCATAATCTGATAATAATCGGTTACTGCTAAAGGCATGTAATAAGGAAATTTGAAATTCCCGACCGCAACAGCAGGTTCAAGCGAATAGTCGGTTTTATTATAAGATGAATCCTGAAATACAATGCGTAAATCAATAGCAGAAGAATCGAAAGATGTAAACGCTTCGGGTATTTGGGCAATCATATAATAACCGCCATCAGAGCCATACTCTATAATGTCTTCGGTAATAATATTGTATGGTATTTCAGTCCATTCTTCGGTTTGGTATTGTTTTACAAAAACCTTTGTTGAATCGAGTAAAATTGATTGATAATACAAGTTACGGAATGCTCCGAAATAGGTATCTGCCAGTGAAAAATGGATGGTAGCTTGTTCGTTTGTTTTTAACAATTCACAAGGTTTGCCATTAGAATTGCGAATTTGAAGGGCGTTAAAAACAGGCGGTAGCGCATCATACAAACTTAAGTCAAAATAGTTATACATGGTGGCTTTCCCTCTTTTGCCCGAAACAAAATAGTTTGTATCTGTAAATTCAACAGTATATTTACCTGCTGGCGTATAATACTTTTGAGTAACATCCCATCCGGTATTAGTTGATTTTATTA
>JAADFW010000175.1 GCA_013152655.1 Chlorobiota bacterium
TTCAGTTAAATCAACAGGCAGGGATTTGTTCTTAATCTCTTGCCCGTTTTTTTGGGCTCAACTGAGCCTTAAATCCTATAATGTTGGCAACAGTACTTTTAATTAATTCTTTTACTAATTTGTTTATATGTTTTATGTCAGTCAAAGATAACTTAAACCATTCACCTCTAAGTTTTTTATTTCTGAAATGTCTATGAAGTCGCTTTTCAATTCTTTTTTCAGATTCCCAGGTTTTTAAAAGTTCAATGTGTGGTTCTTTTGATTGAAGTGTTCTTTCTCTATACTGTGGTCTCGTGCTTCTACCAATTTTAAATGCATTTGTATCTTTGTTAAACATCAAATAAGTGTAATTTGTGTTTTCTTTGAATCTAAACAATTTTGGAGTTTTTAGAATGAATTTGAGAAGCTCAACACGATCAAAATTCATTATAAATTCAGTTCTGCTTTTCGATAGCAATGTCATATTTGGAGATTCAAATTTCTCCAATTCACGATACGTTATTGTGAAAATGTCATGTTTTTCTAAAAGTGTTCTATGATAGTGGATATAAGTTTCGTAAGTAGTAATAGGGTCGAGTTGTTGATAAATGTCAGTAAGAAATATTGAAAAATTGAAAAGATTAATGTAAAATTTCTTTTCACCAAGATGGAGTTTGAAAATATATCCTGGATTTTTAATTGATTTGTTTATGTAGAAAAAATTAATTTTTTCAATTGAATTATCGTCAGTTGTTATTCCATAGCAATGATCAGATATTCCTTTCAGTACATTACTAATACTTCCATTATCTTGAGAAGACATTCTAATAATAGTCTCTTCATTTAATTTATATAATCTTGATTTGAATTTCATTTTATAAACCTAACCAATGAAAGTTTTAATTCTATAATCGATAATCAAATTGGTATTGTTGCCAACGTGCAGGGCTATGCTGCGTGCCGCATTTTATTATTTAATTTTTCTATTTTTCCAATATTTCGATCAACGTTCAATACCGTTACTTTCAACTAATTGCGGTATGAAGCATAGCCTGTGTTGGCAACTGGTTTTTTTATTCATTTAATTTATTAAACTTGGAATTGAAAAATAAAATGTTGTTCCTTTTTTAAGCTTAGATTCAACCCAAATTCTACCTCCTAATTTTTCAACCAGACCTTTAGCTATTGAAAGTCCAATTCCCATTCCTTCATATTCATATGGTATATCAATACCAACATTCACTTTCCTGAATTTTTCAAATATGATTTGATAATCTCTAATTGAAATACCAATCCCTGTATCTTTTACGCTACAATAAAATTCGGTGTTTATTAATTCGTAAGCTATTTCGATGTTACCTTTATTGGTAAATTTGATAGCATTGTCAATTAGCTTTTTAATAATTTGTTCAATTCGTTGCAAATCAGTCTTGAAATCTAAAATAGGTTTTTGAGGTTTTAATAACTTAAGTATTATTTTTGAATTAATATCATTTAAGTTTTTAATGTAATGCTGATAAATATTATCCATAGAAGAAGTAATATCGCTTTCTTTTATCTGTACATTAATTCGATTGGTTTCAATAATTGATAAATCAAATAGGTCATTCATTTCATTTACAAGCCGATGTGCAACTTGTTTTAAATACAATCCATATTCTGTTCTTTTTTTATGACTAATGGTATTGTCAGTTAACAACGCTGTATATCCTAATATCCCATTAATTGGCGTACGTATTTCATGTGATATTTCATGTGATAGGTTAGCTAAAAAACTTGACCTCAAACTATCAATCTTCCCCATTTCATTGCCATATTCTTCAATAGTCATTGCCCCTAAAGGGTTAATAAATTCTCCTGTTCCTTTGAGTAAATTATAGATTTTTGAATATGTTCTATTTAAATTACTTATTGGTGATTTATCAAACAAAGCAACATCCAAATCAATTACACTTGAAGTAGGGGTCTCAATTTTTACTTTCCCTAATTTTATTTTATGTAAATACTCTCTAATTCTATTTTTTGCAACATCTGCACCTGATCGACTTCTGTGGTTTATTTTAATAGTTCGAGTATTAATAACATCAAAAGGCATTTCTTCATTTTCGTCAATTATTTGTATTATTGGCTTTTGCACCATATGCCGAATTGCTAATTCATAGTACACATTTGGATTTCTGAATGTCATGTCGCAAATAACTAAATCATCAAAAACGATATGTTCAAATATTTGGTTTGTTATTAAGCCAGATTCACTGATTTCATCAGCCCTTAAAGCTTTATAATCAAATTCAATTAAAACAGGTCTGATTATATGAGTTAAAATTTCATCAGAACGATTTCGGATTTCAGAACCAGACTCTCCAATTGGTGATATAACAAAGCATCTTTTCATCCTTTTCATCCTTTTCATTTTTTTAATCTTAAACTTGTTGCCAACGTGTGCGGGTATGGGACGTGCCGCATTGTCCAGTTTAAATTTTCTATAAAGTTACATCATTTATTTTACTGTTCATTTTCATTGAAAGCCGTGATTTGCGGCATGGGCTATACCCTGCTGTTGGCACTCGTATTTTTATTCAATGATCCCAAATCTATTATTCTTTCTATCAATAATAATTATCTTGTTTTCAAAAATAACGTTTCCTGTTATTCCAAATAAATAGCCTCCAGCATATGATAATTTATTATACATATTCGCGCCATAAATATCTATTTTCCCTAAATCAATATTTCCAATATACAAATTCCCAATGGCCGGCTTTAATTCCTGCTGCTTGTAAATTCTAATTTTCTTTCCCCAGGAATTCACATATCCTATATTATCAATTACTCCGTTTTCAGATAGCTTTTTTAGTCTTTTTGTCCCTGTTAGAATTGGAAACATGCTGGCACCCGAGTCATACATTAATCTAATTTTCTTTTTCCCTAATTTGAATGGTAGTATTATTGGGAATTTGTTTAAATCGGGGTTATCTATAAATTGAGTTTTGTCTTTCATTATTTCGGGTATCTTATTTGTCAATGCATACCTGTTTTCTTTAAAGTCGAGAATTAATATGTTATCTCCAATAATATCATAACCCAGTGTACCAACAATTGTAGGGGAGGTGTCAATATTATCACTTCCCATATTTCTCCATACATAAAATTTATCAGCAGTTATTTTGACATTTTTATTGATTGTTAATTCAACATTCTTTACATAAAGATTCCCTTTTTTACTATTGAGCGTGTCAAGTTCTAAGTTTTGTTCTTTGTAAAGTTTTATTAGCGTATTTTCATAGAGTATAGAGATTTCAGCACCCAAATCAAATTGCATATAGAGTTTTTTGTTAATTCCGTTAATATATACCGGAACAAGAAATGAGGTTTTTTTAATTAGGGTTTTACCAATACTATCACTTTCCCAGATAATCGGAGAATATGCAATTTTTTCAGTCTTATAATCAGCGGTGTTAAATGTTTGTCGGGTTAATTTCCTTCTGTAAAGTCCGCAGGAACTGAATGTCATAACTACTACAAATAATATCAATAATTTTTTCATATGGAATTTAAATTATTATGAGTGCCAACGGTGTGGCTATGCGATGTGCCGCTTTTTTTTGATTTATCTTTCTGTTTTACAAATATATTCTTTTAATGCTTATTCTTTATGTTTCCC
>JAADFW010000176.1 GCA_013152655.1 Chlorobiota bacterium
AACTTACATCAGACTTTTTACATTTAAAAATATATGAAAAAGCACCATTTATATGTGTTCTAACACATCCAATGATTATTAAAATACCAGTTATTTCTATCCAATATTTTGTTCAGCTTCATGTTAAATTTACATTCAATTCTATTCGTAAGTCAAAACATGAACATGCTGATTTAATAATAGACTATTTATATGATTTATTATTCTTGCAACAGAAAATTGCGTCATCATTGCATGAATTTTTAAGATTGTTAGATTTTGCATTTAGAGAGAAGAAAGATGCTATGATGATTAATGCAGAAATAAATGCAATTATGTATGCTGACTTCATTGTTTTGCTTACTCCATAATTACCACAAAATACAAAAAAATATTTATATAGCATCTCTTAAATTATTTTTCTGACTCAACCAATATTGCTTTCTCTTTTCAGAGGCTAAATCAATTTTTTCCTTTCTCTGCTTTAGCTTAGCTTTAGGGTTCCCATAATAGTAATCCGCAGGGCTAAGGTAATTAAGAGAAGAATGCGGTCTGACATAGTTATATTCTAAAGTCCAGGTCTCCATCATGTCAACAGCTTTGGCATAAGAATCAATATCTTTATTAAAACATTCTTCTCTGTGTGTTCTGTGTAATCTCTCAACAGTTCCGTTTGATTGTGGATGATGTACCCTAATTTTAATATCGGTAAGTTTATTATATTCAATCATATCAGTCCAAAGGCTACCAAGAAACTGTTTTCCGTTATCGTGAACAATATGAGGTTTGATTTCATCTGCTTTTCTCTGGTCAATAGCTTCCTGCATAGTCTCTACAACTGTGTTTGCATGCATAGTTGTACATAATTTCCAATGTACAAGGAAACGTGAGTATCCGTCAATTATATCAACAAGATAAAACCAACGGTCATAAATCCATAAATACATAATATCAATATGCCATATTTCATCAGCTTTTGTAGGTTTAGGCGGGTGCTTTAAAATACCTGATTGCCTCTTAGCAAACAATAATAATTTCGCATTTTTCAAAACTTCATATACCTGATACTCTTTTAAAGCAACAATATTATCATCTAACAACATATATGTATATCTTTTATAGCCATATCCAGGATTTATTTTTACGTATTTTTCTACTGCTTCGACTTCAGCAGGCATAGGCTTCTGCAGCCTTACAGACTTTTTTCTTGGCTTTGGCTCATTCATTGTTTTCAAACTCTTTTTCAGATAGTTGTATTTATTCCTGTTTAAGCCCAATTTCTTTAGAATATCGCTCAAACTGTAATCTGACATAGCTTTTAACCAATCAATATAATTGACTATATCCTGTTTTTCGCTGATTGAGAGTCTTTGATTTTTCTCTAAATTGATAGAGTTTTTTTTAATTCGATATTGGATGCCGTAACCTCCACGATTACATCCTTGAGCCTCTTGATTTCTGCTTCCATCTCCGGTTTTCTGTCTTTGGGTTTTCTGCCTGATCTCTCGCCGTTTAGTGCTTCTACCATTGCTTCTCTGGCTTTCTTTTCCCACTGGTAATACTGTGAAAGACTTATTCCGTATTTCTGACAGACTTGGGTTAGTGATACTCCGCTTTGCCTGCCTTCTTCCAGAATTTTCAGCTTTGCCTGACCGCTGAACTTTCTGAGTTTGCGTTTCTGTTCCATTTTTTAGCTCCTCGTTTTTCATTAATTTAATCCTTTATTATTTATTTTCAAAATTGAGCTAACTATATATCTATTTTTTTCTCTTTTTGTTGAATTTTTTTTTGAGCAATTCATTTGATGTTTTTATTGCATCTAATAAAAAAATATTTGCATATTATTTCTTTTTTAAGTAGTTTTGTTACTAATAAAAGAATAAACAAATGAACTTGAATTATGCTTGAGTCGTTAATTACATCGAAAACAAGATTAAAGCTTCTTTTGAAGTTTTTTTTGAATCCCGGGACTATTGGGTATCTTAATGAATTATCCAATGAATTTAACGAATCAAGTAATGCTGTTAGATTGGAATTAAATCGTTTGGCTAAGGCAAATTTAATTAAATCGGAAAATGACGGAAGAACGAAAGTTTATCAGGCAAATACAAAACACCCCCTTTTTAAAGAAATACATAATTTAGTCAAGAAAAATTTCGGTATTGATTTAATTGAGAAAATTATTAATCAATTGGGCGATGTAAAAGCTGCATATATTACCGGTGATTACGCAAAAGGTAAAGATTCCGGTATTATTGATTTGGTTATCGTCGGCAATAGAATTAATCGAAACTATCTTAATGAATTGGTAACTGCTACCGAGACAGCAATAAAACGTAAAATTCGTATTTTAATTTTGAATAATGAGGAATATGAAAATTTAAAAGAAAATTTAAAATTGGATAAATCATTAGTTGTTTGGAATAATAAAAATAATATTGCTAAAAAGGGTAAAAAAATAAAATGAGAGATGGAGCTACAAATATTAAATGGCATGAAAGAAAAGTTTTGCTACCGGATGTTGAAAAACGTAATGGACATAAAGGTTGTGTTGTCTGGTTGACAGGATTGAGTGCCGCTGGAAAATCAACTATTGCAGTTGAATTAGAAAAAAAATTATTCGATGAGGGTTACCACGTTTGTCTTTTGGACGGTGATAATGTTCGCCATGGTTTAAACAAAGATTTAGGGTTTTCTCCTGAAGATAGGGAAGAAAATATCAGACGTATAGCGGAGTTAAGCAAACTACTTGCAAATTATGGGTTGATTGTAATAACTGCATTTATATCACCATATAAAAAGGATAGAAATCAAGCAAGAAATTTACTTGAAAATGGAAGATTTTATGAAATATTTGTGAAATGTAGTATAAAAGAATGTGCAAATCGGGACCCTAAAGGATTATATAAAAAAGCTTATGCCGGCGAGATTAAAGATTTTACTGGTATTTCCGCACCTTATGAAGAACCGGAAAATCCTGAACTTATTGTTGATACGGAGTCATTGAATATCGAAGAATCAACAAATCGTATATATAATTTGATGAAAGAACATAAATTAATTGGAATATAAAAGTTGGATAATACTAAAAATATTGAATTTCATTGGTATCCTCTTTATACAAAAAGCAGGCATGAAAAGACCGCTTATAATCAACTTTTGAAATTCGGTTATGAAGCTTTTCTTCCTTTGCAAAAAACCGTTAGGCAATGGAGCGATAGGAAGAAGATTGTAGAATTACCTTTGATTTCTTCTTATGTTTTTGTGAGAATTCCTAAAAATAAATTATATGATGTGGTCAATATATATGGAATTTCCAGATATATAAGTTTTAACGGGCTACCTGCAATTATTCAAGATAATGAGATTGAATTATTGAAGCTTGCAATAGAGAATAAAAATGAAATTGAAGTAGCAGATAGGAATTTTAAAAAGGGAACAGAAATAAAATTTTCAACAGGAATTTTTAAAGGATATTCGGGAAAAGTGATAAAGCAATCGGGTAAAAATAAACTTGTTGTTGAATTAGAGAGTATGGGTAAAACTATATTAATTACTGTTGATATAAGTCAACTAAAAGCTTCGTAAAAAGAAGCTGATAATTTTATAAATAAAATAAATACAGTAAGTTACAGGAATATTTAATATGTAAC
>JAADFW010000177.1:0-30808 GCA_013152655.1 Chlorobiota bacterium
TTATGTTAATATATTAATTATTTTTTATATTTGATTCTCAATTTTATTTTTTTTTAACATTCATTTTATGCATGTCATTTTTATTCTTATTGGAGTTAGTTTATTAGTAGCAACAGGCTTTTTAGTTGCTTTTTTATGGGCAGTAAAATCAGGCCAGTACGATGACGATTATACTCCATCGGTAAGAATGTTATTTGAAGACGAAGCTGAAAATATTGAAGATTAATGAAACAACTAAATTTTAACTTAATTCAAAACCAAAACTAATCATATGGAACAAGAAAAATTTTATTACGACAATAAAATTGTAAAAATGTTTGCTTATGCAACCATTATATGGGGTTTAATTGCTATGCTTGTAGGTGTATTAGCAGCAACACAAATTGCTTTTCCGTGGTGGAATTTTAATTTAGCTTATACTACTTTTGGAAGAGTCAGGCCTTTACATACCAATGCAGCCATATTTGCATTTGTTGGAAATGGCATTTTTACCGGAGTATATTACTCTTTACAGCGTTTACTAAAAGCCAGAATGTTTAACGATGTGTTGAGTAAAATTCATTTTTGGGGATGGCAACTTATTATTGTAGCAGCTACAGTAACTCTTTTAGCAGGAATAACAACCTCTAAAGAATATGCAGAACTTGAATGGCCTATTGATATTGCAATAACAATAATATGGGTGGTTTTTGGCTGGAATATGTTCGGAACTATTTTAAAGCGCAGAACATCACACATTTATGTAGCCATATGGTTTTATATTGCCACATTTGTTACGGTTGCTGTCTTACATATTGTGAATTCTTTTGAATTACCGGTTTCCTTTTTTAAAAGTTACTCTGTTTATGCAGGAGTTCAGGATGCATTGGTGCAATGGTGGTACGGACATAATGCCGTTGCATTTTTCTTAACTACACCTTATTTAGGCTTAATGTATTATTTTATTCCAAAAGCAGCCAACAGGCCGGTTTATTCTTATCGCCTTTCAATTATACATTTCTGGTCTTTAATTTTCCTATATATTTGGGCAGGCCCGCATCATCTGTTATATTCCTCATTACCTAATTGGGCTCAGTCACTTGGCACTGTTTTTTCAATTATGTTAATAGCTCCTTCATGGGGAGGTATGATTAATGGATTGTTAACACTACGCGGAGCATGGGATAAAGTACGTGATAGTGCAGTTCTCAAATTTATGGTTGTTGCTGTAACTGCTTATGGAATGTCAACTTTTGAAGGACCAATGTTGTCATTAAAAAACATTAACGCTTTAAGTCACTTTACTGATTGGACAATTGCTCACGTTCATGTTGGAACATTAGGCTGGAATGGATTTTTAACCTTTGGAATGCTTTATTGGCTTATTCCTAAACTTTTTAAAACTGAAATTTTTTCAAAGAAATTAGCAAATACACATTTCTGGATTGGCACCTTAGGAATACTTTTCTATGTAATTCCAATGTATTGGGGCGGATTAACACAAAGCCTTATGTGGAAAGAATTTACACCAGACGGATTTTTAAAATATCCTAATTTTCTTGAAACAGTTACTCAAATAGTACCTATGTACCACATGCGCCTGTTAGGTGGCTTACTATATTTTACCGGTGTTTTATTTATGATTTATAACCTTTTTAAAACAACGGTTAAGGGAACATTTACTGCTAATGAAGAAGCATTTGCACCGGCATTAGAAAAGTTTAACCCCAAAAGAGAAAAAGGCGAAGGATTTCATCGTTGGTTAGAACGAAAGCCGGTTCAGTTCCTTATTTTAGCACTTATAGCTATTTTAATTGGTGGTGCAGTTGAAATTATACCTACTTTTTTAATTAAATCAAATGTACCAACAATTGAAAGTGTAAAACCCTATACTCCATTAGAACTTATCGGACGTGATATATACATTAGAGAAGGTTGTTACAACTGTCATTCACAAATGGTCAGGCCATTCCGTTCAGAAACTGAACGGTATGGAGAATATTCAAAAGCAGGGGAATTTGTTTATGATCATCCGTTCCAGTGGGGTTCAAAACGTACCGGCCCTGATTTAGCACGTGAAGGGGTTGTTACAGGTAAAAATTATAAGCCTGATTCATGGCATTATAATCATATGTTTAATCCCCGAAAAGTAAGTCCTCAATCAATCATGCCTGCTTATCCGTGGATTATTAAAAATGATATGGATATTGACAACTTGCGTGGCAAAATCAGAGCAATGCAAAAACTGGGTGTTCCTTATGAAAAAGGATATGAAGATATTGCGTATCGGGACTTAATGAAGCAAGCTGATAAAATAGCTAACGGGCTTAATGATAATGGAATACAAGTAAATGACAATAAGGAAATTATTGCTTTAATAGCCTATTTGCAACGCTTAGGAACTGATATTTCAAAAACCGAATAATATTTTTAACTATGAAATTGGCAAGTTATTATTTAGAAAGAATAGACGGAGTAGAAGTTTTTCCAATCATTTCATTTATAATCTTTTTCACTTTCTTTTTATTAATAGTTTTTTGGGCTATAAAATTAGATAAAAAGTACATTAAAAAGATGGAATCTTTTGCATTGGAGCAAGACGATATTCAATTCGGACATTCTAATCATATTGCTGAAAAATTAAACTAAGAAATTTATAATCATGGAAGAAAACAACATAAATCAGGACGAAATTAAAAAAGAACACGAAATTGACGAATTAACTAACGACCGGTTTATAGCAAATCATGAATATGATGGCATTCGTGAATTGGATAACGACTTACCCGGTTGGTGGAAATGGCTGTTTTATATTTCTATAATTTTTGCGGTGGTTTATATAGTTAGATACCACATTTTAAAAACAGGCGATTTGCAAGAAGCAGAGTACTCAAAAGAAATGGCTGTTGCAAAGGAAAAAATGCCTGCTCAATCAGATGAATCGGCTTTGGCAAGACTTGAAGATGAAACAAATTTAATTGCCGGTAAAGCTATTTTTGATAAAAACTGTGTTGTTTGCCACTTATCGAAAGGCGAAGGGTTGGTTGGCCCAAACTTAACCGATGAATACTGGATTCATGGCGGCAGTTTCAAAAATATTTATGCAACTATAAGAGATGGTGTTCCTGTAAAAGGCATGATTTCGTGGAAATCACAATTAAAACCTGAAGAAATTCAACAAGTTTCAAGTTATATAATGAGTTTACAAGGAACTAACCCACCTAATGCAAAAGCACCTCAAGGTGAAAAATATGTTCCTTAAATATTAGTACTTTTAGTTTTAGTTAAGCATAGAGTAAAATACAGCTCTATGCTTAATTTTGTGTTTTAATATATTTTGCAACAATGTTGTATTAATAATTAAACTGATACTTTAAAATGACTTCAAACAAAGAAAATATTTCTTTTCGTGATAAAATTGCAACAATTGATGAAAGGGGAAAAAGAGTTTGGGTTTACGCAAAAAAACCTAAAGGGAAACTGTACAATTACCGACAAATTTTAGCCTATTTTTTAATATTCCTGCTTTTTATCGGCCCATTTTTAAAAATAAACGAACAGCCCATACTACTATTAAATATATTAAAACGAAAGTTTGTAATATTCGGCAATGTTTTTTGGCCTCAGGATTTTCATATTTTCGTTTTAGTCATGCTCACATTTATTGTTTTCATTGTTTTGTTTACAGTTGTGTACGGCAGAGTATGGTGTGGCTGGGCGTGCCCTCAAACTATTTTTATGGAAATGGTATTTCGAAAAATTGAATTTTTTATTGAAGGAAATACTACGAAACAAAGAAAATTAAGCAAACAGCCCTGGAATTTTGAAAAAATTTATAAGAAATCGTTAAAGCATATCATTTTCTACTCAATCGCATTTTTAATTTCAAACACATTTTTAGCCTATATTATTGGAAAAGATGAATTGTTTGCATTAATAAAAGATGGCCCTGCTGAACACTTGGCAGGATTTGGTGCAATAGTAGTTTTTTCATTTGTGTTTTATTTTGTATTTGCCTATTTAAGAGAACAAGCCTGTACAATAATTTGTCCTTATGGCAGGCTGCAAGGCGTTTTGCTCGATTCCAACTCAATTATTGTTGCATATGATTATAAGCGAGGTGAAAATAAAGGTGTTTATAAAAAAAATGAGAATAGAAAAGAAGCCGGCAAAGGTGATTGCATAAATTGCCTGCAATGTGTACAAGTATGTCCTACCGGTATTGATATAAGAAACGGCACACAATTAGAATGCGTTAATTGCACAGCTTGTATTGATGCTTGCAATTCAATTATGGATAAAGTTGGTTTTCCTAAAGGACTAATACGTTATGATTCAGAAAACGGAATAAAAACCGGTAAAAAACTTAGTTTTAATATTAGGACAATTGCATATACCGGTGTTTTAATAATCTTATTAGGCGTTTTAGGCTTCTTTTTAAGAAGCAGAAATCAAGTTGAAACTACTATTTTACGAGCTCCCGGAATGCTATACCAGGAACAACCTGATAATAAAATAAGTAATTTATATAATTACATTATTGTAAATAAAACCGATAAAAACTTCCCTTTAACCATTAAGCTAACCTCAATAAAAGGTAAAGTAAAGATTATTGGGAATGAAGTACTTAAGGCAAAGAAAAACGAAATTACAGAGGGTACATTCCTTGTTTATATTAATAAAGACAGCTTAACCCTGGCTAATACACTTATTAAATTCGGCATTTATTCTGAAAATAAGTTAATTGAAGAAAAAAGCATTTCATTTATAGGGCCGGGAAAATAATTTTACAAATTAAAATAATATGAAAATTAAAATTACATGGGGAACAGGAATATTTATATTCATAATATTCTTTTTAATGGCTTCAGGTTTCACAATATACTTTGCTTACAAACAAAAAATAAACCTTGTTACACCTGATTACTATCCAAAGGAATTAAAATACCAGGACATTATAAATAAGAAAAAAAATGTAAAGAAATTCAAGAAAGAAATAATAATCAAAGAGTTGGATAATGGAATTAGTTTATTTTTTCCTGATTCTTTAAATGCCGATAGTATTACAGGAAGCATAACTTTTTACCGCCCGTCTGATTTTGAAAAAGATGTTGTGATAAAATTAAATGTAAATGATAGCTTAATGCAATTCTTTAATACATCATATTTACTTAAAGGAAAATACAATATAATAATTGAATGGGAACATAAGGGCATGGATTTTTTCCAAGAACAGTCTTTTTATTATCAGTAATTAAATATTTCATTAAAAAATTATTATAAATAGCTTTATGGAATTACTTGCAGCACTAACACTTGGCTTATTAGGCAGTTTTCATTGTGTAGGAATGTGTGGCCCAATAGCTTTAGCATTGCCTTTAAACAGAAACTCATTACTTACTAAAATAATAGGTGCCACGCTTTACAATATTGGCCGGACAATTACTTATGCCGTTATGGGTGCTCTTTTCGGATTATTCGGAAAAGGTTTGGTTTTAGCCGGATTTCAAAATATCATTTCAATTATTTTGGGTTCAATAATGATTTTATCTGTTTTTACACCGCTCTTATTTAAGAAAACAAGGTCACTCGAATCGTATATTGCAGTATTTACCGGGAAACTAAAAGGCAGATTACGTCAATTATTTGCCATTAACTCATATTCTTCCCTGTTTTTTATTGGTTTGCTAAACGGTCTTTTACCATGCGGTTTGGTTTACATGGCTATTGCCGGAGCACTGGCAACCGGAAGTGTGTACTCAGGTACTGTATTTATGGTTTTATTTGGCATTGGCACTATTCCAATGATGTTTGGTATTTCTGTTATAAGTAGTTCAGTAAGTATATCTGTCCGTAATAAAATTAAAAAAGTAATGCCTGTATTTATAGTATTATTAGGATTAGTTTTTATTCTGAGAGGCTTAAATTTAGGTATAAAGTATATTAGCCCGCCAACTGAAAAGCTACAAGTTAAAACAGAAATGAAGATGAATAATAGCCATACTGTTCAATAAAATTAGTAATTACACATTGATGAATTGCCATCTGTAATTTTAATATTTTTACCCGATTAATTTTCTTACTTTTGCCTTTTTAAGTGGCTAATAATAAAATCATTAAATTGTATATGAATAATATAGTTGCAATTGTAGGAAGACCAAATGTTGGTAAATCTACCCTGTTTAATCGTTTAATTGAATCGAGACAAGCTATTGTTGATGGAGTAAGCGGAGTAACAAGAGACAGGCATTATGGTAAATGCGAATGGAACGGCAAAGAATTTTCAGTAATTGACACCGGTGGATATGTTTTAAATTCAGATGATATTTTTGAAGAAGAAATTCGCAAACAAGTGCTTTTAGCAATTGATGAATCGGATGTAATTATTTTTATGGTTGATGTTACAACCGGAATAACAGATATGGATGATTCAGTAACAGAAGTATTAAGACGTAGTGGAAAAAAAGTTGTTTTAGTTGTTAACAAGGTCGATAATATTCAACGACACTATGATGCAAATATCTTTTATAGTTTGGGCTTTGATAATTTATGCATGATTTCGTCAATTAATGGAAGTGGTACAGGAGAACTGCTCGACCTTATTGTTGAATCTTTTCAAAAACCGATTAGTGAAAAAATAGAAGATATTCCAAAAATTGCAGTTATAGGAAGGCCAAATGTTGGTAAATCGTCATTAATTAATGCTTTTCTCGGTGAAGAAAGAAATATTGTAACCCCGGTAGCCGGCACAACACGCGATTCAATTTTTACCCGTTATAATAAATATGGCTACGACTTTTACCTTGTTGATACTGCTGGTTTGCGAAAAAAAGGCAAAGTAACCGAAAACCTCGAATTTTATTCGGTAATGCGTTCTATTCGAGCCATAGAAAATAGTGATATCTGTATGCTTTTAATTGATGCAAAACGTGGCGTGGAAGCTCAGGATGTAAATATCATGAACCTGATTCAGCGCAATAATAAAGGAGTAGTTGTTTTAGTGAATAAATGGGATTTAATTGAAAAAGAAACCAAAACCGTAAAAATTTATACTGAAGAAATAAAAAAGAAGTTTTCCCCCTTTGTTGATTTTCCGGTTGTTTTCACTTCAGCTATTACAAAACAAAGAATTCACAAAGCACTGGAAACATCAATAAAAGTATATGAAAACAGGAAACGCAGAATTTCCACATCTAAACTTAACGATTTAATGTTGGAAGCAATAAATAAATATCATCCGCCTGCTATAAAAGGAAAATTTATTAAAATAAAGTATGTTACGCAGTTGCCTACTGCATACCCTGCTTTTGCTTTTTTTTGTAATCTGCCACAATATGTAAAAGAACCTTACAAAAGATATTTAGAAAACCAAATCAGAGAAGCCTTTGATTATAACGGAGTTCCTATTAAAATTTATTTAAGAAATAAATAATTAGTAAAGTATTTATTCATATATTTCACTAATTTAACTTAAATTTTATGCAACTTAATTGCGATTTATTATAATTTTAAAATCTATTTATACGCTATAAAATCATTAAACATATATTAACCTTTAAAATCTTAATTATGAACACAAAAACAATCTTCAATTTGTTGGTATTTTTTTCAATTAGTTGGTTAGTCTCATGTGGTAGTGGAACAACAGATAAGCAAACAAATGATGAATCGCTAAGCATTAGCGGCAACGATGTTATTACTGATTTAGTCACGCAATCAGCTCAATCAGAAACTCTCGACTTATCGAAAGGAGAAGAAATATTTAAAACAAAATGTATGGTTTGTCATCAAGCAACAGGACTGGGAATACCCGGCTCATTCCCTCCATTGGCCGGATCTGATTATTTATTAGCTGATAAAAAACGTGCATTTAATCAGGTTGAAAATGGTTCAAAAGTTCCGTTAACTGTGAATGGAGTTAAATACCCGGGTGGCGTTATGCCTCCGCAGGAATTGTCGGAAGAAGATGCTGTTGCTGTTTTAAATTATGTTTATAATAGTTGGGGGAATAAAGGCGGAGAAGTTACCATGGATGATGTAAAATAATAGTAAAAAATATAAAATATGAAAACAAATATAAGCTTATTAACAATTATAATAACTCTAATATTCTTTATGTCCTGTAATGAAACAACCAAGAACAAAAAAGAAAATACAGCGGATAACCAAACAGCCAGATTAAAAAATAAAGGAGCAAAAAAGGATTGCGATAATGCACACTGGTCACATCATAAAGGACCCGACGGACCGGAAAACTGGAAAAATATTTGCACCGGATTTGCTACTTGTGGAGGAAACTCGCAGTCACCAATTAATATCAACACAAAAAAACTTATTAGTGGAACAGAATTGGAGTCACCAAAATTTAACTATTATAAATCAAAAGTAAACATAATTAATAATAGCCATACTGTTCAATTCAATATAGACAAAGGCAACAAAATAAACTTAAATGGTAAAAATTATGAACTTTTACAATTTCATTACCACGCATTAAGTGAACATACAGTTGATGGTAAACATTTTCCTTTAGAAGTACATTTTGTACATAAACATTCCGACTCAGATTATGCTGTATTGGGAGTTATGATAGTTGAAGGAAAAGAAAATGCGTTATTTAAAAAGTATTTGGATAAATTTCCGACAAGCAAAGGAGAATATAAATCTGATGAAATGATTGACCTGTTAAGTTTGCTTCCTAAAAACAAAAGTTATTATTATTATAATGGTTCGCTTACAACACCGCCATGTACAGAAGTAGTAAGCTGGTATGTTTTAGAAAAACAAATAGAGGCTTCAGCGGAACAAATTGAAAAATTCTCAACAATTCTTAACAATAATTACAGGCCTGTTATGCCATTAAATAATAGAGAAGTTAAAATATATAAAGAATAAGTAACAACAACACAACAAATACTATATACATTTAAAATAATTAGAGTATCCATGTTATTATGTTTCTAAAAAATATTTTCAATTTCTATGTCAATGGTTTTAAAAATATGACCTGGGGAAAATCCTTATGGATAATAATTATTATCAAGCTTTTATTTATATTTATAATACTTAAAATCTTCTTTTTCCCTGATATTTTGAAATCAAAATTCAAAACTGACTTACAAAGAAGTAATTACGTAATTGAACAATTAACAAACTAATAATTTAACACTTTTACAATGTTAGAAAACATAAATTTTGCATTGGTCAATTGGTCGAGGGCACAATTTGCACTAACTGCAATGTATCACTGGATTTTCGTTCCACTAACTTTAGGACTTGGTTTTCTTATTGCTATTTTCGAAACTCTTTATGTTAAGACAAAAAATGAAGAGTGGAAACGAATAACAAAATTCTGGGCAAAGCTCTTTGGAATTAATTTTGCCATTGGGGTTGCTACCGGTATTATTTTAGAATTTGAATTCGGCACTAATTGGTCTAACTATTCCTGGTTTGTTGGCGATATATTTGGTGCGCCATTAGCCATTGAAGGGATAATGGCTTTTTTCCTTGAGTCAACTTTTATAGCGGTCATGTTTTTTGGCTGGGAAAAAGTTAGTAAAAAATTTCATCTGTTATCAACCTGGTTAACAGCTATAGGAGCTAATTTATCAGCCTTATGGATTTTAGTTGCTAATGCCTGGATGCAAAATCCGGTTGGAATGAAATTTAACCCTGATACTGCCAGAAACGAAATGGTAAATTTTTGGGATGTACTTTTCTCATCAACTGCAATACACAAATTTTTACATACAGTATCGTCAGGATATGTGTTGGCATCCATTTTTGTAATTGGTGTAAGTTCCTGGTACCTTTTAAAAAACAGAGAGTTACTTTTTGCAAAAAGAAGCATATTGGTTGCCTCGGTATTTGGTTTATTTTCAGCTATTTATGTAATATTCACAGGCGATGGTTCTGCCAGAGATGTTGCAAAAACCCAACCCATGAAATTTGCTGCTATGGAAGCTTTATACGATGGCCAAAATAATGCACCACTAATAGCAATAGGACTTTTAAAACGCCCAAGCGAAGCAGGCCCTTATGAACCTGAAGATTTCTATTTTAAATTTGAAATTCCCAATGCATTATCATATATGGCTTTTTTATCGCCTCATGCATTTGTTCCGGGAATAAACGATATGATAGTCGGGAATGAAGAAAAAGGAATTGTATCGTACAGCGAAAGAATAAAAAAAGGGAAAATTGCCATTAATGCCCTTGCTGCTTACAATAAGGCAAAAAAGGCCGGAAATAATAACGAAGCTATAATTGCTTCCCAAACATTAGAACAAAATTTTAAATATTTTGGATATGGGTATTATGAAAATGTAAATCCCCGGGAATTAATTCCAAGTGTAACAATTTCTTTTTATTCATTCCATATAATGGTAATATTAGGCGCACATTTCTTAATTCTGTTTATTGTATTCCTTTATTTTTCATTTAAAGAAAACTTAGAAAAAAGAAAATTTATTCTATGGATAGCAATTATTACTATTCCATTGGCATATCTTGCCCAGGAGTTAGGTTGGATAGTAGCCGAATTAGGCAGGCAACCCTGGGTTATTCAGGATTTACTGCCAACAATTGCAGCAGTATCCGAAATAGGAAAAAATTCAGTTATTATTTCATTTTTCTTATTTGCTATTGTTTTTACTGTTTTACTTATAGCAGAATTGAAAATCTTATTTAAACAAATTAAAACAGGCCCTAATAAAGGAGGAAATTAACATGTTTGAATCAATGTCATATTTAGCTTTACAGCAATATTGGTGGATAATTATATCACTTTTAGCTGCTATTTTAGTTTTTCTCCTTTTTGTACAAGGAGGACAAACTTTACTTTTCACACTTGCCAAAAATGAAACTGAGCGAACCTTGCTTGTAAACTCACTCGGAAGAAAATGGGAATTTACTTTTACAACATTGGTGACTTTTGGCGGAGCTTTTTTTGCATCATTCCCTCTGTTTTATTCCACAAGTTTTGGCGGTGCTTATTGGGTGTGGATGATAATTTTATTTGCTTTTATTATCCAGGCAGTAGCCTATGAATTCAGGACAAAGCCTAATAATTTCCTTGGACACCGAACCTATGAAATATTTCTTTTTGTAAACGGAGCACTGGGAACAATTTTGTTAGGAACAGCGGTTGCTACATTTTTTACAGGTTCGCAATTTAGTGTTAATGCAATGAATTTTTCCAGATGGGAATCGCCATTCTTAGGACTTGAAGCTGTATTTAATTTACAAAACCTTTCTTTAGGCTTAACCATTTTTTTCTTAGCACGAGTGTTGGCAATTTTATACTTTATTAATAATGTTAACCACTCGTCAATAATTGAAAGGGCAAAAAAACAACTTCTTGTAAATGCCATTCCGTTTGTTGTTTTCTTTCTTGTTTTTTTTATTTGGCTACTTTTTAAAGATGGGTTTGCAGTTAATCCGAAAACAAAAATTGTTTCGATGGAATCATATAAGTATTTGCATAATTTGCTTCAAATGCCACTTAATGCTGTTATTTTATTATTTGGCGTTTTTTTAATTTTGCTGGGTATTTACAAAACTGCATTTTGTTTTGTAAAATGTAGTACAAAAGGTATTTGGCTTTCAGGTGCAGGAACAATATTAACAGTATTTTCTTTATTTATTTTAGCCGGGTTTAATAATACTGCATTCTATCCATCTACTTTCGATTTACAAAGCTCATTAACTATTGAAAACAGTTCGTCAAGCCATTACACTTTAACGGCCATGAGTTATGTTTCGCTTTTAATTCCTTTTGTAATTGCTTATATTTGGTATGCATGGAAAGCAATAAATAATAAAAAAATTGATGTGAAAGAAATTGAAGACGGGCATATTTATTAAACAATAATTACATATGAATTTATTAATAAAATATAAAATCAAATAACTTTAAATATGTATCTATATTCTATAATATGGTTATTAACATGGCCGTTGCTTATTTATTTATCGTATATTTTAACTGGTTACGCATTAAAAAAGTTTAATAAAAAGTTTGACAGTTAATCTACCTCCGGACATTAATTTTGTATGAAATCGTTTTATTTATTTCAAAAAAATTAAATTTACGGCATGAACAAATTTAGCTTTTAATAAAACTTACTTAATGATAAATAATTCGGATTTGATACCAATACGTAAGTGGTTTCCTTCATTATTTGAAAAACAAACTGTTATAATTAGCGGGCCATGTAGTGCCGAATCTGAAGATCAATTATTACAAACCGCATTAGCCATAAACAAAATTGGGAAAATTGATATTTTAAGAGCCGGAATTTGGAAGCCAAGAACCAGGCCTGATAATTTTGAAGGAGTTGGCTACAAAGGATTATTCTGGCTTGAAAAGGTTAAAGAACAAACCAATTTACTTACAACTGTTGAAGTTGCCACACCCGCTCATATTGAAAAATGTTTAAAACACAATGTAGATATTTTATGGATTGGTGCCAGAACAACTTCTAATCCTTTTTCAGTACAAGAATTGGCAGAAGCACTAAAAGGCGTTGATATTCCGGTATTAATTAAAAATCCGCTAAACCCTGATATTGGCCTTTGGATTGGTGCTTTAGAGCGAATTTATAATGCTGGAATTAAAAAAATTGCTGCAATTCATCGTGGGTTTTATCCATTTGAAGAAACTTCATTTAGAAATATACCTAAATGGGAAATTCCGATTGAATTAAAAACCAAATTTCATAAATTATCAATTTTATGCGACCCCAGCCATATTTCGGGCAATACTGAATATATTTATGAAATTGCTCAACGTGCACTTGATTTAAATATGGATGGATTAATGATTGAAACACATATTAATCCAAAAAAAGCAAAAAGTGATGCCAGTCAGCAACTTACGCCTGATGAATTAGAAAATCTATTTTCAAAACTAAAATACAGGAAGAGTAATTCTGAAAATTCTGACTTTAGAAACCATCTGGTGCAATACCGTGAGCAAATTGATTCATTAGATGCTCAAATAATAGAATTGTTAGCACAACGTATGAATATTGTAGAACAAATTGGCAAATATAAAAGTCAAAATAATGTAGCTATTTTACAATTGAAAAGATGGGAAAATATTTTATCTACCAGAATTAAGCATGGCTTAAAACTGAACTTACCTAAACAATTTGTAAAAAAACTACTACAATTAATTCATAAAGAGTCAATCACAAAACAAACTGAAATTATGCATAAAATGAATGGCAAATTAAGTATTAATTGATAAGTTTTGCCATTAATATTCTTCTTTATAGCAAAATATTATATTGTAAGAATATCAGCTATATCGAGCATTGATTGATTAATCGGTTTATTGTTTTTTATTGTTTTATTGAAAGGAACATGTACAACTTCATTATTGGCAACACCAATCATTATACTCTTCTGGTCATCAAGCAAAGCATCAATTGCAGCAACTCCTAACTTACTGGCTGTTACCCTATCAAATGCAGAAGGAGACCCACCACGTTGAATATGTCCTAAAATAGTAACTCTTACATCATATTCCTTGAATTCTTCTTTAACTCTATTTGCTATTTCAAATGCACCACCAGCTTCTTTTCCTTCAGCAACCAAAATAATTCCGCTTGATTTTTTCCTATGAAAACCCGATTCAAGAAATTCGCTTAATTTATCGTAATGTGTTTCTACTTCGGGTATTAAAATGGCTTCTGCACCGCAGGCAATACCACTTCGCAATGCTAAAAACCCTGCATTTCTGCCCATAACTTCAACAAAAAACAAACGATTATGCGAACTTGCAGTATCTCTTATTTTATCAACTGCTTCAACAACTGTATTTATGGCTGTATCGTAACCAATTGTATAATCAGTTCCAAACAAATCATTATCAATTGTTCCCGGAATACCAACAAAAGGAATATCATACTCTTCTGAAAAAATTCTTGCACCGGCAAATGAACCATCGCCACCAATAATTACACAAGCATCAATATTGTTTTTTACCAGTTGATTATATGCCTTTTTTCTTCCTTCCGGAGTTCTAAACTCTTTGCTTCTTGCTGTTTTTAAAACAGTTCCTCCCCTCTGAATTATATTACTTACTGAATAAGATTTAAGTTGTTTCATCCAACCGTTTATCATACCTTCATAACCATGTCTTATTCCATAAACTTCCAGGCCGTTATATATTGCCGCACGCGTTACAGCTCTTATGGCTGCATTCATTCCCGGTGCATCTCCCCCTGAGGTTAGAACACCAATTCTTTTTAATTTTGTCATTATTTATTATAAAAATTTAAGTAAAATCATATTCAAAGAGTAAAAATATTAAATAAATAAGTTTAATATATCTATTTACTCAAAATATGAGTTAATTTTTTCCGAAATCGTTTCCATTAACCACATTGGTGTTGAAGTAGCACCACATATTCCTATTTTATCAGACTTTTTAAACCAGGTTTTACTTAAATCTTCAATATTTGAAACAAAATAGGTATTTGAATTTACACTTTTACAAACATCATATAGTATTTTTCCATTGGAACTTTTTTTGCCACTTGCAAAAATTATAACATCCATGTTCTTTGCAAAATTTTTCAATTCAGGCTCTCTGCTCGACACTTGCCTGCAAATTGTATCGTATGAAACAATCTCTTTTTCATCAAATTCATTAACATCATTTTGTGACCGTTTTTTAATTTCATTTTGCAAAAATTCAAACCTGCTTTTACTTTGAGTTGTTTGCGAATATAAGTAAATTGATTTATTAAAATCAATTTCATCAAGTTCTTTCAATGAATTAACCACAATAGCCTTACCTTCAGTTTGCCCGACTAAACCGTTAACTTCGGCATGGCCTTGTTTGCCATAAATAACTATCTGTCCATCTGATTTTACAGAATTATTATATCCATTTTGTATTTTATTTTGCAATTTCAGAACCACCGGGCATGATGCATCAATGAGCTGAATGTTATTTTCAAAAGCTATTTTATATGTTTCAGGAGGTTCTCCATGTGCTCTAATCAACACTTTACAATTTTTTAGCTTTTTAAACTTTTCATGATCAATTGTTACCAATCCTAATTTATTTAATCTTTCCACTTCCATATTATTGTGGACAATATCGCCAAGACAGTAAAGTTTTTTGCTGTTTTTCAGATTTTCTTCTGCCATTTGAATGGCATATACTACACCAAAACAAAATCCTGATTTTTTATCAATTTCAATATTCATTGAGCCAATGTTATTCTAATTATTTTCAATAAATTGCAGAACTAACTATTAACAAAGTTATTGTAAGTATTAATAAAGTATTCTAATTAATTGTTAATTATTGAATTAACTTTTGCTATAACCCAGTTGAGCTGTTCCTCGTGTGTTAAATAACTATTATCCAACACAATAGCATCGTTTGCTTTTTTTAGCGGGCTAATTGCTCTAGTTTGGTCTTTTTCATCACGATCCATAATATTTTTTTCAATTTCCTGTAGGCTGACCTTTTGTCCTTTTTGTAATAATTCGTTATATCTTCTTGTTGCTCGTATTTTTACATCAGCAGTCATAAATATTTTCAGGTCTGCATTTGGAAAAACAACAGTTCCAATATCTCTGCCGTCCATTACAATAGAATTTTCAATAGCATAAGCCCTTTGCAAAGCAACCATTTTTTCTCTAACTTTTTTAAATATACTTATATTGCTTACATTATTTGAAACTTCAATATTTCTTATATCATCTTCTATATTTTTACCATTTAAAAAAGTAAAATATGTACCTGCTCCTTTATCACTAATAAATTCAATATGAATATTATCTAAACTTTTATTCAATTTTTCTTCGTTTACAACTCCGTTTATAATAATATTATTTTCTAAACAATACAATGTAGTAGCCCTATACATAGCCCCACTATCAATATACAAAAAATGCAATTTCTCAGCCAAGCCTTTAGCTACAGTACTTTTCCCACACGAAGAAAACCCGTCAATAGCGATTATTATTTTCTTTTGCTCAAATGTCATATTTTACAATCAAAATTAAGTTGCAAAAATAAGATAAAATTAAGTATAAAATAACGGACTGGAATGTCTTTAAAAGAAGCTTTATCTTTTACGGTAGAAATCGGACATATTAGTGCTTAAAGAAAAATGATTAGATGCACCTGCAAGGTGATAAGTTGCCCTGCCATAGCTAAGCCTGAATTTTGAAACTTTTATTCCAAAGCCCCAGCTAAATCCAACAGTATATGTGCGCGTATCAATTTTTAATTCTTGTCTTCTTCTGTAGTTATAACCCAAATTAATATAAAAATTTGGAGTTGGCAATATTTCAACACCTACAATAATATGCCTCATTATTTTATCGGCATTATCTTTCAAAAAATCATTTTTAGCTTCTGTATTATCCGAAACCAACAGATTTGACCCAACAACCGGATTTGTATAAGTTAGGTCGTATTTTTCTAAATGATTGGCAACTAACGATAATCTGAAAGGCGCATGTGCCAGTTTTTGAGATATTCCAGCTTGAATATTAAAAGGAACCGGTTCATAATGATTAGCTCTATACGGTGTAATTTGCGAGCCAATATTCTTTATAACAAAAGCAGCTGTAAATAAACGGCTTTCCCCTGTATAGTTTAAGCCAATATCAGCCACTAACCCATATGAATCGTAAATTTCCAGTTTTGAATAAACAGGCTTCACATTAATTCCAATAGAAAAAGCACTGTCAATCTTTCTGGAATACATTAAACTAAGAGCATATTCAGCTGCCTTAAAGCTACCGTTAATAGTTCCAACCTCATCGGCTTGTATAAATTCACCATAGTTGATAAAATGAATCCCTGTTGAAAAATTTCCGATTTTATTAAATGATTTAGCAAAACCAACATATCCGTAATTTATATCTGAAAAATAATTAACATAGTTTATTACTAAATTATTACTCATTGAAGAATTTAATAAAGACGGATTATCATAACTCAAGTTCAAATCGTCATCCTGAATGGCATTAACAACGCCACCTAACGCAGCAACGCGGGCTGAATTTGTTAAATTTAAAAATTGATAAACCGAACTACCCCCTTGTTGCCCAAAAGAAAAAAATGTAATTATTACAAAAAAAATAGTGCTTAATCCTTTTAAAATTGACATTCTGCTAATTTGAATTATTAGTTTTAATTGATTTCGTATTTTATTTCAGTTTTAATAGCAATTAAACGAATAAAAAGTAAAAAAATTATAATACTCCTTTAATATATTTTTTTGAAGAAAAATTTTCTTCGTTTTTTAAAAGTTAAATAATTAAATTGTGATAGAAATAAGCCAGCAACAACTACAATTATTCCAAGTGTTTTTTGCACAGTTATTTCTTCTTTCAGAAGAAAATATGCAAAAATGGCCGTAAAAATTGGTATAACATTCGTAAACATATTTGCTTTGGTTAAACCTAATATTTTAATTGAAAAAGTAAACAATATAAATGCTAACGACGAGGCAAAAACAGCGAGATACACTAAGTATTTTATAGCATGCCATGAAAATTGCACAGTTATAAACTGCTGATAATCAAAAATAAAGAATAATGGAAGAAACAAAAATATGCCAATTGTATTCTGTGTAGCTATAATTGTAAACGAATTATATTTAGCTGTTAATTTTAAAACAATAGCCGAATAGCCAACAGCAGCAAAAACAGCCAAAAACATAAGTAAAACACCTTTGGGTGAAGCTGTTAGTTCCATATTTTTCTTAAAAATGATTAATAAAATGCCCATAAATGAAACTATCATTCCAAGGATATTTAAAAAAGAAAGTTTTTCCTTAAACATGTAACTGGCAATAAAAGGAGTAAAAAGCGGGATGGTTGAAATAATAACTGCACCAATGGTTGATGAAACATAGTTCATACCATAACTTTCGCATAAAAAATATAAAAAAGGCTGCAAGAAGGACAATAAAGCAAAAGTCTTGTAATCAGCACGGTGAATTATTTGTTGTTTATTTAAAATGCGATTAAGAATTAACAAAAAGACAGCAGAGATAAGCAACCTGAAAAAAATAACTGTTATAGGCTTGTAGTAAACAAACACCTCCTTGTACCAGATGAATGAAAAACTCCATAATATCATGGACAGAATAACAACCGGATATACTATTAATTTATTGACTCTCATTAAAAAAATGCTAAATGTAGATAAAATTTGCTTATTTAATCAGAATTATTTCATTGTATAAATTAAGAAAAGAAAAAATTAATAAGAGATAATACTGGCTAAATATTATTTTGAGGTACTATAACAATATTTATTCTACACATTAAAATCATTACTGTTCTTTTTCTTGATAAAAGAACCAAAAATCAATCAAAATTGAACGCATTTTGAAGAGCCCACACGCACGGCATATCATTCTTGTTCCTGTAAACTTTAGGACATAATAAAATTATAGTTTAGTATGAATGTTTCAATTTGGAAGTAAAATTTATTCAGAACACGAAAGGCATCAGGGAATTTTGGCAATAAATCTTTGCGAAGGCTTTATGTTTTAGCCGTAAGAGTGTATTTTTTACTACTTTTTTTATTAAGTATTAGGGTTAAAGAAGCTGTCTAATACAACTTTATTAGACAACCTCTTCAATGGTATTGTTGTGCTACTTAACCCGGAAAATTCATGAATTTTCTACGATTAAGTAATACCAACAAATTTGTGGTTTACTGGACCCCAAAATTTGGGTATTACTAAATCNNACTAAATCGGGATTTCCCGCTTTGCTTCCCACATCCCATCACGCATTCATTCAATTCACTTCGTTTTTGTATGAATAAAGCGGGTTAATATCCCGGATTTTGTGTTAAGTTCGGATTAGCGTTCATCTGACTTTCAGGAATAGGCCAGATTTTTACATAATCAGGCGAAACATCGTCTTTTTCCCACCTTGTACCTAAATATTTGCCAAACCTGATTAAATCAGACCTTCTATATCCTTCAGCATAAAGTTCACGTGCACGTTCTGCTAAAATATCATCTAATGTTACCGATGTCAGGTCAGCAATACCGGCTCGTTGTCTTACTTCATTTACAAGAGATAAAGCAGTTCCGGCATCACCACCGTTTCTTAATAATACTTCTGCTTTCATTAACAAAACATCGGCATAACGGAAAATTGGGAAATCATTGCTTGTATAACGGTTACTTCCTTCAATAAAAGGCCATTTTGCAATTCGGGCACCAGCCTGGCGCAAACAGTTAGGTTCTAACATGTTTATTTCAGGGGTTAAGTTTAAAGGTGCTCCATCCGGATCTTTCGGACTTTGCGGATTTTGAGGGTCAAATCGCTCAAAACTCGGGTCTTCAATTTTATTTCCTTCATTATCATATTGTTGTCCAAAAAGCAAACCATTTCTTCGCAAATCGGTAGAATCAAATGAATTGAAAAAAGCTTCCTGTGCACTTAATCCGTTCCATGCACTTTCTTCAATGCCATATTTATCGGTTAAGTTGTAATGCAAAGTAAATAAGTGTATTTCAAAACCTTGTGCATTTACCTGGTCGTAAGGAACACCAAGCATTACTTCAGGACAACCCGAAGCATCTTCCTGAAAATTATCAAAAAAATCAGGTGCCAATGAATATATTCCCGATTCAATGACAGTATCACATGCTGTTAAAGCTTTATCCCACTGTGCTGTTCCGGTATAAACTTCAGCATTAATATAAAGCTTGGATAGAATCATATTGGCAACATAATAATTTATGCGTCCGTAATACTCAAACCCGGTTTCTTTTGATAAGTAAGGAAGTGCAGCCAATAGTTCCGATTCAACAAAATTGTACACATCCTTTCTTCCTTGTTCTGCATTTGTATTGTTTCCTGTATTTTCAACATAAGGAATAACATCGGGCGCAATCAAAGGAACATTACCGTATATATCTAAAAGCCACCAATAATATAAGGCACGCAAAGCTCTTAATTCAGCAATAGCTGGTTCAGTATCAACATCTTCTAAGCCTTGAAATTGAGGAATAAGTTCGTTGATAGAACTAATCCCTTTATATAGAATATTCCACCATCTTTCAATATAGCCTTCAGAAGGCAACCAGGTCAGCCTGTGCCATCTGTGCCATTCACCGCCATCAAACCAGTCACCTCCTCTTTGAGGAACACATAGAATATCAGTTCCTGCATCCATGCCAATTAAACCAAACTTATGGCCGGCCAACTGGTAAAAATTGGTATAAGCTGTACCAAACGCAAAAATTAAATTATCAGGGTTTGAAAATAAAGCTTCACCCGTAATGTCAGAGTACACGTCCTCGTCTAAATTACATGAGGGCTGAAATAGCAAGATAAAAAAGCTTGCTAATATTATTTTAATTGTTGTTTTAAATTTTTTCATGATATATCTCTTTTAATTATATTAAAATCCGACAACAACCCCAAAAGTTATTGTTTTTGTTGTGAAATATGAATTTTCCCTGTCTATTCCTGGTGCCAATGGATTATTATCGTTGTTTGAATCGCCATATCTAACCTCCGGGTCAACTCCCGAATAGTTGGTAATGGTAAATAAATTCTGTCCTGAAACATAAAAATTGACATTTCTTATATAGTCGGTATTTTTTAACTCATATTTGTAACCAATTGAAAAATTATCCAATTTTAAATAAGAAGCTTTTTCAACGTATATATCAGACCATTTAGTCCCTCCTGTATAATCTTTATAATCTTCGGTAATTCCCATTCCGCTTTGTATTCCTATAACTGTAGGATCGCCATATCGTGCATTGTTTACATTTATTAGAGAATGTCCAAAAACGCCACGCACGAAGAAATTGCAATAAAAATTTTTATAGTTAAAAGTATTTCCCCATCCAATTTGAAATTCAGGAAGTCCGTTTCCCACATTTTTGTAAAGAACATGTTCAATATTTGAAGTATCTGTATAAGTTTGTACTGTCATGGTTCCGGTTGAGTCAATTCCTGTAAAAACCGGAGTCCATATTTGGCCTAGTTCTTTACCTTCCATAACTACAATAGTATTTATTCCTGTGAAATAGGGAGCACCTAATTCTCCTATAAAAGTACTATCACCTGTATTTTCTAACTTAGTGTTTAAATATTTTGTAAAGTTAATATCAGTTGACCAGGTAAAATCATTTGATTCAATGGCTTTAATATTAAGAGTTAATTCGAGTCCTGAATTTTCCAGGCCTCCTGCATTTTGCCATGTTTCAGCATTAATGTTTGCTCCTGAAACCTCAGTCTTTTTTATAATCAAATTAGAACTTATACTTTTATAGTAATCAATTGTACCATTAATTCTATAATAAAACATTGAAAAATCTAAACCAATATCTGTTTCTTTTTTAACTTCCCATTGTAAATCGGGATTGTCATTTTGGCCAACTTCAAACGCTTGTATATATTCACCATCATAAAAAAACTGAAGATTTGAAACATTAAATCGTCTTTGTGATAAATATGGGTAACGAGGCAAATTTCCTGTTTCTCCATAACCTCCTCTTAGTTTTAGTTTGTCAAAAAATGGGATAGCGATGAATTTTGTAAGGTCGGTTCCAACACTTAAGCCCGGGAAAACACCCCATCGGTTATTTTTTCCAAACATTGACGAGCCGTCTCTTCTGATGTTGCTGGTAAGAAAAATAGCATCATTATAGTTTAGGTTTAACCTACCAAACATACCTGCTAATTTAGTAACTGACTTATAACTATAGGTTGCTTCTTTGGTAGTTAATGTTCCTGAAGCAGTTCCCATGCTGTTGTATAAGAATGCATCGCTTAAAAAACCTTTGCCATAAATCCACATTTCGTCTTTATAGTCAACCTGATAGGAATAACCTGCTAAAAACCTCACATTTAATTTACCAATATTTTTGTTCAAATTGCCAATAAATTCAGCCAGTTGATTAGTTTTTTCAACATAACGTTTTTTAGCAAATCCATCATGGCTTCCTAAGCTATACGGGTTATAATAACTGTTTTTACTCCAATAATCGCCATATAGTTCATCATTTCTCGATTGTGTGTAGAATGCACTTATTTTAAAACCTTTTAACGGATTAAAATTTATTCCTTTAAAGGGTTCAAAATCAACTTTAAAACTTCCGGTATTATCTTTCTTTTTACCATTTAAAGTACTTTGCTCTATAATAGCTAAAGGATTATAAAAGGCAAAAGCCTGACGCTGAAAATATCCGCCCCATTCTTTTGAAAAATCGTCATCAGCCATTATAGGTGCAGTAGGATTAAATTTAGCAACGGCAGTAATTGCTTCTCCCGGGCTGTAAGTTTCATTTCTCATGGTGCTGGCTAATATTAAATTAAAAGTCAGCATATTTTTCATAGCTTTTTGAGTGAAGTTTAATCTTCCGTTCAATTGCTCAAAACCTGACTTTAGCACTACACCATTTCCTTTTCTGTGATTTACAGATATACGGTAGCTTGAAGTTTCTGAAGCCCCGTCAATAGAAAGATTCTGAACGTTAGAGATACCCTTACGGGTTATTTCGTCCATCCAGTCAGTACGGCTGCCAAAATCTGTTGCATTGGGAAATGACAGATATTCATCCGGTGTTAAAACATCTAATTTTCTGTCAATTTTTTCTGAAGTTAAGTAAGTGTTAAAACTAATATTGGGCTTTTGCACTCCTTTACTTTTGTCGTACACTCCTTTTTTTGTAGTAATTAATATAACACCCGAGGCTCCTCTTGTTCCATAAATAGCTGTAGCTGAAGCATCTTTTAAAACATCCATTGAGGCAATGTCTTGCGGGTCAACAGAATTTAAAGAGGCACCTTGTATTCCATCTACTATAATTAACGGTTCGGTATTAGCGCCAAAAGTTGACAAACCTCTTAATCGTATGGTATTAGCGGCATTTGGGTCGCCACCGGGGTGAGTAATTGCCAATCCGGCTACTTTGCCTTGTATCAACTGAGTAGGATTGTTAATGTTTCCCTGGTTAAAATTTTCAGCTTTTATACTGGTTATAGCACTGGTTATTTCCTTCACTTTCTGAGTTCCATAACCTACGGCAACAATTTCGCCCAGTTGCATGATATCTGAAACCATTACCATATCAATTACCGTTTTGTCGCCAATTTCTGCTTCTTCGGTTATCATACCCACGAAGCTAAACTCTAAAATTGTAGCATCTTCCGGTACTTGTAACGAGTATTTTCCATTCATATCTGTAATAGTACCAACGGTTGTTTCTTTTACAACAACCGAAACACCGGGTAAAGTACTTCCATCGTCGGAAGATGTAACTGTACCGGTAATAGTTCTTTCTTGCGCATAAACAAAGCTAAGCGCAAAAATCCCTATAAACAGGGGTAAGATTTTTTTTGAAATTTTGTAGAAATGTTTCATACGTAAATAGTTTATTTTTTTAACTGCCCCTATATAATTTACCTGATTTTGAATTGGGCACGAATAATGGGGTTTTTCAATAAAAAATTAATTAAATATTATAAACAAGCACCAAGTAATTAGTTTTAATTGCGTTGGCTATTATTCAAATTTAAAATTTTTTTAATGATTAAGTTAAAAAAATGTTATTTATTCCGGTAAAAAACAATGCAAACGTTTGAAAAATAAAGAGGTTGTTAAAACAATACTTATAACAAAACTATATTGTTATTCTTTAAAGAGAGAAACAACATTCTCTTCGTTTATTTCTATTGTTTTTGAAATAATAAAGGATTTAATTACCATGTTGCCTTCAATTTGAACACGGGCATCTGATTTAGACAAGAGTTTGATTATTTTTAGTGCTTTACCAAATATGTTATTGAAACTAATATTTAATTTAACTATAACTTCTTGTTCGGTATTGGCAGGAATCAAAAAATCTTCTATTTCTTCTATTGACCCAATTTGTTCTTTATCAATTAATACTCTTAAATCAATATCTGTTACTTTAATTTTTATAAAATTGGGATTGTTGATTTTTAAATACAAATTAAGCTTAGCTGAACTGGTTGAAAGTGTGAGAATTTCAATTTTTTCAATTTTATTGATTTTAACAGGTTTTACAAATAAGCAAGAGGGCAATAATAAAATAGTGAAGAAAACAATAATATATTTTTTAAGCATAATATTTTGTTTAGATTAGTTTTCAAAAATAATTGAATAAATTAAGAATATGAAAATAGTAACACCCACTTTACTCATTAATAAAAAAATCTGCCTGAAAAACATTAATAAAATGGCAAAAAAAGCCAGTAATAATAATGTGATTTTCAGGCCGCATTTTAAAACACACCAATCTGAATTAATAGGCACATGGTTTAGAAATGCCGGGATTACTAAAATTACTGTTTCTTCTTTAGAAATGGCTGAGTATTTTGCGACACATTACTGGGACGATATTACAATAGCCATACCTTTGAATATTAGGGAATTAGATAAGGTCGTTTCACTAACAAAAAAAATACAACTGAACATTATTCTTGATTCTTTAGAAACTGCAAATTCAATTAGAAATATTAATTCATCCTTAAATTATTTTATTGAAATAGATACAGGTTATAAACGAACAGGAGTAAATTTTAATGATAAAAATAAAATTGATAAAATACTTAGCCTTTTGCATGAAAACCAACATTTTACCTTTAAAGGATTTTTAAATCATAACGGAAGCAATTATTGCGCAAAATCAAAAGAAGAAATTAAAAAAAACCATGCAATAGAAATTGAAGCCTTAATGAGTTTAAAAAAGCATTATTCAAAATATTTTAAAAATTTAATAATTTCAATTGGCGATACTCCTGCTTGTAGTGTTTTAGAAAATTTTTCAGGAATTGATGAAATAAGGCCGGGTAATTTTGTTTTTTACGATTGGATGCAATACAAACTAGGTTCGTGCTCAATAAATGATATTGCTGTAACAATGATTTGCCCGGTACTTGGCAAATATGCTGACAGACAGGAAATTGTAATACATGGCGGAGCTGTTCATTTTTCAAAAGAGTTTATAATAAATGAAGAAGGCTTGAAAAATTACGGACAGATAGCTGAAATTGTAGATGGGAAATGGAATATGCCAATAACAGACTGTTATCTTTCTTCTCTTAGTCAAGAGCATGGAATAGTAAAATGCTCCGGCGATTTTTTTAATAAAACTAATATTGGCGATCAAATAGTGGTTTATCCAATACATTCCTGTTTAACAATGAACCTTATGAAAAATAATTATCGGATAGTATAGTTTTTATTTTTTTGCAAATTTTAGAGTGCTATTGCCTAATAAGTTTTAAAAAGTATGTCAAAAATCCATATTTTGTTTAAGAGGGACAAATTGTGCCAACAAGAAAATTTCCTGTTTGTCATTTCTAACAAAGACTAAATAATATTTTCAAAATGATTTATACGTAGAACATAAAATTATATATTTGTTTCAAAACTAAATAATTTGAAAATGAAAAATATTGGAAAAGCAATATCAATTATTGGCAGTTTAGCTGCTGTTTTATTTCCTCCTTATAAAGTGTTGGGAAATTTGCATTGGGGATTCCTGTTTGGGAAAATAGTTAAAATAAAGGGAATTGGAAGTGCAATAAATATTTTTGACCATATTGATTATAAGACCTTAATTATTGAACTGGCCATTATTAATATTATTGGCTTAACACTTATTTTTTTAAAGACAAAAAAGAAAAGCAGGAAGAGACGCTAAACAATAATTCTTATTTCAATAATTATAATATCAAAGTGAAGTATTTTAATACATACTAAATTGTATAATGCTGATGTGATAAATATTATATACTAAGCATTAGACTAATACAGATATCCAGTCGGTATAAATTTGAAAAAAAGTATGTTTGCCAAATCTATAGAAGGAATAAACCATAAGAGATTATACGAATTATTAGATACGTAAAACTATATTATTGACAATATAGTTGTATTAATTCGTTGGCATCATCAAATCCTAACTCTTTTGCTTTTTTCATATCCAAACAACCGTTTTCTATATTCATTAATTTAAATTCTGAATCTCCTTTATAAATATATGCACTAATATAATTGACATCAATTTGAATGGCTTTATTAAAATCAACAATAGCTTCTACATAATTACCTTCTATTTGTTTTGCAAAACCTCTTATTAAAAAGGCTTCTTTAAAAGCAGGATAAATATCAAGAGCATAATTGCAATCCTGTATTGCTTTTGCAGTCTTGCCAATCTTGTTGTAAGAATATGCTCTTTGAATAAATCCTTCTGAAAATTTATTTTTCAACTTTAATGAAGAGGTAAAATCCTGAATAGCTAAATCGTATAAATTTAGTTTATTATAGGTAATTCCTCTTTTATAAAACGCATCATAATCATTACTATTTAATTCAATTGCTTTATTATAATCCAGCAATGCCTCATAGTATCTACCCTTTTGAAATTTAGCATATGCTCTTTTTTTATATGCATCATAATAATTTGGATAAGTTTTTATCACCATTGAAAAAGCATTAATTGCTTCCTTGTAATTTTCAGAATTTAGAAATAAAATTCCATCATTAAAACTATATGACTGGGCATAAGCTGTTAAGTTTAAAGTAATTAAATATAATATTAGCCATTTTACGTTCACATTCAATTATTTAATTTATTATACTTTATTGCCTATTAAAAGTTTTCAAAATTTGGGTAAATGAGAATTAGTTAATGTAAATGACATAAAAAACAGGATAAATGAGATAAAAAAAAGCCGTGAAAACATCACGGCTTTTTAATACAAAATAAAAATTGTTTATTTAATAATTAACTTTCTAATTTCAATTTTATTTCCATCATTTATAATAAGGGAATATAATCCAGGCAAGTAATTAGAAACATCAATCCGTCCGTTAGAATTATCTATGTGATGCACTAAGGAACCTGTAATATCCAATACATCTATTGAAACATTGTTAACTCCTTTTGGAACAATTATGTTAGCAATACTTGTTGCAGGATTAGGGTAAACTTTGTATGAATCATTTAATTCAAATCCTAATTTTTGTCCTGGTATATCAGAATTTGCTAAAACTCCAAATGCAGTATTACCAATATTTACCAAATAATCTTCAACTTCGCCATAAGTAAATGTTTCACAAGCTGTTGGGGCACTATTGTATTTCATGCTAACACGCATTCGGGTGTATCCTAAACTTGCACCTGATGGTACGGTAAACGAACTACTAAGTGTTCCACTGCTACTACTTGAACCTGTTACAATTTCTTCTCCTGTATCATTAAAATCACCATCACGGTTATAATCAATAAACACTTTCCAATATTCGGTATAACTTGAACTTGAAAAACCAGTACTAAAATAAATTGTGTATTGTGTTCCGGTAACTATATTGGTTGACTGACTGGTATAATCTGCATAACCTCCATCATTGCCAGTTGAATTATTTATACTACCCAACTGTACCAAATCAATCCATTCATAACTTGAATTATTTCCTTGCGAAGCACAATATCCGGTTGGAGGATCGGTTGTTCCTCCTCCGGTTGATCCTTCTGATACACTTATATCGTCAAATGCCATTCCGTCTGTAGCTATTGAATAGTTATCGTATTGTTGAAATTTAACTACAAATGTTCCGCTTAAGCTTAATCCATTGCTTGCAGCTAACTGGTCAACATCAAGAGTGAATTCACTCCAACTATTATTAGTATAACTTCCACCGTTTAAGTCAAATACTTTTACAAACGATGTTCCTCCGTTATCTGAAAAATAAACTCCATCAGAAGAGTGGGTTTCATCACTAAAATCTTTCCACCAAAATGACATATTAACCTGAGTTGTACCTGTTAGGTTTAATCCCATCCAAGCCTCATTTGTACAATAATTTCCATTAGTAGTAACATCCATTGTTAAATGATAGCTTCCGCTATGTGGCGTATTGGCAGTTGTTAACTGAATACGCGAATAACTATTTGAACCTTGTGTTGACCAATTCTGGTCTAACCCACTTTCAAAACCAGTTGAATATGGAAGTGTGGCATAATTCCCGCTACTTACGGCAGTTATGGTGACAGTTGCCTGGTCAGTTCCGGTTAAACCTCCATTATCGGTTACTGTTAGTGTAGCTGTATATGAACCGGCAGTTGCATATGCATGAGTCGGATTGGCACTGCTTGATGTTCCTCCATCACCAAAATTCCAACTGTAGCTTGAAATGGTGCCGTCGGAATCAGTTGATCCTGCTGAATGAAACTGTTTGTCCTGCTGTTCCGCTGTATGGACCATTGGCATTTGCTGTTGGCGCTACATTGGAAGCCGAAATAGTAACAGTTGCCTGGTCAGTTCCGGTTAAACCTCCATTATCGGTTACCGTTAGTGAAGCTGTATATGAACCGGCAGTTGCATATGTATGAGTCGGATTGGCACTGCTTGATGTTCCTCCATCACCAAAATTCCAACTGTAGCTTGAAATGGTGCCGTCGGAATCAGTTGATCCTGCTAACTGAATGAAACTGTTTGTCCTGCTGTTCCGCTGTATGGGCCATTGGCATTTGCTGTTGGTGCTACATTGGAAGCCGAAATAAAGTTTACTGTATAATCCTCTACTTCGCCATATGAAAAAGTTTCACATTCAGTTTGTGCACCGTTGTATTTCATAGAAACTCTCATTCTGGTTGTTCCGGTTGCTCCACCTGTTATGTTCATATTTCCGGTTACAGTAGTACTACTCAAAGCACCAGCATCAAATACTAATTCATTAGCATCAGAAAAGTCACCATCAGCATTATAATCAATCCAAATTTTAAAATATTCATTATATGTTGATCCTGAGAAAGACGGAGTCAGGCTTACGCTATATGACTGCCCTGCAGATAAATCAACGGTAGTACCAGTAAAATCAGTATATACAGCAGATCCTGAGTTATTCGAAAAACTGCCAATAGTAACATTAGAAATCCATTCATAAGATGCATCATTACCTTTTGACGTACAATAATTTAATTGTCCATAAGCATTACCAACGCCTACAGCATACCATGCATTTGTAGTTTGAATAACTTCATTTGAACCTACTCCATAAAGATCCTCAGCAGATTGGATAGAATAAGTCCTTGCATCAGCATATTGAGAGTTAGCTGTTAAATAAACGCTTTCGGTTCTATAAGCTATTGCAGCTGCTTTACTAATACCAATAGCACTTACATTAAAACTATTTCCATTATCGTTGGTTCCTGTTTTACCAACTGATAAAATATAATACCAATGATTCAAAACACCACTATTTGTATGCACTCCTCCGTTATCTTGTGTTCCGGTGTACCAATAAGTTCCTCCATAAGTATCAGGTTGTGATGCAACATTAGGATTCTCAAGTGAACGAACAGTAGTTCCGAGGTCTTCACCCAATACCCAGGTATTTTTTTCAGGTGCAGCAAAATACTCAACAGTAGCACCCCAAATATCAGAAAAACCTTCATTCATAGCTCCTGACTCATTTGAATAAGTCAAATTAGCTGTATAAGTGCAAACAGCATGACCAATTTCGTGGGCAGCAATATCAATAGTAGTTAAAGGATCAAGAGATGTTCCGTCACCATAAGTCATTCTTGTGCCATCCCAAAAAGCATTATCATTATTCGGGTAACCATAAGCTACCAAATTAAAGTGAACATAGCTTTTTATAGCAGCTCCATTATTATCGAAACTATTTCTGTTAAATGTTTGAAGGAAATAATCAAAAGTCATTTCAGCAGCCCAATGGGCATCAAGAGCAGCATTGTCTTTTGCTGCATTATTAAATTCTGCTGAAGTCCAATTATTATTATTATCGGTAAAATCTACCGCACTATTGTAATCTGTTCCGTTTTGCATATTATAAGTTTCCATTCCATTACCCCTGGAATAATCTCTTAACCTATATGACCCGTTAAAAGAATCGCCAACAATATTTCTTGTACCACTATAACGTGTATCGGCTGTACCATTTGATACGGCTTTTTCTCCGTTATTTTTTTTCTTGTCATTAAAATGTTTAATAATGGCATTAACATGCAATATTTTGCCATTCTCTGCATCAACATATACAAAATCTCTACTTAATGGTTTTTGAGCATAAATATTAAATTTGTAGGCTAACCTTGGTAAATATTTTTCCTCTTTATTGTCTGTAAGGTAGTTTTTAACAATAACCAGTTCTCCTTTAGGGTAAAATGTACCATTTGGTTCATTATCTTTGGCAAAAGCTTCATTGCTTTTACTTTCCCACATATATTTTTCAGCATCAATATAATTCAATGCACTTTGTAATGCAGATTTTTCTGATAGGACAGGCTTTGTCTTAATCTGTAATATATTTACAAATTCGCCATTAATACTATTGATTATACCATTTTTTGAATGTACACTATAAGTACCATATTCAACTTTAATATTTTTATAATATTGCTGAAATTTTTGGTGATTAACTCCTAAAGCATCAGTTCCCTCATTAATGATTTTATACTCATCATTAGTGCCTAAGTTTAAAAACTCTTTTAAAACGTTAGTTGCATCTTTTTCATACTTTACATTATTAGTAGTATTAAATTTAACAAACGTTGGAAAACCATCAACAGATAATACTTCCTTCTCAACCTGTGCATTCACGCCAAATGAAAGAAGAATTAAAGTTGATAAAATAAATAAAAATTTTAGTTTAATTTTTTTCATAATAATTTTTTTAGTTAATAAATGAAATAGTTTGTTGATAAAACAAATTTATACTATTATATATTACATTTTTAGAAAATAGACAAACGGCTGTTTCCTACCTTAAAAAAGAGGACAATACATGACAAATGTCATATATTGC
>JAADFW010000177.1:30850-31295 GCA_013152655.1 Chlorobiota bacterium
TAGGGGTATTAACCCTGGAAATGCATCCTTTTTATAAGGGTTAATGTTGCACCGTTTACTTTGCCGTTGACCCATTGCAGAATTTGTTGTTGGTGTTTGTGTTGAAGAGGTAAGGCTACGAAGCCATTTGCCATTAAATTTGGCTTACCAGAACTTCCTGTGTAAGTTGGTTTTTATTGGCCAAACTATCCACCGAAAAAATTGGATAGTAATAGTTTGTGCCGTCAACCGCCTTCGCCCTTGCAAACTGTAACTGAGTGCGATGGGCTTCCCCTTTAGGGTTCCGATAACTATCGAAAGAGGGGCTGCGTTGGCTGTTTATTTCTGTCATTCTCTCATACTTTCTTGTCATTCCTCATATCGTCCTATCGTCCTCATTTCGGAATGACATTAATCTATTACTCTACCATCAACTTACCTCTAAACAATTTTTCACCTCTTATTT
>JAADFW010000178.1 GCA_013152655.1 Chlorobiota bacterium
TTTGATATGAGTGGTATGTACAATGATAAAAAGAAAACCATAATGAAAGTAATGGCAACTGTTATAAATGATTAAGTTGACATTAATTGTATAATCTAAAAGTTATGGTAACATATGTATTTCATTAATAAGTTCCAGACAACCAACTATAAAATATCTAAATAGAATAATTATTATTTATAAATTCTGTTTTTATTTAAAGCTCTCTGATATTTTTGAGCATTAATATTATGCTGCTTTAAACTTTTTGAAAAAACATGATAACCAGAAAAATCATCTTTTGCACAGAAATACAAATAATTATGTTTTTCAAAATTCAAAGTAGCATCAATAGAAGTAATTGATGGCAGGCATATTGGGCCCGGAGGCAAGCCTTTGTATTTATAAGTATTATATGGTGAGTTTATAGTTAAATGCTCTTTTAAAATACGTTTTATTTCAAAATCACCTAATGCAAACTTAACAGTAGGATCAGCTTGTAATCTTATACCTCGCCTTAAGCGATTAATATAAACACCGGCCAATCTTTCTTTCTCATCATTTTTCTGCGTTTCCTGCTCAACAATGGAGGCTAAAATAATAGTTTCAATCTTCGTTAAATTACTATTTTTCAGTTTATTAACTCGTTTTTCATTCCAAAACTTATTAAATTCTTTATACATTCTTTCAATAAACTTTTCAGCATTTGTATTCCAATAAAACTGATATGTATTAGGAATAAAAATAGCAGTTACGTTTTCAGAATTTACCGAAAAATTTTGCAAATAAGCATTACTATCCATTAAACTAACTAAGGCCATTGAATCTGCTTCTATCTGCATAGCAATTCTTCCGGCCAATTCGGCTTTTGTTCTAATATTATTAAACACCAAATTTACAGGTTCCTGTTTCCCTGATCGTAACAAATTAATTAGTTTATTGTTACTCATGCCATTAGTAATACGATATCTTCCGGCTCTGATTTTATTAGTATATTTTTTTCTCTTTGCAACCCATAAAAATGAATTAGTATCTATAAGTAAATTATTGCCCTTTAAGGAATTCATTACATCATAAAAATCAGAACCTGCTGGGATATAGATGAATGTTGAAGGCTTATCTTTGATTTTAACATTGTTCCCAAATATAATTGAGTAATATTTAAAAAATAAAATTACTGCAATTAAAATAATTACTCCAATTAGTATTTTAATAGTTCTCATTTACTATAATTATGTATTAAACTTACCAGTTATTTTTGCGGTAAATTTCAATTTCTATCAATGTTCATCCGTAAAACAAACGATTGAGAATAATTAAGATCAGCTCCCGCATAGTGAAAGGACAATATAAATTCAGATTCAATATATTCATTTTTTATTGGAATTAATATTAAATCTGTTCTGCTATATTGAGTTGATTGATAAAAGCTGTCGCCATAAATAATACTTTGTTTTTCTCCAAAATATAAAGTTTGCATTAAACCAACTCTTTTAATATTAAATTTTATTTGCGTGTAGGAACCTACCGGAAAATTCATTTTATTTATTGATCGTTTTCTGTCTAAACCCAAAATAAAACCTGTAGAAACTTCTAATTTATCAAAATAACTATTTTCTGAAAAGCGATACCCTATTTCCGAAGCAAAAGCTCCGTTATCGCGAATATATTCATTAGCCAGTTTATTAGCCGATTTGGCATAATGCAGCATTAAAAACTGATGTGACACAAATAAATTATTGAAATTTTTCACACCTGACAAACCAAATAAAAATACTTCTCTTTTATTAAAAGTTTGCCTTGAGGTCCAATCAATCCATACATTTTCATATCCCCATGTACCCGAAAACTTAAGATACATTCCTTCAATATTGGGCCGGTAATATTGTAATGTATCATTCAATAAGGCTTTTGGATATTCAAGCAATTTATTTCTTGAAAATGACCCGATATAAAACTTAAAAGGATTTTTAACATAAGTATAATAAAGAACAGGCTCAGGCCTGCGTAAACTATCGTACGAGCCAAATTCATATAAATAATTTAAACCGGCACCAAACCACTGATAATCATCTATTTTATATCCGATATCTGCATAAATACGTGCACCAAAAATAGTTTGAGGCATTGTATATTTATATGTATATTCCCGGTTATCGGCAAAACCATTAAAACCTGTTGCATACCTGAAATCCTGTGATTTAATAGTAGTAGCTGATAAAAACAGTATAATCAGACAGTACTTAATTCTCATATAATTTCCTTAACTACATTAGTAAATACGGGCTAAATATACAAAGAAGAACTTTAGTGAAGGAAAAATTAAGCCAAATATTTTGGCCGGTATCAATACTCCAGGATTTAACATATTAATATACTCTACTATTTACTTTTTTTTGGAATAACTCATATATTCATTATATTGTATGTTACAAAACATTAAATGTATTTGTTTTTATTTTGAGAAGCATATTTTTAAATAACAAACTAATGCCTTATGAAAACAATTATTGATCAAAGTTATGTTAATGTAACATACGATGAAGACCTAAAACTAATAAAAGTAATCTGGTTAGGAAATTCAACAAGTGATGAATATAGAGATACTTATGAAAAAGTATTAGAATTTGCAAAGACTCATCCAACTGACAACTTTTTTTCCGACATTCAGAAACAAAAAATAGTTTCTCCTATTGATAGAAAATGGTTTGAAGAAGAAGTTCTGCCCAGAGCTATTAAACTAAACCTGAAAAGAGCAGGAATAACATTTGGCGGAGGAATTTTCAAGCGTTATTATTTTAACAATATTATGTCAAAAACAAGTCGTTTTAATTTACCTTTTAAGGCCTTTTCAACATTTGAGGATGCTGTTGAATGGTTCAAAACATTTAAATAATTCATGAATATTTATGATAATTATTTCTATCTGATTGCGCTAAATTTTAGTTGCCGTATTTAACACTCGGCTTTTTCATTATGCTAATTTGCTTAAACAAAGTTAATTAACTTCCATAAAACACTAAACCGGCAATTAAATTTAGCGTGTGTTGTGCACTACCCATTACCCATTTAATAGTCCTTCTACTTCTTCTCCTAATTTCGGTAAATGATTTATTACAATACTCCAAATCAAATCATCAGATATTTTATCATATCCGTGAATAATCCTATTACGTGTACCTATTATTTTTTCGGCATTGTTAAGCTTGAAAGTTTTATCCTTTTTAAGTATCCTATTAACTGCCTCTCCAATTATCTCCAAATTACGTTCAACTGCTCTCTTTGTCCTTATGTCTGAAACATATTCCTTGAAAATTCTTGGTTTATCTTCATAATAGCTTTCAATCTCTTTAATCGATTATAAAATATCGTAAAGCCATGTTTTTATTTCATTATCCATAAATTAGTCGTTTTGAAGAATCAATAGATTGTTTCAGATATGGATTATTAACTGCTTTTTCCTCTAATAGGTCAATTTGTCTTTTTAATAAACTCTCCAAAGATTTTTTTAAATCAAAGTAATTGTCTGCATAATCATATAAATTAACATTAGAAAAATCCACCAAAAAGTCAATATCACTTGATTTATTAAAATTATCAGTTAAGACTGAACCAAATACAAATAATCTAACCACCTTATG
>JAADFW010000179.1 GCA_013152655.1 Chlorobiota bacterium
TTAATTTATATACTATTATTATTAAATCTGCTTACATGTTACGGTCAAAAAAGAAGTATGGATGATTATTTCTTTAAAAATAAAAAATTTGCAGGTGTTGGAGTAAGTGGACTGATTTTAAAAAGATCAAAAAGTACTGATAAAGTTTTAGGCTATACTTTTTCACCTTACTTTGGCTATTTTCTTAGTAAGCATATTTCCTTAACAACATCACTTAATATTTTACAACAAAAATACTGGATAGAGAATAAAACATTTGTAGATAACATTATTAGTTTTAATCCATATTTAAGATATCATTTTCTAAAATCAGATATTTTTTTTTCTGATGTTTCATATTACTATGGATTATATTGGCGAAGTATTGACAAATATAATCACCTTATAATTAGTGCTGTTGGTTTGGGAGTGGGGTTAAATTATTTTATACCAGAAAAAATAAAGTTAGGAAAGTTTACAGGTAAACTGGGACTTGAATTTTATATCCGTAAATATTTTAGTCTTAATGAGGTAAATATTAATTCGGATGTTCCTTTTGGTGGTGATGGAAAAATAGGAATTAACTATTATTTTAATTAAAGATTAATTTTCTTTACTTACATTTCTTTGTCAATAAAATACCCCAACAAGCTTATTAATAGCAAGTTTGCTTTAAAAGTTTGTCAATGATACCACACTTAGGTGCTGAATTATTTTTTTTAAATAAGTTGACAAAAAATACAATTGTTTTGTCTATTTAATTATAAATCATTAACTTAATTTCATTTTTTAATGAATATGGGAAAGCAAATAATAACATTAATTTATTTTCTGCTAATATGTTATTTATCCTCTTTTTCTCAAAACCAGGCATTAAAGTTTGATCACATTAATACAAAGCTCGGACTATCGCATAATACTGTTCATTGCATTTTGCAGGACAGCTATGGTTTTATATGGATTGGCACGGAAGACGGATTAAACCGGTTTGACGGGTATGAATTTAAAATATTTATACATGATAATAGCGACACATTATCTATTTCTGACAATTTTATTTATTCACTATATGAAGACAGCGATAGCCAGCTTTGGATAGGGACAAACATCGGCGGATTAGATAAATATGATAAAAGAAAAGAAATATTTATTCATCATAAAAGCATTAAAAATGATGTATTTAGCATAAGCGACAACCGGATAAATACAATTATTGAAGATAGGGAAGGAAGCTTGTGGATTGGCACGGACAATGGTTTAAATAAGAAAGAAAGAAATAGCACGAAATTTATTGGATATTATAAAAACCCGAATAAAAGTTCAATTAATGACAATTTAATAAGAACACTTTTTGAAGACAGTAGGGGAATTATTTGGATAGGGACAAATAGTGGCGGGTTAAACAAATTTGACAAAAAGAATAATATATTTAAACATTATGTACACAAGCCCGATAACCCCGAAAGTATTTCAGATAATAGCGTTAAAACAATTGCCGAAGGCAATAATGGAATATTGTGGGTTGGAACAAAAAGGGGATTGAATATGTTTAATGTTGACAAGGAAGTTTTCATAAATTATTTACATAATCCGAATAATAAGAATAGTTTAAGTAATTCTGACGTCAATCAGATATTGCCCATTCAAAAAGGGATGGTTTGGGTGGGTACAACAAATGGATTAAGTATTTTTAATCAAAAAACTGAATCTTTCATCAATTACTATCATAATGCATCCAATCAACAAAGCATCAGTAATAATGTTATTTTTTCAATGATTAAAGATGAATCAGGCTTAATTTGGATTGGTGTTGCCGAGGGAGGAATAAATAAATACAATAGCAACTCCAAGGCATTTAGTCATTATAAAAACAACCCCAATAACAAAAACAGTATAGATTATAATGTTGTTCGAAGTTTTTTTGAGGACGAGAAAGGTATTATCTGGATTGGCACTTTGCACGGACTGAATAGTTTTAATCCTAAAAATCAACAAATTAAACATTATAATTTTGCAGCTTCCTTAACTACTATTTATATTGACAGACAAAAAACAATGTGGCTGGGCACATGGCAGGCCGGATTATACAGAATTTCGTTTTCGGTTAGCAAAAATGATTTTGAATGGCAAAAAAAGAAACTATTTTTAAAAGAGCCGGGTAATCCACAATCAATAAGCAGCAATACTATTCAGGATATTTATGAAGACTCTGCGGGCAAGTTGTGGATTGGAACAGAAATAGGATTAAACTTATTTGACAGAAAAACGAATACATTTAGGACATTTAAATATAACGCGCTTGACAGCAATAGCATTAGCGATAATCGTATTCAAACACATTGTATTTGTGAAGATAATGCGCATAATTTATGGGTGGGGACATGGAATGGATTGAATAAGCTGGAATATAATAAAAACACGTATTCTTTTACCCGGTTTTTACACAATTCTATTGACAGCAACAGTTTAAGTGACAATAGAGTTGTTTCTTTATACTATGATAAGAGCGGTATTTTATGGATAGGAACTTATGGTGGCGGATTAAATAAAATGACGGCTAATTATAATATCAAACTAAAAAAGAAGCAATATTCATTTATTTCATTTTCGGTAAAAGACGGGTTGCCAAATAACACAATTTATGGAATATTAAAAGACAATAAGAATAATTTATGGTTAAGTACGAATAACGGACTTTCAAAATTTAATATACCAACAAATAAATTCAGAAATTATTATGAAAGTGATGGTTTGCAAGACAATCAGTTTTTTTGGGGTGCCAGCTTAAAGCTTGCCGGGGGAAATATGTTGTTTGGTGGCATTAATGGGTTTAATATGTTTAATCCTGATAGTATTTATGATAAAACGTACAAACCGCCAATAATTATTACAGACATTCAAATTTTTAATCATTCTGTAATAATTGGAAAAAAATACGAAGGAAAAATTATTTTAGAGAAACCGGTGTATGAAGCCAAAAAAATAGAATTAACCCATAAGCACAGAGTTATATCTATTCAATTTGCATCGCTTGATTATGCAAACCCCAAAAACAATAAATATGCATATCGAATGAAGGGACTTGAATCACAATGGAATTATGTAAATAACCGGCAATATGTGACATATACCAACCTTCCTGCCGGAGATTATTTATTTGAAATAAAAGCTACCAATAGCGATGGTATTTGGAATGAAAACGTTAAGACATTACAAATAATTATTTCTCCGCCTTTTTGGCAAACAACCTGGTTTTATTTACTAATTGCCGCCATTATTGTGTTATTAATTTTGGTTTATATAAAGATGAGGGAAAAAATATTAAGAAGAAGAAACACCGAGCTTGAAAAACAGGTAAAACTCCGAACAAAAGAAATTACTGACAGTATTGTATATTCAAAACACATTCAAAGAGCTATTTTGCCTTCAACAAAAAGCATAATTTCTATATTCCCGGAATCTTTTATGTTTTTTGAACCAAAAGAAATAATAGGAGGAGATTTTTATTGGATAAATGAAGAAAAAGAATCAATTGTTGTTGCGGTTGCAGATTGTACCGGACATGGTGTTCCGGGAGCATTAATGAGTATGCT
>JAADFW010000180.1 GCA_013152655.1 Chlorobiota bacterium
TAGTTCAATTTATTCCATTTCTAATAGTTCTTTTTGTGAAAAGATATATGCTATCCAACTATGGACTGTAGGGACAAGTCGCAACTTGTCCCTACAGATAAAGTTTTTCCAGAGCATCAAAAGATTATTTAGCAAAAAAAAACGGCATTATTTTTTAAATAATACCGCTCATAAATAAGAAGGCTGAAAAAATTATCTCCTTCTTCTAGCTCGCATTCTATTTGTTGTAGGACTCTTACGTCTTATTATTGTTCTTCTTGTACTTCTTTGAACCCTTGTCCTTATTTCCGGTCTTCTTGTTGTTCTCTTCTCTATTCTTCTTTGTCTATTTGTATTAGGAATATTATTTCTAAATACTTTATTTCTTTCATTTCTATTTATTTCAGCACGAGTCCTATACTGTTTCCTGATGGTTGTTCTATCTCTTTCAATGAAAGTACGATTCTTTTTGTAAGTTCTAATATTTACCCTTGGTTTTGTATAAACATAAGATCTAACATATTTTTTATTCCTGGTTCTTTTATTAATATCTCTTACACTATTCACTCTTTCTATTTTTCTTGTTACAACTCTTCCTCCACTTCTTTTCCTTACATATTTTATATCTACACCTCTATTTATAACTCTTCCTCGATTATAACCGTAATTATTTCTGTATTTGGTACTTGAATAAATTCTATATTTATATTTTGGTCCAACAAAATAATTATATACATAAGGGGAACTGAAATCTCTGTATCTTACAAAACTCCAATATCTGTACCCGTAATGAAAATTATTTGAAAAATGAATCCCGATATTTATAGAAAATTCTGCATAAGGAGGTAACGGAGCCCAACCTATATAATCGTTATCATATTTCCAATCGACCCAGGCAGGTGCCCACCTGTTGCCGGGGACCCAAACCCAGCCGTAGTAATCGTCATAATACCAACGACCGTAGTGATAAGTTATGAAACCAAAATCTTCATCTGAATTCCAATACCAGCCGTCATCTGTCCAAAACCATCTACCGTATCTATAAGGCTGCCAATTAGTTCTTATATTTGCCGGACGCCAAACTGTTATTCCCCCATTCAATTTATACCAATTTCCATAAGGTTGTAATTCTGAATAAAAATATACTCCCCCTGATATTTCTAATTTAACTTTTGCATTTGTGTCCTTTGTAAAAGCAAATACAAACATTACAACAAAAAGACTTAGTACTAATTTTTTCATAATATTCTCCGTCGTTTGCATTTAACAAACCAATCATTGTGCCAAGTAAATTAATGTGATTATTTAGTTTTTAGTAGGTTTTAATTAAATGCCTGTACATTATTTTAGACAGTTAGAGCTTTGATTTGTCTAATTTATTCAGCGTGAAAGTTTTCTTTCTTTCCACACAAAGTTGCCGAAAATACCCGTAATTCCGGAAATTAATATATAAGGGATATGAAATATTTCAGCAAGCAGGAAATACTTCAGCATTTTTTTATGGAATAATAAATTACAACCCCTTTTCATTACAATAAATTCAAAGAATATTTTTAGAACAAAAACGGTTATAAAAATTGGTAAATAAAATGAAGTGTTTATAAATGAAAGGACTAACAATATTAACAAACACAGATAGAATAATAAAATAAAAATTATGGAAGTTAATGTGCTTTTTAATTCGTAGAATAATCCTTTACTTGCCCATCTTTTCCTTTGATTATAAAATTGTGATAAGTCTTTGTTCGCCTGTGTAAAAGAAAAGGCATCTCTATTAATGCAGAATTTTATTTTATAATCAGTCCTCTTCCAAATCCTTTGCATTAAAATTTCATCATCGCCCGAAGATAATTCCATCTGTCCTTCAAAACCCCCGACTTCTTCAAAAACAGATTTTCTGTATGCAAGGTTAGCCCCGTTACAAATTATCGGCTTGTCTGCTCCTATTAACCCAGCCCCTGTAATAATAAGACTTGCAAACTCAAGTCTTTGTAATTGATTAAAGAAATTTTCTTCTTCGATAAACTCTACGGGACCGGAAATAAAACCGGTATTTTTATCAAACCCGCTTAACAAAGTTGTGAGCCAATTATTTTTATGTTCGCAGTCGGCATCAGTAGTTACAATAATTTCTCCCTTTGCATTTTTAATCCCGTATTTAATTGCTCTTTTTTTATGTGCTTTTTTTGCAAATTCTTCAGGCACAGAAATGACCCGGATATGTTCGGAATTTATTTGAGATTTTAGTTTCACTTCCGAATCATCAGTTGAAGAATCATTAACATAAATTACTTCAAGTTTATCGGTTGGATAATTTTGTTTTTCAATACTTCTTAAGCTTTGGATAATATTATCCGATTCATTTCTAAAGGGAATGATCACAGTCACAAATTCATTGGGTAGGTTATTGTTTTCCCAAAAAGACAAATTATTTAACCCCTTATAAATTGATAGCAAAAAATATAAGTAGTAAACAAGAATGGGTGATAAAATTATAAGAAAGACGTAATCAAACATTGTTCCTCTTTATCAAAAAGAAAAGTCCTAAAATTGCAGGTAGCAAAATATTGATTAAGAATAAGAATATTGATGCGTTAAATGCTGCAATATTTGAGATCCCAAAAGGAAGTAAGAAAAAAACAGCAGCGCCTTCCCTTACACCCAGATCACCAAATGATATTGATGGGATTATGGAATTTACAAACAACACAAGTGAACCTGCCCAAATGTAACCTAAATAATTATACTGAAATGAAAATGCAGAGACTAACAAAGCAAACTGTAAAAGGATTGTAATAAAATGAAGAATAGAAAGTACAAGCATTTCATTAGCATATTCTTTTTTGTTGAAGTCTAACGAGTTTATCCTTTCAATACCGGTATTTATCTTGTCATATTTTTTGAATCTTTCGCTAATATTATCAAACCAATAACGCGGATTTTTTAGAACAATAATAAAGAAAACAAGAAGCAAAAATAAAACGATGAAAAGAGGCACCGTAATAATATTAGATATCCGGTAGCTAATACTTAAATATAAAACACTTCCTATTGAACCCGTAAAAACAACAACGATAAGAAGAAAAAATTTATCCAAAAATGTTGCACCGAATGAATGAAGCAAGGGTTTATCTTTATAAGCCATTGCCCTGCCCAAATACTCGCCCACTCTTGCAGGTGTAAACGCACCGGCAGATATTCCATATATAAAAGATCGGAATATTTTTCTTTTGTCTAATTGGCTGAGTAGAAGTCTTGAGGTTAACTCCCATCGCCTATATTGAAGATATAAATTAAGCACCATCAATCCCACTACAAAACCAATCAAATAATAATTAGCATTTTCTAATGACATGATTATTTTATTGTAATCTAATTTGTAAATTAGATACCAAATTAATCCCGCTGCAATGATGAGCTTTAAAGTTATTAGCAGCGTTTTATTATTTATTGCAAAATGCAATAAAATATCAATGATACTATCTTTTTTATTTTCTTTTATTTTATCCAATGTTGTCTACTTTCACAGTTTTTTTTACTTTAACATATAGATTTTCATTTAAAGGAGCTTGAATGAACTTAAATTAT
>JAADFW010000181.1 GCA_013152655.1 Chlorobiota bacterium
TCTGTGCTGTCTATATTCCTCGTCTTTTAAAAATTACAGATTATTTTTTTGCTCGACTGTTGATTTATCAAATTTTCAGTCCGGGCTTTAAAGTTTGCTTTTTTGAAAGAAAAAAAATCCCCCTTATTGCTCATAACGGACTGAAATAAACACAGTGCACGATATTTTAGTAGTTTCTTACACACAACGAAAGTAGCAAAAAATTTGCACATATAAAAGAGTAAAAAACCGCACTTCCGTTCGATATGAGCTACTTAGCGTGCATTGGGTTTATTTGTTGTTACCTGCTGGCAGTTTATATATTCAACATTTTTAATCGTGTATTAATAAGAATTTGTAATTTTTCTTTATGGTTTTCTGGTAAAAAACTATTTTCAATCCACCATTTGATATTATTTTCTTTTTTAAGAAATTTTTGATAAATATTTTCTTTTTGCTTTTCATTTAGCGATAAATTTTTCGCTAAGGCATCAAAATCTTTTAATTTTATTTTGTTCTTTTTTCCATTGATATGTAACATTAATTCTTCATCCTCATCTTTTATTACTAAGAAAGTAGATATTAAGTCGTATGCGGGGCTTAAAGTAAAACTACCGTCAATGTTTTCTAACATTGAGAAGTTTTTTAAATGCATATCTGCATTTCCTATAATAAAACTAAATAAAACTAATTCAAAATAACTTAATGCATCAAAACCAGGTTGTGACGAATATTTAATAATAATCTTTCCTGCTTTCTCATAACTACTTTTGTCTTTACGCCCTGTTAATGTTTCTGTAAGTTGGCACAAATCTTCACTTGCTAATTTCTTATCTTCTACTCTATCATATCTTTGGGTAATATAAGCTAACTTTTTTGATGATAATTTAATTAAACTATGTTTAGCAGTTTGAATATTTAATTCAGAAGCTAAGTGCATACAAAGATCTTCATTTTCAGGTAAAGATTGGTATATTTCACTTTGAGGTTTAATTATAAAATTACTTTTACTATCAATAATAGTAAAGCGATCGTTTTGTTTGCTTTCTTCTAACCACAAACTTAATTTTGGTTGAACACCAGTAATTGCAATATTTGCTTCAATTAATTGTTTTGCATATCTTTTTAATTCTTTTTCATCAATATTTATTGAGGGCATTTGTTTTAAATCAAATTCCTTTTTTAAACATTTTTTATGATAATCTATTTCTGATTTATCAAGAGGTTTATAACAAATTAAACATTTCATTCTAATTTTCTTTTTTAATACTTACATCACCAATATTATCTTGACATAGAGTGAGTAAAAGGTTCATTCTATCATTTCGGTTTAATTTCCAATTATCAATAGCTATATTTAGTAACCAACCTTCCGGTATTAATCCATCAAAAAAAGGTATCATATTTTCACTATCATATGTTTTTTCTCGTAATGGTAAAGTCTTACTTATCCCACCATATTTAGGATTTGTTAAATATAATTTATCATATTTAAAATGATACCCTTCTTCATCTTCCCAGATTATACCTGCTAATATTTCTTTTTTATATACTAATCCTTTTTTCATACTATTGTTCTTCAATATCTTGAATGTCAGAATGTGAAATTATTTCTATAAGTTTATCATCTCTGTTTTTTTGATATTTTATAGCATTATTATTTGAAACAAATTTCCACCCTGATATTTCATTATTAAAGTCTATTATTTCATTAATGATAAATCCATATTTCTTCATCCTATTTTTCAGTGTAATTTTTACGGCTTTATTAAAATATTTAAAACGAATATCATTTTTTAAATTAAGAGCAATTTCGTAAGGATCTAATTTAATTTTCGATGGAAACAAAGAATACCCAAATAAAGATAAAACTTGATTTACTTTATTTAATTGTAAAGTCTGTTTCCCTTGTTCCATTTCTCGAATAAAACGAATACCTACACCTGCTTTATTAGCAAGTTCTTCTTGTGTTAAGTTTAATCTTTTACGATGATATTTTAAAAATGATGATATTCTTGTCATAATATTATACCTTTACGGGGGCAAATATAATAAAATATATTTAAATAACACCCAAAGGGTATAAAATAACCATATAATTGTAATTTAGTACCGAACGGGTATATTTATTAAGCTTGCAGGTAACGGTTTGGCTAAAAAACGTAGGGCTTTAATAGCACTTTCCTGTCAGCCGAGCAGGAAGTTTGTTAAGAGCAATAATCTCTCTAAAACCCTTGTCCGCCCTATGTTTTTTAGCCTTTGTTGTGGCACGTTATTTTTATTTTCTAATGTTTTCAACTTCTATGTCAAGTGAATACTTGTACTGCTTAATTGAAACACCAAAGATTATGTCTTCGTCAACGTCTCCCTCACAAACTAATGCTACTACATTTCCGTCATTGTCCATAATTGGTGCTCCACTTGTCCCTCTGAAATATTCGTGTCCTGGGTGTTTTTTTGGTAGCTTGAATTTGTATAAATCGTCTTGCATTCCTTGATAAGTCATGTCCATGACAAGTCTATTTTCGGTAAACAGGAACCAACCATCTGTGCTGAACATTGTTGTACCAGAGAAGCCATATTTTTTTGAATCGTCTGGTTTTATTTCAAAGTCTAATGTTTGAATTTCTCTGGGTATGGAAGTTGTTATCTGTCCTTGTGGATTTAATTCATGGTAGTAGGGTGCAATGTCGTTGGGGACTGTAGCGTATGAAAAATCTACATCCTTTACGGCTCCTGTGTTTATGTTCCCAGTCTCTAAGAACATCATTGCACCAATTTGATAGGTTTGCGTACCAATGCCATTTTTAGCACGAACTTCAATTGCCCAATTTCCTTGATTTCTTGTTGCATGAGAAACAGTTAGAATTAGTCTTTTGTCGTGATAGTCAATTAAACATCCAGACGCGAATCCAATAGGCATTCTTTCAACTCCCAACTGTCTTAGGGGAATACTTGATAAAATGAGTTTAGCTGCCCAATCTTCTTTTGTCATTGTCTGTAGTTTAGCTATCAAAGTTTTCCTCTGCCCATTTTTGGTAGTCGTCCATTTTCCTTCTTATAGCACCAAAATTTTCGGGCTCCCAAACCTTGGTCTCACGATTATACTTGAGTTCTATAGCATCCGTGCCTTGTGAATTGTCAACAAAGTCAGGCTGCTGAAAGAAATCTTCTTTCTTGTCTGTTTTGATAACTTCCAATGATTCCTCAATAATTTCTTCAATTAAGTCGTTGTCAAGGTCGCCCTCAATGTTAATTGTTACTCTTCTCTGTTGTGCATCCTCATAACGAACGGATATTTTTTTCTGCTTAGATTCTGTCTTGCCTGATTGCATTTTCTTCACATTCAGGGTCGTTAGTTTTTTCCATAAACCAATTAGGCTCGCTTTTATAATGTCATAGATTGCGGGTGCTAAGAAGATGGATTCTGGATTGTCCTTGATGAAAATTATTATGTCGGCTAATTCAGGTCCAGTAAAGTTGTAGTAACCTCAATTCGATATAAAAAACATCAAAAAAAATTTGCAAATAAAAAGGATTGTTTGTATTTTAACAAGCTGAAATACAAATATTTAAAATTTAAACAAAAACAATCCTTATGAATAATAGCGTAAATTTAATGGAAATTTTTTATTTAGCAGACGAATTTTGCAAAGATTTTAATAAAAGTATGGCAGGATACCGGATTGACGAAAAAAGCGGTAAGAAACGAAGAAATAAGCCTTCTCGATTAAGCGACTCGGAAGTAATAACGATTCTTATTGCTTTTCATCTCGGCGGATACAGAAATCTCAAACACTTCTATATCAATTATGTACAGAAACATTTAGTGA
>JAADFW010000182.1 GCA_013152655.1 Chlorobiota bacterium
GTTTTGGGCCACTGGAAATTCCCAAAAATCGTTATTTAATGGAAGAAGTCGTGGCAGGCATTGTATTTAACGAAACCGCCCCCGTCTGTTCCTATCCATAAATTGCCAATACTGTCGCCATTTATTGCAAAAACACTCGGATTAGGTATAATCCCGCGATTCTGTTCTAAATAAGTAAAAGAATTGAATTTTTTCTTTTTTAAGTCAAGTTTTGAAATTCCACCGCCTCTTGTTCCAACCCAGAGTACTTTTGAATTATCTTCAAAAATATATTCAATACGGTTATGACTAATACTATTTGGATTATTTGGGTTGTAAACAAAGTGATAAAATTTATTTTTCTCCCTGTCAAAAAGATTTAAGCCTCCACTATAAGTTCCAATCCATAAGTTGTTTTCCGAATCTTCAAAAATAACTTCCACACTATTATCGTCAATACTATTCGGATTATTCGGATTGTATTTGTAATTAATGAATTCTTCTTTTACCGGATCAAACCGGTTTAGTCCACCACCTCGGCCACCAACCCAGATAATACCGTTATGATCAATAATTATTGACTGAATATGATTGTGACTTAAGCTGTTTGGGTTTTTACTGTCGTGAAAATATTTTTTAAACGATCCTGTTTTGCGATCTAATAAATTGAGCCCATTCCCGGTACCAATCCATAAATTGCCATTTTTATCTTCAGCAATTGCCTTGGCTCTGTCATGACTAAGACTGCCTTTTTGGTTTTCATCATGCAAAAAATGAACAAAAACACCGGTTTTTCTGTCAAACATATTTAACCCTCCGCCCGATGTGCCAATCCAAAATAAACCAAATTTATCTTCGTGAATAAATTGAATCCTGTCTGAACTTATTGTGTTTTCATCCTTTTCGTCGTGTTTATAATGGTGAAAGTTTTGAGTTACGGGGTCAAAAGAATCAAGTCCGCCGCCATAAGTTCCCAACCAAATTATACCGCTGGTATCCTGATACAATTTCCCAAAATTGTTTGATGATAATGAATTTGGGTTTGACGGTTCATGCCGGAATATTGTAAATTTATAGCCGTCGTATTTGTTTAATCCATCTTGTGTGCCAATCCAAATATAGCCTTCGTTGTCTTGAAGAATAGAATAAATATTATTATGTGAAAGGCCGTCTTTTACTGAAAGTCTTTCAAATGTAATATTGTCATTTTGAGCAAATAAAATGACAGGAATGCAAATAAAAAAAGATAATATGAATTTAAAGTTTTTTATCAAAAGTTAAGAAATTATGTTTTTAAAAATTTTTTATGAACTTGCTGCAATTCGTTAAGTGCTTCATTCCATCCGTTGTTTATTGTTTGTATTAATGAAGGAACTTCGGAAAGCTCTTTTTCTTCAGCTGCATTTTTTTCAATTGTTAAAGCAGCTTCTCGTAGGGGCTTCATGCCAAGATAATTTAATGAAGTTTTAAGAGAATGAGCTACAACTCTTAAATTCTTCCAGCTTTCTGACTCGTAATGTTTAGTAAGGTCATGTATTTGTTTCGGAATATTGGAAAGGCAAAGTTCAAGTATTTTTGCAATTTTTTGTTTGTTTCCTTTGTACGTTTTTCCTAATATTTCTAAATTAATGTATGTATAAACAAATGACATATCAGCTTTTTCAATTTTCTGATCAGCAGATATTTTTTCTGTTATTTCTATTTTTTTAACAAGATTTGTTATTTTTTTAAATAATTCTTCAGGCACAAATGGTTTTGTAAGATAATCATTCATGCCTAATTCAAAACACTTTTCTTTTTCTTCATTCATTGCATGTGCTGTCATACCTAAAATTGGTATGTGTTTTTTTGATTCGGGGAAATGATTACGAATATAACTGGTTGCTTCATATCCATCCATAACCGGCATTTGAATGTCCATTATAATAAGGTCATAATCTTTATTCTGTGCTTTTTCCAATGCAATTTGCCCATTTTCAGCCACATCAATATTAATGTTTTCGTTAAACGAAAGAATAGTATCAATGGCCAGGTTAATGTTTAATTTGTTATCCTCAACCAATAAAATTTCTGAATGATATTTAGCATTTAATAAACTTTTTTCTTCTGCTTCAATATCTTTTTTAATTTTTTTAATGTCTGATACCTGATAACCGATTGTGAAAGCAAAAGTTGATCCTTTTCCTTCTTTACTTGTAAGGGTTATTTCTCCATTATGAAGATCAATAAGTCGCTTTACAATTGACAAGCCTAAGCCTGTTCCTCCATATTGACGAGTCATGTCGCTTTTTGCCTGGGTAAAACTTTCAAATATTAATTTTTGGTGTTCTTTTGAAATTCCTATTCCTGTATCTTTTACGCTAAAAAGCAAATATAGCATGTCATTTTTTTTATCTAACAAATCAATATTAATAGAAATAGACCCGGAATCATTAGTGAATTTAATAGCATTTCTAATCAGGTTAGTGAGTATTTGACTTAATCTTACAGGATCTCCATATAGATACTCCGGGATATCTTTCGATATTTTTTGTGTAAAATTGATGTTTTTTTCCTGCACTTTTACAGAGGAGGCAATACAGCAATTATTAATTGTTTCATGAATTTTGAAATCAACTTTATTTAATGTTAAGTTGTTGGCTTCAATTTTTGAAAAATCTAAAATATCATTTAATACAGCTAGCAAATTATCGCTTGAAACACTAATATTATTTAAATATGTTAATTGTTGCCTGTCAAGTTTTGATTTAAGCAACAAATTAGTAAAACCAATTATTACATTAAGAGGGGTTCTTATTTCATGACTCGTATTTGCCAGAAATATCTCTTTAAGGCGAGACGATTCTTTTACTTCTTCATATGCCTGTTCCAGTTTTTCTTTTTGGTTTTTATTAATATTTAGTGCTGATATTAATTCGTTTTTTTGTTGATTTAACATTCGGGTTCTTTCAGAAACCTTTTGTGTAAGCATTGCATGTAATTTTTTAAGACGCATCGTATTAAGAAAAACATATCCATACACAAGAAAAATAATGAAAATAATAGCGAGGGTAACAAACCACCATGTAAACCAATATGGTGTAATTATTTCAAAGTTGAACTTAACGGGGTTTTTTACCCAAACTCCATCATGATTGCAGGCTTTTACCATGAAAGAATATTTTCCGTGTGGTAAATTAGTGAATGTAGCTTCATTTTTACTTGTAACAGGATGCCAATTCTCATCAAAACCATCTAATTTAAATTGATATTGTACTTTTTCGGGCGACTTATAGTCTATTCCAATAAAACTGAAAGTAAGGGTATTTTGATTATAACGTAATTTAAGGTTAGATGGCAATTTATATTCTCCATATAAATAATTAGAATAGTCAGACCAGTTTACATTTTTATAAAACAACTTAATTTTGGAAATATACAATTGTGGAGGAATGGTGTCTTGTTTGTCTTCGGCAGGGTTGTAAACGGTAACGCCTTTGATTGTTCCAATAAAAAACCGCCCGCTTTTATCTTTTGCTATTGCATTTGAATTACATTCAATGCCTGTAAATCCTTCTTTTTTGCCAAAATGTTTAACAGCAATAATTTCACTGTTTTTATTAAAAGAAATACGGTCAATACCTTTTTCAGTTCCAATAATTAAGTTGCCGTTATCGTCAAATTTCAGTAAATAAATAACATCAAAATTTAATATGTCTTTAAGTTTGTGGTTTTTAAAAGTCTTTCCGTTAAAAGATACAAGGTCTTCATTTCCAAGCCAGATTATTCCATTGTTGTCTTCCGCAATTGCCCAAACATGGTTTTCGTTTAGTCCGTCTTTTTTGGTATATGACTTAAATGATTTGCCATTATATTCCCTGAGTCCGCTTTCTGTTGCGAAATAAATTAGTCCGTTTTTAGCCTGGTATATCATCCATGTGAAATCTTCTTCGTAATTGATTTCAGAATAATATTTATGAAAAACAGTTCCGTCAAAACGGCTAATGCCTTCTCCAATGCTGCCACACCAAATACTTCCGTCTTTTGTTTCTAAAAGGCTAAAAACAGTATCAGATACTAATCCGTTTTTTCTGGTAAAGTTTTTAAATGTTTTCCCATTGTATCTGCTTAAGCCACTATTTGTCGCAATCCAAATGTTGCCTGTTTTGTCTTGTATGATATCATTTATAAGATTTCCGGCAAGGCCATCTTTTGTTGTTAGTAAAAATTTCCGGTGTTTATTTAAAAAAATAACACCATCGCCATCAGTTCCAAACCATTTGTTGTTATTCTTATCAACAAGAATAGTCATTATAAAATTGTTTGAAATATCGCTTAAATCATAATGTGAAAACAAAAACCCATTAAATATGCTGACTCCTCCACCGTCGGTTCCAACCCAAACATTCCCGCTTCGGTCACCAAAAAGACAGGGAATAGCTATAAACCCTAATCCTTGATTTTTGTTAAGATAAAGTGTTTCATCTTTTCTAATTATTGTTAATCCGTTATTCTCTGAACCAATCCATAAATTATTGTCATTGTCTTTATAAATACTCAAAAAATGGCCGTTAGAATTCTTAAAATGTTGAGTTAATTTTTTTATTTCGTTGTTTTTGTAATAGTAGATTCCTTCTGAAGTTGCAAACCAAATTGTATTTTCATTATCACAGTATATATCTTCAACTAATAAATTTTTTATCTCCGGAATTACGTTCGTAATTAAAAGTTCTCCATCGTATAGTATAATGCCTTGTTTTACAGAAAACCCCCACAATTTACCGTCATTGTCTATTCTTAAAGATAAAATCATTGCTTCTTCAAGATTGGGGTTGTCAAATTTATGTAAACCGCTTTTATCATATTTCCAAAGTCCATTATCCGTTCCCAGCCATATAGTTTCGTCAGGGCTTTCAACAAAACTCCATACTGTTCCTTTTAAAGAGCTTGATGTATCAATAGCAACAATTTTATTTTCACGATAAATAACAGCTCCATTTATAGTCCCTATCCACATGGTGCTGTCTGAAGCCTGTAATAAAGACAGAATGCTGTAGCTTGGTAAGCCATCTGATGTAGTTAAATATTTTGTTTCAGCACCGTTGTAAATAGTTATTCCTCCGCCATAGGTTCCAAGCCACATGTTGCCGTAAACGTCTTGTTCAATAGCATAAACCTGTGATTGAGATAAGCCGTTGTCAACAGAAAACTGGCGAAAATTATATTTTTGAGCTTTTAAATGAAGAAATGATGAAAATATAAGAAAAAACAATATTGTTTTCGGGATATTCATAAAAGCAATTTTTGTTGATAAAATAATCATTATATTTTTAATTAGAAAACATAACAGATTAAATTGTATAAAAGGTATTGTTTTCTATTGGTTCGTATATAATAATTTAGATGTTTTTTGAATAAAAAAGCCGGACAATGAATTGCCCGGCTGATAATTAGAATAGTATGGGAGGGATTATTGAGACTTGGTTAAGCCATCCGGTTGCATTGTCCAGAATTTGTCAACCATTTTACTGTCGTATGTGTTTGTTACATTGTCAATGTCATAAATAATGTCAATTAGTGAATGATCAAGATAAACTGTTTTTCCAACAGGCAATTTAAGGATTATATTATACTGCTGTTGTCTCCATTTTTTATTCTCCGGTATTGTAAAATAGGGGTCAAACAGAATTAATGAATCTTTTTGTGACCAGTGATATTTTATAAGGTTTGCATTTTGTCGTGCATTGTATTTTGATTTTCCTCGCGATCGTTTTTTTATTATCAATTCAATATCCGGATTATTTGATTGAACAATATCTAATTCAGGTTTTCCGAAAATTTTATATTCATCTTCATCTTCAATTAAAATTAAATTGTTTAAATCATAATAATCGTCATAACTGTCAAGGTCTTTAAACTGATTAATTGCTGATTTTAGGTAAAGAGTGTCTCCTTGCGGATAATTTATTATAAATGTTTCAGAGTTTTTGGCATTTGACCTGAAATTACTTGCCTCAGAAATTCCTATAACAATTATTACACCTAAGCTTATTAACCATAATCCAAGTGACGTTAAGCCAATAACTTTGTCGTTGCTTTTAAACTTAAAAATTAGCTTAACGCCTCCATAAACAATAGCTAAAATTGGTATGAATGCGACAAAAAATAAAGCCGTAGTAAACAGCCACACTATGCCCGGGTCAGAAAATGCATTTAAAAATGGAGTTATAGCCAAATTATTGAAGCCAAACAAATGAATGCCGGCAACACCTCCTGCAAATAGTGCACTAATTAGCATGATTAAAATTATTGCTCCAGAAAAAACAAAAGCTATTCCTATAATAATAAGAATAATTTTAAACATTGCTTTAATTATAATTCCAAAAACTTCAAGTATTCTGGTTAATCCGTCTTTAGTATTTTGATATTCTTTTGAAGTTTTGTATTCGCGATAATTTTCTTTTACATTTTTAAATTCATCTTTAATAGATTTTTCAATATTTGAAACGGTTACTTTTTCACCTCGCATTTCTAATTTTTGTGCTGTTGTTCTGGCAACCGGAACAGCAGCCCATAAGATTATATATATTAAGAAATCAACCGGCCCCAACACAAAAATTAATATGATAAAAATAACTCTGACTAAAACCGGGTCAACTGAAAAATAGGCGGCTAAACCACCACTAACACCTGAAATAACAGTGTTTTCAGGATCTCTGTATAATCTCCGGTGTCTTCTGTAATCTTGTTTTGTTTCTTGTTCTGTTGTGTCATCCTCCGAAGCATCAATTTCTTCCGGCTTCCCCATTATTTCAATAATTTTCTCAACGTCTTTTATGGTAATCACGCCTTGTTTGACATTGGTTTTTTCAGCAAAAATTTCAGCTATTCTCGATTCAATATCTGTAATAATTTCGCGGCCTTCTTCTGTTGCTCCAAATTTGTTGTTTAATGATTTTAAATAACCTTGTAGTTTCTCAAAAGCATCTTCATCTATATGAAAAACTAATCCACTTATATTTATAGTTAAAGTCTTTTTCATTTTATGTCGTTTTTATTGTTTAATTTTTTTTACAGCTAATACTAATTCATTCCATGACGAGTCAAGTTCTGATAAAAATTCTTGCCCCTTTTTTGTAAGTTCATAATACTTGCGTGGAGGCCCTTGTTTAGATTCTTCCCATCGATAGGCAAGCAGAGTGGCGTTTTTCAAACGGGTTAATAAAGGGTACATTGTTCCCTCAACAACTATAATTTCTGCTTCTTTCAAAACCTTAATAATGTCTGAAGCATAAGCGTCACCTTTTGACAATATGGAAAGAATACAATATTCAAGAACTCCTTTTCTCATTTGTGCTTTTGTGTTCTCTAATTTCATATTCTTTTTAATTAATTGGTTATTACTATTTTATAATATTTGGGTACTTGCTATAATCAAATAAATAATTGCCATGTAATTATTTATATTCCTGTTTTTATTAGTGTTTTGTATTTCTTTTTTCTGTTTTTTGTATGGAAAAGGTATCAACGTTAAGTTTTTTGTAAAATCCGCTTCCTTTTTATCCCTGATGTCTGTTTTGTTTTCTGAAATTGAATAGTTTGCAAAACTATATCCCAGGGTTATGGAAATATTTTGTGCTTCAGTATGTGTTTGTACTCCACATGTAATTAAACAAAAAGAAATAAGTAATATTTTAAGACTTCTTTTATTCAAAATACTATCCTTTACAAGTTATTGTTCAATGCAAAGATATGTAAAAATTACAGTACTGTGCAAAACAAAGTACTGTTTTTTTTAAAAAACACATTAGAAAAACATAAAACACTGAAAATGAACCACATAAAAATGCAGGAATAATTAAAATAAAATATTTTTGTCTAATTTATCTATGTAACCATATATAGTGTGAGTAAAAAACAATTTAATAAAACTGTAATTCTTGTTGGAAGTATAACTTGTATATTTTCTTATTAATTTTAGTTAATAAAAGTTAAATTGTTGATTTACAAAACACTAATTAGGCACAAAAAATTAATAAACTGAATACACACCTTTTTTACTGCATTAATTTTGCTTTCTGAATAAAACATTCGTTAAATTTATAGCTAAATGTATATACTTGAATATATATTACTACTTTTGCACCCATTTTTTATAAGCGAAATTTATGCAGAAAATAAGAAACATTGCAATAATTGCTCATGTTGATCATGGTAAAACGACATTAGTTGACAAAATTTTAGTGCAAACAAAATTGTTTAAAGACCATGAACGGCCTGGTGATTTAATAATGGACAGCAATGAACTGGAGCGGGAAAGAGGAATTACAATATTGTCGAAAAATGTTTCTGTACAATATAAAGGTGTTAAAATAAACATTATTGATACCCCGGGACACTCTGATTTTGGCGGTGAAGTAGAACGGGTATTAAATATGGCAGACGGTGTTCTTTTACTTGTTGATGCTTTTGAGGGAACCATGCCACAAACCCGGTTTGTGTTACAAAAAGCAATTCAGATGGGCCTTAAGCCAATTGTGGTTATTAATAAGGTTGATAAACCCAATTGTCGTCCTGATGAAGTTCAGGAGCAAGTTTTTGATTTAATGTACAGTTTAGATGCAAATGAATATCAATTGGATTTTCCAACTATTTTCGGCTCGGCAAAAGAGGGTTGGATGGCTGACGACCACACAACAAAAGCTAATGATATTTTAGCTTTGCTCGATTGTATTATTGAAACCATACCAGAACCAAAAATAGAAAAAGGTACATCGCAAATGCAAATTACTTCCTTGGAATATTCTTCTTATGTTGGCAGAATTGCCGTAGGAAGACTTAAAAGAGGAACACTAAAAAGCGGCATGAATGTTTCACTTGTAAAAAACGACAGCTCAATAGTTAGAACAAAAATTAAAGAGCTATATGTTTTTGAAGGATTAGGAAAAGCAAAAAAGGAAAGTGTTGAAGCCGGAGATGTTTGTGCAATTGTTGGCCTGGATAATTTTGAAATTGGCGATACAATAGCAGATTATGAAAATCCTGAAGGATTAAAGCCAATTAGTATTGACGAGCCCACAATGAGCATGTTATTTACTATTAATAATTCACCATTTTTTGGAAAAGAAGGGAAATATGTAACATCCAGGCATATAAAAGAACGCTTGGAGAAAGAAATGGAAAAAAATCTTGCTTTAAAGGTTGTTCCCACCAATTCAGCCGATGCTTTTACCGTTTACGGAAGAGGCATTTTGCATCTTTCTATATTAATTGAAACAATGAGGCGCGAAGGATACGAGTTACAAATTGGCCAGCCAAGGGTTGTAATTAAGGAAATTGCAGGAGAAAAGAATGAGCCAATTGAGCTGCTTACCATTGATTTGCCGGAAGAGGTTTCGGGAAAAGCAATAGAACTAATTACCAAAAGAAAAGCAGATCTTTTATTAATGGAGAGAAAAGGGGAGCGGATACACCTTGAATTTAATATTCCATCAAGAGGAATTATAGGATTAAGAAATCAATTATTAACAGCAACTGCCGGCGAAGCGGTTATTTCGCATCGGTTTATTGAATTTCAACCCTATAAAGGGGTTATTGAAAAAAGGTTAAATGGTTCTTTAATAGCTATGGAAACCGGAACTTCAATTCCTTATGCAATTGATAAATTACAAGACCGGGGGCGGTTTTTTGTTGAACCAAATGTTAATATATATGCAGGCCAGGTTGTTGGCGAAAGTAATAAAGAAGGCGATATTGTAATTAACCTGACTAAATTAAAAAAACTTTCAAATATGCGAGCTTCCGGTTCTGACGAGAAGGTTAGAATAGCTCCGGCTGTTAAATTTAGCCTTGAAGAAGCACTGGAGTATATTAGTGCAGATGAATATGTTGAAGTTACGCCAAAATCAATTCGATTACGAAAAATCTTATTAAGTGAAATAGATAGAAAAAGACAAAAGAAATAAATATAAGGCCTCACGGATTCCGAAAATGAAGCGTATAGGGATTTCTGGCCTTATTTCCACCCCTTATAACAAGGCAGTTTATTTCTTTTTTTCTGCTAAGTTGCCTTTTGCTGCTATTTCATTTCCTCTTATCATCCGTAACTCCCCTTTCTGTCATTCCGAAAATAGCGAAACGAAGTGATTTGAGGAATTCTCAGCAAGTAGCAGGGGTTTTCCCATTTTTTTTTTCGAGATGACAGAAAAAACAACAAACCACAGATTTATACAAATTGTCCACAAAGATATTTTTAAGGGAAATTCTGTGATTATAGAATTTTCCTTAAAACGGTTTGCGATATTTTTCATCTACATCTTCTTCCATAATACTTAAATAGTTTTGGTATCTGGAGAGGCTTATTTTATGTTCTTCAACTGCTTTTTTCACAGCACAATCGGGTTCATGAACATGGGTACAGTTATGATATTTGCATGCTTTTGAAATTTTAAATATTTCAGGGAAAAAATGAAATATTTCTTCTTTATACATATCAATAATACCAAATCCTTTAATTCCGGGTGTGTCAATTATGAAAGCTCCATTGTCCAATTCAAACATTTCAGTATAAGTAGTAGTATGTTTTCCTGTTTTATGTGCCTCAGAAACTATTGCTGTTTTTAAATTTAAATTAGGAGCCATAGCATTAACCAGGGTTGATTTTCCAACCCCGGAATGGCCGGAAAAAACCACAATTTGCCCGGCAATTTTTTCTTTTAAAACACCTATATTATATTTTGTTTTAGCCGAAGTTTCAATGTACTGGTAGCCAATAGATGTATAAAGGCGTATTATGGCTTCTAAATATTTTTTTTCGTCGGTGGTGTAAATATCGGTTTTATTAAAAACTAAGGTAACCGGAATACGATACGCTTCGGCTGAAATTAAATACCGGTCAATAAACATTGTACTTGTTTCGGGGTGAGCTAATGTAACAATTAAAAAAGCCCGGTCAATATTTGAAGCAATTACATGGGCCTGTTTTGAGAGTTTTATCGATTTGCGAATAATATAGTTTTTCCTTGGATGAATTTTAGTGATTAATCCGAACTCTTCGCCGGGATTTAATTTTAAGCTGACTATATCGCCAACGGCTATCGGATTAGTGGTTACCAGTCCGTTTATTCTGAATTTGCCTTTTATTTTACAGGTTATTAATTCCTTGTTGCCGGTTTTAACTGTGTGCCAGCTTCCTGTTGTTTTTATTACAATGCCACTTTTCAAATTCAACTAATTTAACTATTGGAAGTATCATGCCTTTCTCCGGCTAACATTCTATAAATATGCAAAAGATAAGGAAAAATAGCATCCATTGATTCGCTTGCACCTTTGGTTGAACCTGGCAAAGCAATTATTAATGTTTTTCCAATTAACCCGGCCACACTTCTCGACAACATTGAATAAGGAGTGCGTTCTTGTCCATAAGCTCTTGCTGCTTCTGCAATTCCCCGGACTTCCCGTTCAAACATTGGAATTAATGTTTCAGGAGTAATATCCCGGGGCGAAACGCCTGTGCCTCCTGCAGCAATTACTAAATCATATTTTTGAGCAGCATATTTATTTATCAGCAATTTTAAATCTTCCGGCTCGTCGGGTATAATTACATAATCAATGTTTTCAATATTTTGTGTTTCCAGTTTTGCTTTAATAGCCAATCCCGCTTTATCCTCTTTTTTGCCGGCAGCAATGGTGTCTGACATAACAATAACCGCAGATTTAAAACCGGGCTTGGGCGTATTTTTAAAGCTCGATTTTCCTCCCGATTTGCTAATAAGTTTTGTTGACCGGATTACAATTTTTTTATCAATAGGTTTTAGTAAGTCGTATATGGTTATTGCCACCACACTGGCTCCATACATGGCTTCAACTTCAATTCCTGTTTTGTAAATAGTTTTTACCTCAAGATTTACAATAATATCATTTCCTTTTATATCAAAATCGATTGTGCAATCTTCAATTGGTATTGGATGACAGTGAGGAATCACATTACTGGTGTTTTTTACAGCTAAAAATCCGGCAACTTTTGCAATTTCAAAAATATCTCCTTTCGGAACAGTATTATTTTTTATGGCATCTAAACTTATGTCGCTAACATTTACAATTGATTGTGCATTTGCAATTCGCAAAGTATTTAGTTTCCAGCTAATATCTCTCATTTTTTTCGTTAATTTTTATTTACTTATTTTCTTTCCAGTTATAGGTGTTGTCATCAAATAATTCTTTACCCCAAATAGGCACTTCATCTTTTATTAAATTAACAGTTTCTTCACATGCTTTAAAAGCCTGTATCCTGTGTCCGGACGAAACAAAAACAAAAAGCGAAATTTCACCGGCTTTTACCTGTCCAACACTATGCTTAATGTGCATACAGGTTAAATCATTATATTTATTAAAAATCATGTCTTTTATTTTTTGAAATTGTTTATCAGCCATTTCCTGATAGCAGGAATAATCAATAGCCCTGACTTTTTTCCTGTTAATAACATCATTTCTAACTTGTCCTAAAAAAACAGAATGAGCACCAATATTTAATTTATTGCTATGTGAAGCTATGCTTTTTGTAACTATTTCAAGTTGAATGGCCCCCGAAACAAGAAATTTACTATTCATTTAAATAAAATTTGAAATTTTTATTGTTTTTATCCTCCGGCAAATGGTGGAAGTAAAGCAATTTCGTCTTTGTCTTTCAACAAAGCATTATTTTTAACAATTTCGTGGTTAACACTAATTAGGTATTTATACCTTGTTAAGTCCGGAAACTGATTGTTTAATATTTTTTCTAATGCTTTTATGTCATGAATATCGGAAAAGATAATTTCGTGTGTAGATGCTATTTCTTCCAGAATTCCAAAAAACAAAACTTTAATATTCATAATGCTAATTGTTATTTATTCGTGCAAAAGTACAATAGTTTTTATTGAAATTAAATTATGAATGTTTAATAAAGCGTTAAAACAGGAAGCAATGTTCAAAAATTAAGTTATATATTGTCTAAAACAAACCTCCAGGGTTTGTTTTTCCATATTTCGCCGGCATAATTAATACCAATTCGTGGTGTTGTATAATAACAAGAGTTTCCTTCGTTTTTTTCTATCCAAATCCTGTTGGAAAAGAAAAGGTTTTCACCATAAAAACTTTTATCTATGTTTAAAGCTTTAGTGACTCTTCCCGGGCCATTTATGCCTTCAATTCCACGAATTAAAACTGCTTGCGGGTTATTATTTAACCCGGTTACCACATTTAACATCCAGTACATCCCGTAAATTAAATAAATGTATAGTACGCCGCCATTGTGGTACATAATTTCAGTACGCATAGTTCTTCCCTTGCTGGCATGACATGCTAAATCTTCTTCGCCGCGGTAGGCTTCAACCTCTGTTATTTTATAACGATATAACTGATTATCTGTTTTTCTGACTAAAACCCGGCCTAACAATTCAGGTGCAATTTCCAAAACATCATGTTGGTAAAAATTGAGAGGAAGGCGGTTCATGAAAATAAAGGTTATAATTAATATTTAATTTTATCTTCTTTTACCGACCATTCGTGAAAAGCTTTTTCTGCTTCTTCCGGTAACAGTTGAATTGTTTTTATTTTCCTTGCATGATATGGTTTTTCTATTTCTTCATAAATAAAAGAGTCATCAAAGCCGATATTTTTAGCATCTGATTTATTATTTCCAAAATATATTTTATCGAGGCGAGCCCAATATATTGCGCCTAAACACATGGGGCAAGGCTCACATGAGGTATAAATAGTACACCCTGATAAGTCAAAATTGTTTAGTTTTTTAGATGCTGCACGAATGGCTAATACTTCTGCATGCGCAGTTGGGTCGTTATTTTTGGTAACTTTATTTGCGGCTTTTGCTATAATTTTATTGTTTTTTACTATTACAGCACCAAAAGGGCCTCCTCCGTTTTTAATATTTTCTCTCGATAACCGGATGGCTTCTTGCATATATTTTTTGTGCATTTCAACAGAATTCATTAATAAATTAAGTTTATTCAAAAATATCGTTTTTTTGTTTTTTTGTTTTAAATCCAAATAAAAACAAACTGTAAAAATAAGCAAAAAAAGTAGCACCTATTTGTGTTTCCAGTGTGTCTTCATTTATCATTGATAAAAAAGCAATAAAGAAAAAGAAAAAGAAAAAATAATTTTTAAAACCTTCTTCCTTTTTAATGGAATAAACAAAAGCATACATTATCCAGACAAAACCAATTAAACCAAAAGTAACTAAAAATGTAAAATATTGGTTATGAGCTCTTAATCGCCACTTTTTAGTTAAACGAGAATGAACTTTGTTATAATAATCATTATATGACATTTTTAAATCGCCCGTTCCAACACCAACTAAAATGTTATTCTTAAATATATGGTAAGCTGATTTATAATACTCTATTCTTTGTGTTACAGAATGTCCGCTCGGATTTTGGCCTTTCAAATATCGGTCAAACTCCCAAATTATTTGATATGTTCTGGGATACAACCCAAGTTTATTAGCAAAAATATAATTTGCAATGCCATTTTCAATATTTTTAATATCGGTTTCGGTTAATTGCATAACTCCTGCTGCATCTTTTCTTAAACCTTTTGAAGTCAAATAACGAATTAAAGTTAATTTTATAGGATTCCCGTTTCGGTCTTTTCCTGCAAAATTTATTTTACTTCTTTTATTCCATGTATTCTTAAGTTCTTTATTACAAACATAAATCCAAATATAATGTCCGTTTTCAACTAACTTTGATTTAGTATTATGGCTATATAAATTACCATTAACAGTTGTTTTATCTAAATGGGCAATTTCTATTTTGTCAATATTGTAAAACTTGAAAAATGCAAATGATAAATATAAAAAAAAGAGAATTGGGATTAAGAAGGAGAATATAATACCGGCAGTTTTATACTTTTTTTGTTTACACAAAACACTTGCTTTAATTAGGACAGTTACAGCAGTTAAAATAAAAATTATAATACCGGTATATGATTGAAGTATGAATAAAAAGAAAACAAACCAAAAAACTAAAAACCAATTACCAATTTTTAAAATCCCACTTTCTTTTTCTGTGTAGATTAAATAAACAAGAGAAAAAATGCCAATATTAATAAGCAAACTAAAACGGATATGAGAAATAAATAATGAAATATCACGAATATTGGTAATTTCAAAACTTGTATAACCCAACAATGTTAAAACACTAAGAACGCTTGATATGAAAATAGAAAAGAGGAAAAAATATAATATTAGCTTTAATTGTTTAAAACTTACCGGTTTTGTTGTAGCAATAACAAGCGGAAATATTAACAGGGGAAGTTTGATTTTTATATCCTTAAAGGCAAGGCTTATATCCTGAGAATAAACAACTCCAATTAGATGAACAACAAAAATAGAAATAAATAATAATGCTCCTTTTCTTCTAAATAGAGTGTTAATTTTTTTAGAAATATTCCCTTCAAGTATCCAGTTTGTTAATAAAACGGCTTGCGAAAGACTAATTAGAAAAGGAGACCAGGAAATCCCCAAAGCAAGAATTATTAGGCCAAGGAGGTAAAATGAATAGTGATTTAAATCTTTAAAGCGTATCATTTAATGGCTATATAAGCTAACAGTTATTTTTAGATGCATTTAGCAAAAAAAAGTTGTTACTTAAAAGTAAAAAAACTGCATAGTTAAGGGTTTACTATATTTTATACAAAGAAAAGCTATGTATAATTTCTCATACCGTATTTTTTTAATTTAGATAATAACAATTTATAACTGAAAAAAGTAAAAAATATTGTATGTTTTTTTAACAAAATTTAAAATGAAATTATTAATTGTGTATCCACCTGATTGAATCAACCTCTATATTATATAGCAAAAAAGGATAGCTTATAAGAAATACTTTTTTAATAAATATTTGATTTTAAATCTTAGCGAAAATTGTAAAAAAGATAAAATTTCTAAAAAGAAATAATAAAAAGACACAATCTGTGTAATTTAAGTTACAGAATGTCAGCGGCTTACAAAAACACAAGGCGTATAAAAATTTTATTAACAATTAATTTGTTGATAACAATTGTTCATTAATAAAATAATTGTATTTTTGCAGTCCAGAATTTCAGAGTGGATTTATTCCATTTATGTATGTTTATAAAAGATTGATTTAAAGTGGACACATTAAGTTACAAAACAGTATCAGCTAATAAAGCAACGGTTAATAAGGAGTGGATTTTAATTGATGCTCAAGATGAAGTATTAGGCAGGTTATCAAGTATAGCTGCAAAATTTTTAAGAGGTAAATATAAAGCTGAATTTACACCTCATGTTGATTGTGGTGATAATGTTGTTATAATAAATGCTTCTAAAATAAAATTAACCGGAAATAAATGGGCTGATAAAAAATATATTAGCCATTCGGGTTACCCTGGAGGACAAAAGGAGATAACAGCAGAAAATTTAATGGCTAAAAAACCGGTTGCTGTTGTTGAAAAAGCAATTAAAGGAATGTTGCCTAAAAACAAATTAGGTAGCCAATTGTTCAGAAATTTATTTGTTTATGCTGATGCAGAACACAAAAATGAAGCACAAAAACCAAAAAAAATAGATCTTAATTCAATTAAATAAGTATATGGAAGTTATTAATACCATAGGCAGAAGAAAAGCCTCAGTTGCAAGAGTTTATTTAAGTGATGGCACCGGAAAAATTGTTGTTAATAATAAAGATTATACACAATATTTTCCAAATGGCTTATTACATTATGTAGTTAATCAACCACTTAATTTGGTTGAAGGCAAATTTGATGTAAAAGCTAATGTATATGGAGGAGGAATAAAAGGGCAAGCAGAAGCAATTCGTTTAGGAATAGCAAGAGCACTTGTTAAATTAGACGAAGAAAATAAAGCACTTTTAAAACCTGACGGACTGCTTACCAGAGACCCTAGAGAAGTTGAACGTAAAAAGCCGGGTCAGAAAAAAGCAAGAAAAAGATTCCAATTCAGTAAACGATAGGGTCTTTTAATAAAAGTTTAGTATCTAAATTGCTAAGACTTCCGGTTTTTGGAGCTACTTGGCAATTGCTTTAATACAGAATGTAAACAACCTAAAATTAAAAATTCAATGTTACAAACATCTTTTAATGAACTGCTTGATGCAGGTGCTCATTTTGGGCATTTAACTAGAAAGTGGGATCCAAATTTTGCCCCTTATATTTTTATGGAGCGAAATGGAATTCATATTATTGACCTTCACAAAACTGTTGTAAAATTAGATGAAGCTGCTGCTGCAATGAAGCAAATAGCTAAATCGGGCAGAAAAATTCTTTTTATAGCTACAAAAAAACAAGCTAAAGATATAGTTGCTGAAAGAATTAAAGCAATTAATATGCCTTATGTAACAGAGCGTTGGTCTGGAGGTATGCTTACAAACTTTCCTACTATTAGAAAAGCAGTTAAAAAAATGTCATCAATTGATAAGATGGCTACAGATGGTACTTTTGCTCATTTGTCAAAAAGAGAAAAACTTCAAATCCAAAGACAGCGAGCAAAGCTGGAAAAAAACCTTGGAAGTATTGCTGATTTAACAAGATTACCGGCAGCATTATTTGTTGTTGATATTCAAAAAGAAAAAATAGCAGTTCACGAAGCAAAGAAACTTAATATTCCTGTTTTTGCTATAGTTGATACAAATTCAAATCCGAATCTGGTTGACTTTGCTATTCCGGCCAACGACGATGCAGCTAAATCAATTGATCTTATTATTGGTGTTTTAGCAGATGCTCTTAAAGAGGGTGTTTCAGAAAGAAAAGCTGAAAAAGAAAAGGATGCTGCAGCTAAAGAAAAAAAATCGGAAAAAAGGCCGGCACAAACAGAAGCTAAAAAATCTTCTGCCAGAAAACCAGCTTCAAAACCCAATAAAGAAGCTGTAAGCGAAAAAAAAGAAGAACCTAAAGAGGAGAAAAAACCTGCTGAAAAAGCAGAATAATTTTTATAATATTTAAATAGGTGTTTAATTAAAATAATAATAAACAATGGTTCAAATTAGTGCATCAGATGTTAGTAAGTTAAGAAAAAGTACCGGTGCCGGAATGATGGATTGTAAAAATGCATTACAGGAAGCAAATGGTGATTTTGATAAAGCAATTGATATTTTAAGAAAAAAAGGTCAAAAACTGGCTAATAAAAGAGCTGATAAAGAAGCTACTGAGGGAGTTGTTTTAGCTAAAACTACTTCTGACGGGAAAAAAGGCATATTGGTAGTGTTAAATTGTGAAACTGATTTTGTAGCTAAAAATGAAGATTTTGTAGCATTTGTTGACAAAATTGCATTAAAAGCTCTTGAAGAGTTTCCTGCCAATATTGATGAATTAAAAAACCTGACTATAGATTCTAAATCAGTAGCCGATATAGTGACTGAACAAATTGGAATAATTGGTGAAAAATTAGAATTATCTTATTTTGATAAGGTTGAGGCTGAATTAGTTGTATCATATATTCATCCGGGAAATAAACTGGCTACGTT